>JAYRMX010000001.1:0-3992 GCA_041912475.1 Myxococcota bacterium
GCCGCTCCTGGTCACCCACACCGGCGTGAAGGCCGTCACCGACCACTGGCGAAACCTCGACGACGAGCAGCTCCGCGCCGTTGCGGCGACGGGCGGGACCGTCGGCGTCATGTACCAGTCGAGCTTTCTCGGAGAGCCGTTTTGGGGCGGGAGGGCCGAGGCCGTCGTTCGCCACCTCGATCACATCGTGACGACGATCGGCGAGGACCACGCGTCGCTCGGCAGCGACTGGGACGGCGCGATCTGCCCGCCGCGCGACCTCGTGTCGCCGCTCGATCTGCCGCGGCTCGTCGAGCTGTGCCTGCGGCGCGGCTGGAGCGCGGAGCGCATCCAGAAGATCCTCGGCGGGAACTTCCTGCGCGTGGTCGAAGCGCTTCGCGGCTGACGTGGACGCTCTCCCGCGCAGCGAGTATCCGCGGCCGGCGCTGCGAAGGCCGCGCTGGCTGTGCCTGAACGGCCCGTGGGAGCTCGAGATCGACGACGCCGGCGCGGGACTCGCGGCCGGCTGGCACGCCGGACGCGCCTTTTCGCGGCGGATCGTGGTGCCGTATCCGATCGAGGCCGAGCTGTCGGGGATCGGTGACCGGTCGCCTCACCCCGTGCTGTGGTACCGGCGGCACTTCGCGCTGCCGCAGGGCTTCGACGCGGAGCGGGTCGTCCTTCGCATCGGGGCGTGCGACCGCGCGGCGCGCGTCTTCGTGAACGGGCGCGAGGCCGGTGCGCACCGCGGCGGCTACTCGCCGATCGCGGCCGACGTCGCGCACCTGCTGCGGCCCGGCGAGAACGAGGTCGTGATCCGGGCCGAGGACCGCGCGACGTGGGCGCTCCCGCGCGGCAAGCAGATCGCAGGAGCGGGCGGCACCGGCATCGACTACGACGGCGTCACCGGGATCTGGCAGAGCGTGTGGCTCGAGCCGCTGCCGGAGCTCTCGATCGAGAGCGCGTGGACGCGCTACGCGGTGGGATCACGCGAGCTCGCCGTTCACGTCGAGTTCGGCGCGGCATGCGACGCCGCGCTCTTCGGCGGCGACGTCGAGGCCGTGCTGCTCGACGGCGCGCGAGAGGTGGCGCGCGGCACGTCGCCCGGCCTCGACCGGCCCGAGGCGCGCATCGCGCTCGCCGTCCCGGATCCGCACCTCTGGTCGCCGGACGATCCGCACCTCTACCGCCTCGTCGTGAAGCTCGTTCGAGGCGGGCGCGTTCTCGACGAGGCCGAGTCCGACGTCGGCCTGCGCGAGCTCTCGTGGCAGGGCGGCGCGCTGCTCCTCAACGGCGCGCCGCTCTACCTGCGCGGCCTCCTCGACCAGGGCTACTTCCCGGGCGGCTGGTACGCGGCGGCGACCGACGCCGATCTGCGTCGCGACGTCGAGCTCGTGAAAGCGATGGGCTTCAACATGGTGCGCAAGCACCAGAAGGCCGAGGACCCGCGGTTTCTCGCCTGGGCCGATCGCCTCGGGCTGCTGGTGTGGGCGGAGATGCCGAGCGGGCGCGACTTCACGACGGCGCTCGTCGCCGCGCTCGCGGGCGAGTGGGCCGAGCTCGTGCGGCGCGACCGCTCGCACGCGTGCGTCGTCGGCTGGGTGCCGATGAACGAGTCGTGGGGCGTCTGGCAACAGGCCACGCGTCCCGAGCAGCGCGCGCTCGTCGAGGCGCTCACCGCGCTGACGCGCGCGCTCGACCCGACGCGGCCCGTCGTCGGCAACGACGGCTGGGAGTGGAGCGCGGGCGACCTGCGCGGAATCCACAGCTACGCCGAGACGGGCGAATCGCTGGTGAGGCACGTGCAGGAGATTCTCGCCGACCCGAACGCGGAGGTGCTGCGCAGCACGGAGCTGCTCGGGCCGAAGCGGGGCGTCCTGCCCGGGGCCGATCCTTCGGGCTGCCCGGTCGTCCTCACCGAGTGCGGCGGCATCGGCTACGTGGCGCCCGATGCGGCCGCCACCGAGCGCCCGCTCTTCGTCTACGGGAAGCTTCCGGCCGCGCCCGCCGAGCTCGAGGCGCGGCTTCGCGACCTCGCGGCGGGCATCTCGAAGACCCCGGGGCTCTCGGGGTTCGTCTGGACGCAGCTCACCGACGTGCAGCAGGAGCGCAACGGCCTGCTCGACTTCGAACGCCGTCCGAAGCTGCCGCTCGAGACGCTGCGCGAGATCTTCGGGCGGATCGGCGCCTCGCCGTAGCCGGGCGCCTACTGCACGGTGATCGTGATCTGGTCCGAAACGATCGGCGGATCGTGCGGCACGTGCCGGTCGTCGCCGAGCAGGAGCTGGAGCGTGTGCGTTCCGGGCGGCAGCTCGATCTTCGTCTCGGTGAGGCCGGCGCCGTAGTGCACGTGCTGCCGGTCGGCCGGGATCGGCTGGCCAGGCGGCGGCAGCGGCGCGTCGATGAGGAGGTGGTGGTGGCCCGTGTTCGCGGCCTGCACGCCCGCGGGCGCGACGCCCATCCCCGAGAGGCCGAACCGGACGGTCACCGGGCTCGTGACGGTCTCGCCGGGCGCCGGGCTGATGAAGTAGACCCGCGCGCCGGGCGGGGACGGCGTTCGTGCCGGGCGGTCCTGCGCCTGCGCCGCCGCCGATGCGGCGAGGACGACGAGCGCGGAGGCGAGGGCGCGTCTTCGATGCCGGAGCGTGCGCACGGGGGATCCTCCACAGGCGGGTCTGCAAGCGAAGCTAGCTCGCGCTGCGAAGCGATCGCGCGGCGAGGCGGTCCGCGGCCGAACGAAGACCGCTGCCGGCGAGCGTCAGCGAGCCCGGCGGCCAGAGCGGCCGCGACCCGCGACGGGCCGGGCCGGGCGTTCGATTTGCAACGCAATCCCGAGGCGCTACCGGTCGATGCAGGGTGAGGGAGAGGTGGACATGAATCGATGGCTCGGAAGAGGGTGGGCGGCGCCTGCAGCGGCGCTCGCGATCGGAGGCTCGCTGGCGATCGGCTGCGCGGCGTCGCAGCCGCACGAGGCCGCAGTCGCTTCGGCGCCGGTGGAAGAGGCGCCCGCTCCCGAGCCGCCCGCGCCGGTGGCCGACGTCGGCGACCGCGGCTGGGGCTATCTCATCGACCGGCTCGGGCGGGACGGCGTTCCCCGCGAGCGCGCGCTTCGCACCTTCCAGGACCCGCGCTTCGAGGAGTTCGACGGCCTCCCGTTCGGCCTCTCGCCGCGCGAGCCGCACTCGATGTATCGCAACTTCCTCCAGCCGGGGAGCGTTCGGCTCGCGAAGCAGTGCCGCGCCGAGTACGCGCGCGCCTTCGAGAACGCCCAGAAGGCGCAGAACGTCCCGGCGAGCGTCGTGGCCGCGATCCTCCACGTCGAGACCGGATGCGGCCGCAACACGGGAGACAACGTCATCCTGTGGCGCCTCGCTCGCCTCTCGATGGCGAACGAGCCGAACAACCTCGAGATGAACCTCGCGCGAAACGCCACCGTGAAGGGTGTTCGCAACGAGGTGCTCGCGCAGCGAACCCGCGAGCGCGCGAAGTACCTCGAGGACCTCTTCTACCCCGAAGTGCGCGCGACGTTCGAGATCGCCGACCGCATGCACGTCGATCCGCTCGACATCCTCGGGTCGGGCTCGGGCGCCTTTGGCTTCCCGCAGTTCCTCCCGACGAGCTACCTGCGCTACGGCGCCGACGGCAACGGCGACGGAACGGTGAGCCTCTACGACCTCGACGACGCCGCGGCGTCCGCCGCGCGCTACCTCTCGGCGAACGGCTGGAAGCCCGGCATCACGCAGGCCGAGAAGCGGCAGGTGATCTGGCACTACAACCGCTCGGACGCCTACATCGACACCGTGCTCGGCCTCGCCGCGAGGCTCGACGCTCCCGAGAAGGCGCCGAAGCCGGCGAAGGCCGCGAAGGCGAAGCCGGGCAGGTCGCAGCGCGTCGCATCCGGCGGGTAGCGCGCGCCGAGCCGCCGGGCCTGCCCGCTCGCGCGGCGCGCGCAGCCCCGGCGTGAATCCAGTGCGCGGCGTTGGCCGCGGCCACGCGCCCAAACGAAGCGGCCC
>JAYRMX010000002.1:0-7440 GCA_041912475.1 Myxococcota bacterium
GCGGTCACGCCCGCCGGCACGGCGAGGTCGCGCACGTGGATCGACTCGCCGACGTCGAGCGCCGAGACGTCGACCTCGATCGCGCTCGGGATCGCTCGCGGGAGGCACTCGATCTCGATCTCGCGCAGCGCGGTGTCGAGGATGCCGCCGCTCATCGAGACGCCGACGGCGATGCCCACCACGTGGATCGGCACCGAGACTTCGATCGTCTGCGTGAGGTCGACCTCGTACAGGTCGGCGTGCAGCAGGCTGCCGCGCACCGGCTCGCGCTGCAGCTCCTTCACGATCACGACCTTGCCTGCGAGGTCGGCACGGCCCGTCACCGCGAGATCGATCAGGGTGTTGAGGCCCGCCGAGCTCGCGCGCAGCACCTTCTCGAGCGCCGAGGGATCGAGCGAAAGCGAGACCGACGCCTTTCCCCGTCCGTAGAGCACGGCCGGAATCCGCTTCGCCACGCGCAGCTTGCGCGCGACGCCCTTGCCCGTTCCCTCGCGAACCTCGACCGCGAGCGCGTTCTCGCCCATGACCCGTTCCCCTTTGCCTGGCTTCAGACGAAGAGCGAGCTCACGCTCTCTTCGTTGTTGATGCGGCGAATGGCCTCGCCGAGGAGGGCCGCCACCGAGACGACCTTGAGTTTTCCGCACTGCACCGCGTCCGGGCGCAGCGGGATGGTGTCGGTCACGACGAGCTCGCGCAGCGGCGACTCGTCGATGCGCTTGATCGCCGGCCCCGAGAGCACCGGATGCGTGATCGCGGCGTAGACCGCCTTCGCGCCGGCGCCTTCGAGTGCGCGCGCGGCTTCGGTGAGCGTGCCGGCCGTGTCGACGATGTCGTCGACGATCACGCAGGTGCGCCCGCGGACGTCGCCGATGATGTTCATCACCTGCGAGACGTTCGCCGCCTCGCGGCGCTTGTCGATGATCGCGAGCGGCGCTTCGAGGCGCTTGGCGTACGCGCGAGCGCGCTCGACGCCGCCGGCGTCCGGAGAGATCACGCACAGGTCGTCGCCGGCGCGCTGCCGGATCGCCTCGAGGAGAACGGGCGTCGCGTAGATGTTGTCGACCGGGACGGTGAAGAAGCCCTGGATCTGCCCTGCGTGCAGCTCGATGCACAGCACGCGGTCGGTTCCGGCGACGCCGATCAGATCTGCGACGAGCTTGGCGCTGATCGGCATCCGGGGCCGGACCTTGCGGTCCTGCCGCGCGTAGCCGTAGTAGGGGATGACGGCCGTGATGCGCCCCGCCGACGAGCGGCGCAGCGCATCGATCATGATCAGAAGCTCCATGAGGTGCGTGTTCGCCGGCGCGCAGGTCGACTGCATCACGAAGCAGTCCATGCCGCGGACGTTCTCGCGGATCTCGACGTTCACCTCGCCGTCGCTGAACGTCCCGACCTCGGCCTTGCCGATCTCCACGTCGAGATACGCCGCCACGTCACGCGCGAGGGCGGCGTTCGCGTTGCCCGTGAAGAGCTTCATGTCCTGCATGCGCGCGTCCTCGGAAGAAGGAGTTGGGTTGGGGCGGCAGGACTCGAACCTGCACATGGCGGCTCCAAAGGCCGCTGCCTTACCAGTTTGGCGACGCCCCATCGCTCGGCCCCGGGCCCAAGGGTACCCGAACGGCCGGCTTCGGCGCGGTCACGGTGCGTGTCACCCGGATCCAGAGGCCCGGGCCTTCGGCCGGCCCGTCCTGCTTCCCGGTCTGCTCTCCCATCTGCGCCGCGGCTCGCCCCGCCGCGGCTTCGTCCGCGAAGACCCCGAAGAGCGTCGGCCCGCTGCCCGACATGCCCACCGCCAGCGCCCCCGCCGCAGCGATGCGCCGCCGCAGCCGAAGGAGCGCCGGGCACAGGCGAACCGCCGCCGGCTCGAGGTCGTTTTCGAGAAGCCTCGCGAGCGCTTCCGGCGCGAGAGGCCCTTCGGGCGGCCTCACGGTAGGGCCGGGGCCCCGAGCAGTCAACGCGCCGGCGGCGGCGTCGAAGGCCGCGTAGACCGCTGCGGTCGAGAGGCCGTGCGCCGGGCGGACCAGCAGCAGGTCGAGCGGGGCGAGCGCGGGAGCGGGAGCGGGCCCGATCTGCTCGCCGATCCCGCGGACGATCGCGGGGCGCGGATCGAGGAAGAACGGAACGTCGGCGCCGAGGCGGAGGGCGAGCGCCGCGAGCGGCTCGGGAGCGAGCGCGCCGGGGAGCAGCGCGGCGAGCCCGCGCAGGACGGCTCCCGCATCGCTCGAGCCGCCGCCGAGGCCGGCCTCGGCCGGAATTCGCTTCTCGAGCCGGATCTCGGCGCCAAGATCGGTGCGCTCCGCCGCGTCGAGAAACGCCGCCGCCGCGCGGGCGGCGAGGTTGGACGCGCCCGAGGGCACGCCGGCCGCGCGCTCGCCGCCGACCGAGAGCGAGACGCGCTCGGTCTCGGCCGTGCGGCGCGGTCGCAGCGCGACGCGCAGCCGGTCGGCGAGCTCGAGCGGCACGAACAGGCTCTCGATCAGGTGGTAGCCGTCGGCACGCCGGCCGCAGACACGGAGCCCGAGGTTCACTTTGGCCGGCGCTTCGATGGCGAGCGCCGCCGCCTCGTTCACTTCGGAGCGCCCACGAAGCGCAGCCGCAGCTCGTAGAGCAGGCTCTCGAGCAGATGCGCCTCCTGGGCGTCGAGGTTCCCGCGCGTCTTCACGTGCAGGACCTCGAGCGTGTCGATGGTCTGCCGTGCGAGCACGAGGTTCGGCTCCGCAGGCTTCCCGGTCTCCGGGTCCGGCACGAGGCCGAGGTGATAGAGCGCAGAGGTCGAGAGCGAGAGAACGAACGTCGAGAAGTCGATCTGCGGGAGCTCGGCGCCGCCGCTCCTCGGCTGCGAGCCTTCGCCCTTCGGCGGCTCAGTCATGATGTGGTGCTGCCCCGTTTCCGCCGCGCACCGCGGCCGGCGGAGGTTGTGCGACGGTCTCGGGCGCCGCCACCCGCCGCGCGGCGGCCGACATGCGCGACATCTGGCGGTGGGCCTCGATCATGCGCTGCACGACGGTATACGTGCCGAGGACGCCGATCACCCACAGGACCGGCAGCATGACGCCGAGGATCGCTCCGATCGCGAGCAGGCCGATGCGCTCGCCGCGCTCGAGCAGCCCGCCGTCCACCTGCGGGATCCAGTACTCGGCGCGCGCCTTCGCGTACGAGACGAGGACGGTCGCCACCAGCGCCCAGCACGCGAGGAGCAGATCGACGGTCTGGCCCTCGCTGCCGTAATGGACCGCGATCCCGACCAGCAGCGTCATGTCGGCGAGCCGGTCGAGGGTCGAATCGAGGAAGGCGCCGAAGGCCGAGGTCGTGCCAAAGTGGCGGGCAATCACCCCATCCACGAGATCGAAGGCCCCGCCGGCGAGCATGAGCGCGCCGGCCCACTGGAACTCTCCAAGGCCGAACGCGACGCTCGCGCCAAGGGAGACCACGGTGCCGAGGACGGTGAGCGCGTTCGGGTCGAGCGGCCGCCGGAAGAGAAATGGCAGCGCGGCCTTGATCCAGGCGTCGAGTCGGTCGCCGAGCCTGGCCTTGATCACGCCCGCCCCCTACTCCCGAGGCGCTTCGGCCCCGGCCGCTCCCGCCGGCTCGGGCTCCGGCTCCGCGATCTTCGACGCGACGTCCGGAAGCGCAGCGAGCTCGCGGGCGAGCTCGTCCGGCGAGACCCAGTCGCGGCGGCGAAGCGCACGGCGGTCGAGCCGCAGCGCCTTCAGGTGCTCGTGAACCATTTGGCGGTCCTCCCTCGTGCCAGGCGGGCGAAGGTAGCAGGTTTGACACCCGCTCGACGCCTCCGGTAGCCTGTCGGGGTCATTTCGACGCGTGGAGGGGGTGGCCATGGCGCGCGTGACCGCGATCCGTCGGAACTCGTCCATCATTCGCAGCGGACTGTGCCTCGCGGGCGCCTGGGCGCTCGCGGCCGGGCTCTTGGCGTGCGCGAGCGCGCCCAACGAGGCCGAGGAGGTTCCGCCCGCGGAGGTCCTCTACCAGCGCGGCCTCACGCAGATGGAAGGCGGCAAGATCCTCTGGGTCTTCCCGTCGGGCGACCAGGCGAAGGCGATCGAGACCTTCCAGCAGATCATCGACAACTACCCGTACAGCGAGTACGCCGTCTCGGCCGAGATCAAGATCGCCGACGCGTACTACGCGCAGGGCAAGTACGACGAGGCGCTCTCGTACTACCGCGACTTCTCGGAGCTCCATCCGCAGCACGAGTCGGTTCCCTATGCGCTCAAGCACGCCGCGCTGTGCCACTACCAGCAGTCGAAGTCGCCCGACCGCGATCAGACGGCGACGACCGAGTCGATCAAGTACCTCGACCAGCTCATCACGCGGCACCCGCACAGCGCCGAAGCGCGCGAAGGCGAGGAGATGTGGAAGGAGCTGCGAACGAAGCTCGCGCAGCACGACATGCAGATCGCAGACTTCTACATGGACCGCGAGGAGTTCCAGTCCGCCGCCGACCGCTACCGCACGGTGCTCAACAAGTACCCGGGACTCGGCCTCGACGCCGAAGCGCTCTACAAGCTCGGCGTCTGCTACACCGAGATGAACCTCGAGGACGAGGCGCACAAGATCTTCGAGGTGATCCTGCAGAACTACCGCGGGACCGATGTCGCGGTGGCTGCGGCCGACCGGATGCCGGAAGGCGAGGCGCCGGCGGACCAGATCCCGTCCGCGAACTAGGCCGGCGACCGTCTCCGTGCGCGGCCCTTCGGACCTGACGGCGGAGGAGCGCCAGGCGTACGCGCTCGGCCGCGTCTGCTTCGAGCAGGGCGACGACGCGCAGGCGCAGCGCTGGCTCGCGAAGCTCGCCGAGACGCGCGAGGGCTTCGCGGACGTCCAGTACATGCTCGGGATGCTCGCCGAGCGGCGTGGCGAGCTCGAGGCGGCGGCCGCTGCGCTCGAGCGTGCGCTGCGGACCAACCCCCGCTACGCCGAGGCGCGCCTTGCGCTCGTGAGCGTGTGCGAGCAGCTCGGCGACTACGAGCGCGCGCGCGAGGTGGCCGCCTGCGCCGCCGCAGACCGCGCCGAGGAGGGCTCGGACACGACGACCCGCGGCAAGCTCGCGAACCTGCAGGCCGCGCTCGCCGAGGCGTACCGCGAGGCGGGCGATCTGCGCGAGGCCATCTACGCCTACCGCAAGGCGCTCGACCTCTGCCCCGACTTTCACGACATCCGGCAGCGGCTCGGCGTCGCGCTGCGCGAGGCCGGCCTGCCGGCGCAGGCCGCCGCCGAGTTCCGCCGCATCCAGCGCGCGAAGCCCGACCTCCTCGCCGCCTCGGTGCAGCTCGGCGTCACCTACTACAGCCTCGGCCGCACCGAGGACGCGCTGCGCGAGTGGCAGCACGTCCTCGCGCGGGACGCGTCGCGCGAGGATGCGCGCACCTACCTGCGCCTCGTTCGCAGCGCGGCCGGCGCCCCGCCCGCCTGACCTGCCTGCGGCCTGCCGGCGCCCCGCCGCGCCGGACTCCGCGCAGTGCGTTCTTTCGCGTCCTCGCCGCTTTCGCTTGCAACGCGGCGCTCGCGGTGGTCTCATGGAGAGACCGCGAGCGGACCTCCCCCGGGTCCGGCCGCACCCGTCGCTCACGCCGGCTCGGGGTCCCCACCGCACCGCGGTCGGGAGAAGCCGGCCATGCACACCCTTCGCCGCGTGATCCATCGCCGCGACCTCGTCGCAGCGCCCCCCACCGCGACCGTGATGGAAGTCGCCTCGCTGATGACCGACGCGCACGTCGGCGCGCTCTGCATCCTCGACGGCGATGCGCTCGTCGGGATCTTCTCCGAGCGCGACCTCATGACCCGCGTCCTCGTCGCGGGCCGCGACGCGCGCAAGACGCTCGTCGCCGAGGTGATGACCCGCGACGTCGTCACGGCCTGCATCGACGACTCGCGCAATGACTGCATCTCGAAGATGCGAGAGGAGCGCTTCCGCCACCTCCCCGTCCTCGACGGCGACCGCGTGATCGCCATGCTGTCGATGCGCGACCTCCTGCGCGACGAGATCGAAGAGCAGCGCGAGGAGCTCGTCGTGCTGCAGGCGTACCTGCACTCGAACCCGGTCTGAGAGAGCGCACGACGCCGTCGCGCGAGACGACGCCGCGCCCGCGCAGCGGCACCTCGGCCGAGCGACCCGGCCGGCCGGTCGCTCAGCGCCGACCGAGCCCGCGCGCCCGCAGGATCTCGCGCGCCGCGTTGCGGCCGCAGGCGCCCATGACGCCGCCACCGGGGTGCGTTCCGGCGCCGCAGAGCCAGAGGCCGGCGATGGGAGTCGCGTAGCCCGTCCATCCCGGGAGCGGCCGCATGAAGAGCAGGCGGTCGAGCGACATCGCGCCGTGGAAGATGTTGCCGCCGGTGAGGCCGAAGATGCGCTCGAGGTCGGGCGGCGCGAGCACTTCGCGGTGTAGGACGCTCGCCGAGAAGCCGGGCGCCACTTCGTCCATGAGCGCGAACACGCGGTCGGCGAAGCCGTCGCGCGCCGCATCCCAGCCGCCGGCGACGGCGTACGGGACGGGCTGAACGAACATCGACGCGACGTGCCGGCCTTCGGGCGCGAGCGTCCGGTCGAGCGCCGACGGGATCGTCATCTCGATCATCGGCCGCTCCGGAAGCAGGCCCGCCTGCGCCTGCTCGAAGCAGCGATCGAGCGCGTCGAGGTCGGCGGCGCCGGCGTGGATCGTCCCCGCGTGCTCGGGGCCGGGACGCGGCGGATCGGGCGCCGCGGGCGTGCGGCCGGGAAAGCGCGGCAGGTGCGCGAGCGCGAGGTTGATCTTGAGCGAAGGGCTGCGGAAATCGAGCGCTTCGAGGCCGCGAACGAGATCGTCCGGAAGCGCCTCGCGGCCGACGAGGCCGAGCAGCGTTCGCTGCGGATCCGCGTTCGAAACGACGAGCGGCGCCGCGATCTCGCTGCCGTCCTCGAGCACGACGCCCGTTGCACGGCCGCCCTCGACGCGAACGCGCCGCACCGGCGCGTCGCAGCGGATCTCGGCGCCGGCGTCGGTGGCCGCGCGTGCGATCGCGTTCGAGAGCGCGCCCATCCCGCCCTCGACGTACGCCCACACGCCGCGCGCGCCGTGCGTCTCGCCCATCACGTGATGGAAGAGCACGTAGCCGGTTCCGGGTGACGACGGAGACGCCCAGGCGCCGATCACGGCGTCGGTCGCGAGCGTCGAGCGCAGCGGCTCGCTCTCGAAGAACGTCTCGAGCGTCGGCCGCGCGGGGCCGAGCAGCAACGCGACGGCGCGCGAGAGGTCGCGGCCGATGCGACGGCCGCGCGCCGCCGATCGCAGCAGGGGTCCGAGATCGCGCGGGCGGATTCGCGAGGGATCGGGAGGCGATGCGTCGAGTAGCGGCTCGAGCGCGCGCGCCGTGCGGTCGAGAAAGCTCTCGTACGCCGGGTAGCGCGCTGCATCGCGCGCCGAGAAGCGGCGGATCTCGTCGCAC
>JAYRMX010000003.1:0-1743 GCA_041912475.1 Myxococcota bacterium
ACGCGCCCGTCGCGGTCGCCGACCCGGACGAACGGGCCGCGCAGGCCGAGCCTCCCGGCCGCCTCGGCGAGGCGGTCGACGGCTTCGGTCCGAGCCGGCCCGACCGTCCGGCGCCCGACGACCGTTCCCGACGGGACCGCGTAGAGCGCGCGAAGCGTCGCGTCCGAGATGCGCTCGCCCTTCAGCACCGCACGGCCGCGCGCCGCGATGTCGTCGCGCGACCGCACCATCGCCGTGTCTCCGTACGAGACGTGGCCCTGGAAGCCGAGCGCATGACCGATCTCGTGCAGCGCGATCCCCGCGACCTGCTCCTGCGTGAGCGCACGATCGCGATGCAGCGGGTTCTTCGGCGTACGGCGCGCCACGCGCACCACCGCGCCGCGCATCTGCGCCGGCAGCGGATCGCCGCCCGCGCCGGCGTCGGCGAGGCGGCACTCGGCGATCGTCGCGCCGACCCCTTCGCCGGTCGCGGTGCCGGTGCTCTCGTCTTCGAACCGGATCGTGAGGAGCTCGGCGCCCGGCTCGACGCGCTCGAAGCGCACGCCGAGACCGGCGGCCTCCCACGCGCGCAGCGCCGCCTCGAGCGCCGCCGCCTCCTCTTCGCTCGTGTCGATCGGGAACGCGACCGGAATCGGCGCCCCGGCCGGCCAGCGGCACACGAACAGCGTGAGCGTCCCCGCGCGCGGCCACACGTACGGCGTCGTCTCGTCGAGATGGCTTCCCGCCAGCGCAGAGAGCGCGGGGTGGCGATGCGCGAGCGAATCGGTGTCGACCGGCCCGTGGGCGCAGCCGGCGAGCCCACCGAGCGCGACGGCCGCCGCGAGCTTCAGGCGGAAACGGACGTGCGCCTCGGCAGCAGCGCCGTCGCGGTGCCCGTCACCACCGGCTCCCCCTTCTGGTTGGTCGCGACGACCTCGATCTCGACGAGTCCCTCATCGCCTCGAGGCTCGAGGCGCGTGACCGTCGCCTTGCCGCGCAGCGTGTCCCCCGGCCAGACCTGCTTCACGAAGCGGACGCCGTAGCTGCGCAGCACACCATCGCCGAGCCAGTCGGTGAGCAGCCGGCCGGCGAGCCCCATCGTCAGCATCCCGTGCGCGAAGACCGACGGATACCCCGCCATCTTCGTCGCGAACGTCTCGTCGTGGTGGATCGGGTTGAAGTCGCCCGAGCCGGCGGCGTACTGGACGATCTGCGTCCGGGTGAGGTTCTCGACCAGCGTCGCCTCGTGCTGCTGGCCTTCCGCGAGCGCGTCGAACGAGAGCTTCGCGTGGCTCATCCCTGCTCCACCGCCTTTTCCGTGAGGACGCCGACGCTGGTCGCGGTGACGACGAGCTCGCCGGCCTCGTCGCGGTACTCCGAGACCGACTCGCTGAAGCGCAGCGAGCCGCCGCGCTTGCCTTCCTTCGTCCACGTCTTGCCCGGCTTCGTCGTCACCGTGAGCGTCATCCCGGGGCGAATCGGCTTGTGGTACTCGAAGCGCTGCTCGCCGTGGAGGACGCGGGCGAGGCTTCCGCCTCCCCCGCCTCCGCCTCCACCGAGCGCCGCAGGCGCCGCGGGCTTCGGCCTCGGCGGCGGGATCTTGCGGACGCCCCGCAGTCCGTAATCCGGGTTCCAGTGCGCCGTCGAGATCGCGAAGGTCGGCGGCGCGATCACGCTCCCGAGCGGCGTCGCCTTCGCGTACGCGTCGTCGTAGTAGATCGGGTTCGTCTCGCCGAGCGCGCTCGCGAAGAGCAGGATTCCCGT
>JAYRMX010000004.1:0-5750 GCA_041912475.1 Myxococcota bacterium
AATGAAATACGAATGTCAAGGGACGGCTCGCGCCCGCCGCTACGCGGGCGGAGAACGAGGCGCGGCGACTATCCTCGTCGGGCGGCAGCAGCCGCCGGTGGCGATCGGGCGCGCTGGCAGGCGTCGAGCAGTTCCTCCTCGCGGTCGTTGCCGGGCGGAAGGAGTCGCCCGCGCCGATCGGCCGGCCGCGAAGGAGTGTGCGTGCCGAGCAGCGGCCGGATGGCCTCGCTGTGCTGAGACGCCGCGACTGCGACCGCACCGAGCTCCGCCACGAAACACACTCTCGTGTCATTCGCCCTCGTGCGCGACGGCTGGCTGATCGACGCGATCGTAGTAGTGCGCGTAGAGCGCGTGCTCACGGAGGCCCGGATCGGCCGAGCGGACGATGCCAGGTCGCAGCACGCGCTTCGCGTTCTCTTCGGAGAGCGCGGCGTACTGCGCGACGTAGGCGCTGATGATGTGGACGAGGCCGGGGCAGTCGCGGCGGTCGCGCATGCTGCGGATGCGGCGGTCGTCCGGGTTGAGGACCACCGTGATCTCGCCGTCGTCGGTGACGCGCAGCTCGCCCATCTGGCGAAGCGCAGCGTCCCAGGCGATCTGGATGCCGCGCCGCCGCGTGGCGCTCCTCGGATCGCCCGCCGGCGAGCCCTCTTGCGGCTGGCTCCGCTCGCGAGCCCGGCTGCGCTGGCGGCTCGCTCCCGAATCGCGCCGCACCGGCGTCACGGGCTCCGTCCCGTGCGGCTCGCCCATGCGCCCCATGTACTCCTCGAGCTCGAGCGCGAGGCTGCTGAGCTGGAGCGCCTCCGCGCGGCGCTCGGCCGCGGCGAGCCAGTCTTTGGCGCGCGAACGGATGTCTTCGAACAGCTCGTCGCGCTTTCGCTCGACGCGGTTCTTGTGCGTTCCGAGACAGGTGCGCCACTCGTCGCCGAGGAAGACCTGAAGGTGCGCCGTCGAGACGCCCTTGAACAGCTCGGTCGTCTCCTCGACGAAGCGATACGCGTAGCCGATGAACGCGCGGTTGTACACCACATTGCGACGGGTCATGAGGCCGCCGTAGACGTGATACGGCATGCCGTCGATCGCGCCGTCGTACTCGATCACGTCCGCGAGCTGCCCGGGATCCATGAACTCGATGCCGGCCCACTCCTGCCCCTCGCGGCGAACGAAGATCTCGCGGCCCTGCCAGATCCCCGGCGTGTAGCGCTCGGTGAGCAGGCGCCGGAGCTTGTCGAGCTGGAAGCCCGGCGCCTCGCCATGGATCCGAACGCGCGTTCCGGAGGCGACGCTCTCGCCTTCGAAGAGCGCCAGCTCGCGCGCTCGCTGCGGCTTCGCGTCGGAGAGATACGGGAAGTGGCCGTTGCGGAGGCACTCCTCCCAGTCGACGCGGAGCCTTCGCACTTCGCCACCGTGCAGTGTCACCACCTCGGCGCGAGGCCCCAGCTTGCACAGCGCGTCGGTCATCCCGACGCCGTACTGCCCCAGCACGCCGCCGCGTCTTCCCGCGCGCGTCCCCTTGCCGAAGCGCACCGCGTCGTCGATGTCCTCCATCCCCGTGCCGTCGTCGCAGACCGCGATCGAGCGGCGCCCGAGCTCGATCCAGACCCGCTTCGCTTCGGCGTCGAACGCGTTGTCGACCAGCTCGCAGATCATGTCGTGCGGCTTGTGGTCCGCCATCCGCTTCGACAGGATCATGTGCGCGACGGGCGTTGCCTCGCGGCGGCGGTGGTGGTGGCGCTTCATGGGGAAGTCCTCGCGAGGGTCCGGTTCCGGCGACGGGCGGGGGCCCTCGTTGCTGCGAAGTGGCATCGGGGCGTGTCGGATCCGGTCACTCTCCTCATGCCGCGGGAGCGTTTCCCGCGGCGAGCGCCAGAAATCGTTCGGCCGCCGCGATCGCCTCGCGAGCCTGCCGCTCGCCGAACGCCTCGAATGGGGTGCCGCCGGGCAGGCCGTTCGGGTACCGCGTTGCGACGTAGTACTGATCGAGGATGCCGGCGAGCTCCATCAGCGGCTCTACGGAAGGCACGTGGACGCGGAGCCGGGCGCTCAGCTCGACGAGCGAGTGGCCGAGCACGACGCGCTCTCCGGCTGCGTACGCCAGGGCCTTCAGGGCCTTTTCGGCGCCCTGCTGCGCGATGAAGCAGGCTTGGGCGAAGAAGCCCTCACGTAGCGCGAGGCGACCGAACTCGAGATCGTTCTCGGCCTGCCGTCGCCAGCGCTGCGCCTCCGAACGGCTATCCCTCATATACGAGCTTGGCACCTTCCAGGGCGTGTTCGAGAAACGGCCGCTTCTCCGCGACCATGCGATCGAACTCTTCTGGCGTGTAGACGAGGAGATCGACGCCGACCGGCGACGCCACGATGGCCGCAAGATAGTCCTTGAAGCGCTCGACGACCGGTCGCTCGCTCTCGGCGACGATGATGAGATCGATGTCGCTCGTCGCGTGCGCCGTCCCGCAAGCGCGAGAGCCGATCAGGTAGGCGGCTCGTGCCCGTCGGGCCTGCAAGATGGGCCGGAGTTCACTGAGAACGGCGTCGAGCGCGTCCATCGCTGTCATCCTACTCGTACCCGGTGGCCGCTGTCATCCTCGAGCCCTCACCTTACCGGCCGTTCCCGAGCCACCCAGAGTCACCGGTCGTCCCGGGGATCTCGGCGCGTCGGCGCCGCCGACCTCGCGCGGCCGGGCCCGGGCGCGATGCTCGATCCCATGCGTGATCGCGCCCGCTCTCGGCGGCCCGGCGAGCTTGCCGTAGGGTCCGACGCCGAGCAGCAACACTCCGCCGTTGCGGTCCAGGAACGCGCAGAGCGGCTCGCCGGCGCGCCTCCGCTCGGAGGAGGAGCGCTCGAGCTCGGGCGTCGCGGACTTGCCCTGGGCGATGAGCGTTTGGAGGGCAGCGAGCGTGGTCACGGCTGGTCGATCTCCTCGACGGGTCGGAAGAGCCCACCACCGAGATGGCGAGCTCGTCCGAGCAGGAGCGGTCCCTCGACACGCCGCTCGAAGAGCAGCGCCACGTTCCCCGTGAGTCCAATCCCGGGCGCGCCCCGAACGTTGCTCGATTCCACCCTCGCCTCGGGCAGTCCCAGGCGACGGCACTCCGCACGGACGTCGGCTGCAAGTGCCTCCGTCGCCGCGCCGATCTTCGGATGTCGTCTCCCCTCCAGCGTGTCGCCCGTTTCGGGTTTCCGCGGCTTGCAAGCCGCGGCTCCATTGAAGCGACGCTTGATCGCGAGCCTGAGCAGCGACAATTGTTTCTGCCGGCAGGAGTAGTTGACGTCAATCACGAGCCCTTACCGAAGCAGTCCACGCCATCGTGAGTCGCGATCGGCGGGAACTCGCCGCGGATGCCGGTGGGCACTTCGACCTGTGCGCGGAGCCCGGCTTCGATGAGAAAGCGGACCGCCGGGGGCGTTCCTCTTCCGCCATCGTAGAGCGGCTGGGGTACGACCGCGCCGCGCCCACCGAGGCGATCCGTCTGCCGGCGCCTCGCGGCGAGGCGGGCCCCCGTCGTCGGGCAGCGTGAGCGAGTTCGATCGCTACCGCGACGCCCTCAACCGGCTCGGAGGCGGGCCGCCGGACCGCCGGGCGGCGCGAGCGAGGGCGCGGAGGGTGCGGCTCGCGCGGCGCCTCGGCCGTCGGACGGGGCAGCCCTCGGGCGAGGCATGAAGTCCTTCACTTGCCGGTTGGTCCCAGCCGGTACGCGGAAGCGGCGAGCCTGTGCGGCGGCGGCCGGCACGTCCTGCCAGCCTTCACTTGCCGGTTGGTCCCAGCCGGTACGCGGAAGAGCGCCACTTTCATGGCCATGTAGCCAGAGCAAATGCCCAGGAGGTCATGAAGATGGCCAGGCGTGAAGTTGCAGTCGGAGACTTCCGGCAGCGGGCCGCCGAGCTCGTCCGTCATGTCGAGGAGACGAAGGATGCCATCACGATTACGCGGCGCGGCGTACCGGTCGCGGAGCTCCGCGCGGTGACCGTCGATCCGGAGGCCCTGCTCGGATCGGTCACCTATCTGGACCCCGACCTCATCCGGCCCGTCGTTGGTCCCGACGATTGGGAGGCGGGTTCGTGATCGTGCTCGACACCGCCACGTGGGTCTGGCGCGCGAGCGATCCGGAGCGGCTCACGACGAGCGCTCGACGAGCGCTCGACGAGCGATCGACGAGGCCGAGCGCGCTCTGGTCTCCGCGATCAGCGTCTGGGAGGTCGCCATGCTCGTCGCGAAGCGGCGCATCCGGCTCGACCGCCCTGTCGAGCAGTGGGTCGACGTCGCGCTCGCGCTTCCGGGGATCCAGCTCGCTCCGCTCGAGCCGGCAATCGCAGTGCGCAGCACGAAGCTCCCGGGCGACTTCCACCCTCCTCCCGCCGACAGGATCATCGTGGCCACCGCAGTCGAGAACGCGGTCCCTGTAATCACACCGGACGAGAGAATCCGCTCGTATCCTCACGTTCAGTCGGACTGGTGAGCCCCGTTGGCCCGGGCATCGCATCGCTCGCGCTCTGCGTCCGGTGCCCGCGACTCGGCCGGCGTAAAGAGGCGCCGGGTCGCGCGACGCGTGCGGCCGCATCTCGACCGCGTCCTGGCGCGCGCCATCCCTCGATCCTCGGTGTTCCCGACCGCGTCTCCGGCGACCCCTGGGCGCTTCCCCCCAGAGCCTCGCTCGGATCGATTTTTCGTAGCGGCGCACGACACGAAGCGCCGCTCAGGGCCACTTCACTCTCACGAGAGCGGCGCGGTCTGGAGCGGTTAGGGGGAGGCGCCCGGGGCAGCCATCGCATCACGATCGCCTCGCCGGGTCCCTCGGCGATCGGAACGACGGTGACGGTGAACGCGAGCTAGCCGATGAGCGGGAGCCTGTCGGCGACGTACGGCGTCGAGAGCAACAACGATGTGCGCGCGGGGCGGACGCAGCGCCCGCGGAAGCGGCTGGAGGGTGGGATCGTGGAACACCGCAGGACGCGAGCGCTCGTGCGCGGGGACTCGTTCGCTTCTCCTTGGCTCGCCCGATGCGAGGCGCTGCGCGGCCGCTCTGCGGCGCTGCTCCTCGGCCTCGCCGTCGCGATCGCGCCGCAGGTGGCGCCGGCCAACACCACCGTGTCGACGTACGCCTATTTCAACGGCACGGTGGAGGGGGTCCTCACCGATCCGTCGACGCTGAGCGGCGGTGCAGGACAGGCGGTCGAGACCCACTCGCACCGGGCGAGCTCCGGTCCGATCGAGACCAGGGTCCTTCCCAACGGCCAGGTCATCTCGCTGACGCAGTCGGGCGCGGCCTCCGCTTCGGCGTACGCGCTCGAGGGAACGCTGAAGGCGAGCGTGACGGCGAACGCGTCGACGTCGGCGGTCGTCCAGAACGCGGTCGCGACGCAGGCCTTCGCGACGGCTGGATGGAACGACGGCCTCATGATCGACGGCGGGAGCGGGCGGCGCGGGCAGGCGGGAACGATCACCGCGCTGCTCCTGGTCGACGGGAGGCTCGGCGGGAGCGTCGGGCCGAACGGGCAGCGAGACGAGGCGTCCGTCGACGTCGCGGCCCGCGTGCTCGGAACGGGCCTTTCGGCGGTGGACCTCACGACGATCGATCCCGTCCTCCGCGGCGCCTGCGGCGGGTGGGCCCTCTGCGACCGCCAGTACTCCGGATACGGCCAGTTCGGCGGCGTCTTTACCGTCTCGACGGCGACCTTCTCGAACTTCGCTCCGACGATCGCCCTCACGATCCCGATCGTCTTCGGCGCCGAGACCGCCCTTGGCTACACG
>JAYRMX010000005.1:0-4132 GCA_041912475.1 Myxococcota bacterium
CTGTCCGTGCTCTCTCCGTGCGTGCTGCCGCTCCTGCCCGCGTATCTCTCGCTCATCTCCGGGCTGTCGATCGAGGAGATGCAGGAGCTCTCGGGCCAGGAAGGCGCGCGACGCCGCGTCCTGCTGGGCTGCATCGGCTTCTGCCTCGGCTTCTCGACGATCTTCATCGTGCTCGGCGCGTCGGCGAGCATGCTCGGGTCGTGGATCCGCGCCTGGCGCCTCGACGTCTTCGGCTACGAGATCGGCGTCGCACAGGTCGCCGGGCTCGTGATCATCCTCATGGGGCTCCACATCGCGGGCTGGCTCCCGATCCGCGTGCTGTATCGCGAGCGGCGCTGGCACGTCGACCTGCACGGCTCGAATCTTCTCGGCACGTACCTCGTTGGTGCTGCGTTCGCGTTCGGGTGGTCTCCGTGCGTCGGGCCGATCCTCGGCGGGATCCTCACGATCGCCGGCAGCCGCGAGACGATCGGGCAGGGCGTCGGCCTGCTCGCGGTCTACTCGGCCGGCCTCGCCGTTCCGTTCCTGCTCGCCGGCTACAGCATCGGGATCTTCTTCCGTACCTTCCAGCGTCTGAAACACCACTTCCACACGCTCGAGCTGGCTTCGGGAACGCTGCTCGTCGCCGTCGGCCTGCTGGTGCTGACCGACCGGCTCACGAGCCTCAACGGCTACTTCGGCTTCATGACGCGGATCGTGGCGGCGGCCGAGAAGCACCTGCTGTACTAGCGAGTGCGCGGCGCGTCTGCGGACTGAGGTCGTCTGCGGCCGAACGAAGGCCGCTGCAGGCGAGCGGAGAGAGTCGTGCGGCCGGGAACGGCGGCACGCGCGCAGGAGGGAGACGATGAACGTCAGCGCGAAGGCGGTTCTCGCGTGCGTCGTGCTCGCCACGGCCGCCGCGTGCTCTCGCGGCCAGGAGGGGACGCGGGCGGCGTCCGGCCCGTGCGCCGCGGTCGCCGAGCGGACGCCGGCACCCGCGCTCGCACTCA
Source organism: Myxococcota bacterium (assembly GCA_041912475.1). Classification (GTDB taxonomy): domain Bacteria; phylum Myxococcota_A; class UBA9160; order UBA9160; family UBA9160; genus MYXO. The sequence continues at coordinate 990 of JAYRMX010000005.1, forward strand.
AGTCGCTCGATGGCCGCGAGTACTCGCTCGCGGCGCTGAAGGGCAAGACCGTCGTCGTCGACTTCTGGGCCACCTGGTGCCCGCCGTGCGAGTTCCAGATCCCCGTGCTCAACGCCGTCTACGACGCGTGGCGCGACCGGGGCGTCGTCGTGCTCGGCGTGGCGGTCGACGCCGAAGGCGCGGAGCTCGTCGCTCCGTACGCGACCGAGCACGCGATCCGATATCCCGTGCTGCTGGGCGACGAGGCGCTCGCGCGCAGCTTCGGGGCCGTCGGCTTCCCGACCTCGGTGCTCGTCGCCCCCGACGGGAGCATGAGCCGTGCGCACGCCGGGCTCGTCGAGAAGGAGGAGCTCGACGCAAGGCTCGCGTGCCTCCAGCCGTCCCCTCCGGCGCCGGAGAAGGCGGCCGCCCCGGCGGCCCCTCCGTCCTGAGCTCCGGCGCGGCTTCTCAAGGCGAGGCCGGAGAGCGTCGAAACGCCGGGGGTGAGCGGCGCTTCGCCCCTCGGCGCTCTGGACCAGGATCCCCTCGAAGCCGGGGCCCGCACCCGCTCGCTCGCCGCCGGCGAGATCGTCTTCGACGAGGGCGATCCGGGCGACTCGCTCTATCTCGTCCGCTCGGGGAGCGTCGAGCTCCTCCGGCGCGGCGCGGGGGGGATGCGCTGCGTGGCCCGGCTCGGGCCGGGCAGCCTGTTCGGCGAGCAAGGCACGCTCGTTGCGGGCGCGCGCCGCAGCCGGGCGACGATCGCGCAGGACGCGGAGCTCCTCGAGCTGCGGACTGCGCTCTTCGAGCAGATGTGCCGCGAGCGGGGCGACATCGCGCTGCGCGTCTCGCGCGCGCTGGCCGAGCGGGCCGACGCGCTCGAGCGGCGTCTCGCGAGCCTCGCCGACGAGGACGGCCTGCGTGCGCTCTCTCGCGCGCTGCTGAGGCTCGCGAGGCCCTCAGCCGAGGGCGCCCGCGTCGAGGCGACGCTTCGCCTGGTCGCCGCCGAAGCCGGACTCGCGCTCGGTGACGCCTGGCGCGCGATCCAGCGCCTCGTCGAGTCGCGGCTCGTTCGGCTCGCCGACGACGTCCTGCTCGTTCCGGACCTGGAGGCACTCGCGGCGAGCGCCGAGGCGGTGGGCGCAGAGCCGCGTTGACCCGTTGCGAAGCCCTCTGTTAACGTGCGCCAATCGTGCTCGACGCGCGGGGAGAGAGGGGTTGCGAAGGGCGCTCCGTGTCGCTTGCCTGATCGGCGTCGCCTGCTGCGCCCGCTTCGCGGCGGCCGAGCCGCGCGACGTCCTGCCCGCGCGCCCGGCCGGGAGCGCGCCCGCCGAGGTGGTCGCCGACAGCGTCGAGTACGACCGGGCGCGGCAGCTCTACACGGCGATCGGAAACGTCCGCCTCGCCCAGGGTCGGCGAACGCTCACGGCCGACTGGGTGACCTTCAACAACGCGACACGGCAGGGTGTCGCCAGCGGAGACGTCGTCGTGATCGACGGCCCGGATACGCTTCGGGCCGACTTCATGCAGTTCAATGTCGACACGCTCGAGGGCGTCGTCTTCGAAGGGCACATGGAGGGGAGGACGACGCCGTTCAAGCTCTCGGGCACGGAGATCCAGCGCACGGGCAAGGAGAGCTACCAGTTCGAGAACGCGGTCTTTTCGTCGTGCCACTGCCCCGACCCCGACGACCGCGACCCCTGGCAGATCCGCGCGCGGAGCGCCGACCTCGACGTCGACGGCTATGGACGGGCCCGCAATACGACCTTCGAGGTCCTCGGCGTGCCGGTCTTCTACTTCCCGTATCTCGTCTATCCGGTGAAGCGCGACCGCGAAACCGGGTTCCTGTTCCCGACCTTCTCCCAGAGCAGCCGCAACGGCACCGAGCTCGGCCTTCCGTTCTTCTGGGCCGCGCGTGACGACCTCAACCTGCTCTTCACGCCGCAGTGGCTCCAGTACCGCGGCTTCAAGCCGAGCATCGATGGAGAGTGGGTCTTCGGCGAGGAGAACGTCACCAGGTTCCACGGCTCGTACATCTGGGACAACGACGTCGACCCGAACAGTCCGTCGACGCCGTTCTCGCAGAACCGCTGGGCCGCTCGCCTGTTCCACGACCAGTGGCTGCCGGCGCAGACGCGGCTGCAGGCCGACGTGAACCTCGTCTCGGACAACAACTACGCCTTCGACTTCAGCGACATGGCGCAGTTCCGCAGCGACCGGTTCATGGTCTCCGAGGTGATCGGGACCAAGGCCTTCGGAGCGACCGGGCGAACGGTCGCCGTCGGGAGCGCCGTCGTGCGGGAAGATCTCCAGAATCCCGACGACATGGACCGCGACAAGCTGGCGCTCCAGCGCCTGCCCGACCTCCAGGTCTCGGTCCTTCCCGGCGAGATCGTTCCGGGGCTCCCGCTCGTCGCGACGCTCGGCGGCGAGTACACGTTCTTCGACAACTTCCGGAACGCGAACGGGTACTTCGGAAGCGGCCAGAACGTCGACGGGCTGTTCATCGATACCGGCATCGACGGCATGACCGATCCTCACGAACGCGATGCGGCTGGGCAGCGGGGCGGGATCGATCCTGCGGGCGACAACTTCCCGCCCGGCCCGGAAGGCGACGGTGTGTTCCAGGAGGGGGAGATCCTCGCCAACTCCGGCCACCGCCTGCTGCTCAATCCGCGCCTCGGCTACCCGCTCCGCCTGTTCGACTTCCTCGAGGTGCTTCCCGAGGCCGGTTACCGCGAAGCCGTCTATGCGAGCGACGCGCTCGGCACGGAGAACCGCGGCTACGTGACCGGACGCGTCGATCTGCGGACGCGGCTGCGCCGCGTGCTCGATCTCCCGTTCGGAATGGGAGAGGCGACGCATCTGCTCGAGCCGCGCATCGGTTACGCGCTCGTCTCGAAGACGACGGTTTCGAAGAGCCCGATCTTCATCCCGGAATCTGGGCCGCAGGACCAGCGGCTTCGAGAGCTCGATCTCGACAACGTGACGCTCGACCCGGCGGACCGGCTGCCGTCGGCGAACATCCTGGCCGGCGGCTTCGGCAACCGTCTCTACGGCAAGGGCCTCGGCGAAGGCCCGCCCCGGCTGCTCGCGGATGTGACGGTTCTCGGGCAGTACGACTTCTCGCAGGACCGGGCGGGCGAGCTCGTGCTCGACGGCAC
>JAYRMX010000006.1:0-54477 GCA_041912475.1 Myxococcota bacterium
CGCTGGTCGACCGCGACACGACGGGAAAGGCGGCGCAGATCGCGCTCGACCGCGCGGGGATCACGGCGAACAAGAACATGGTTCCCTTCGATCCGCGAAAGCCCGCCGTCACGTCGGGCGTGCGGATCGGGACGCCGGCGGTGACGACGCGCGGCATGCGCGCGCCCGAGATGGAAGCGATCGCCGGGCTGATCGCGCGCGTGCTCGCGCACCCGGGAGACGTCGACGAGCTCGACCGCGTTCGCGCCGAGGTCGAGGCGCTGTGCAGACGCTTCCCGCTCTACACCGCCCGGTGGGACGACGGGAGCTGACGGCGTGCGCTGCCCGTACTGCGCCGACGAGGCCAACCGCGTCATCGACTCGCGGCTCGGCAAGGACGGGCTCGAGATCCGCCGCCGCCGCGAGTGTCTCGAGTGCGGACGCCGCTTCACGACGCGCGAGCGCGTCGAGGAGGTGCTCCCGAAGGTCGTGAAGCGCGACGAGCGGCGCGAGGACTACGACCGCACGAAGCTGCACGCCGGCATCCAGCGAGCGTGCGAGAAGCGCCCGATCAGCGTGCTCGGGATCGAGCGCCTGCTCGACCGCATCGAGAAGCGACTGCAGGAGTCGGGGGAGCGAGAGGTCTCGAGCCGCTATCTCGGCGAGCGGGTGCTCGAGGAGCTGATCCGCCTCGATTCGATGGCGGCGGCCCGCTTCGCGTCGGTGTTCGACGGCTTCGAGAAGGCGGAGGACTACGCCCGCTTCTTCGCGTCGATCGGCGAGCGCGCGGCGGGCGAAGCCGACGAGACCTAGCCCTGGACGCCGAAGCGGCCATGCGACTCGCGCTCCGGGCGGCGCGGCGCGCGTCGGGGCGGACCTTCCCGAACCCTCCCGTGGGGGCGGTCGTCTTCCGGGGCGAGCGCGTGCTCGCGCGCGGCTGGACGCGGCCGGCGGGAGGTCCGCACGCGGAGATCGTCGCGCTGCGAGCGGCGGCGCGGCGCCACGGGCCGCGGGCGCTGCGCGGCGCGAGCCTCGCCGTGACGCTCGAGCCGTGCGCGCACGTCGGCCGAACGGGGCCGTGCTGCGACGCGGTCGTCGCGGCCGGGATCCGGCGTGTCCTCGTTGGCCACGCCGACCCGAATCCGAACGTCGCCGGCGGCGGCGCGCGCCGGCTGCGTGCGGCGGGCCTGTCGGTCCGCACGGGGATCCTCGAGGCCGATTGCCGCGAGCAGCATCGAGGCTTTCTCTCGGTGCTCGCGCGGGGGCGCCCGTACGTCGCGCTCAAGCTCGCGGCGACGCTCGACGGCCGGATCGCGACCCGCGGCGGCGAGTCGCGCTGGATCACGGGAGAGGGAGCCCGGGCGCTCGTCCACCGGCTTCGCGCGCGCGCCGACGCCGTGATGGTCGGATCGGGGACGGCGCTCGCCGACGACCCCGAGCTCACGGCGCGCACGGGCGGGCGGATCGTCCACCGGCCCGTCCGCATCGTCGTCGATTCGCGCCTGCGGCTGCCGGCGAGCGCCCGCTGCCTTCGCGCGGGGCCTCCCGGAACGGCGTTCGTGGTCGGCGCCGCGGGCGCCCCGGAGGCGCGCCGGCGCGCCCCCGCCGCGGCGGGCGCGCGGGTGCTCACGGCGCCTGCGCGCGCCGGCCACGCAGACCCGCGCGCCGTGGCGCGCCTCCTCGCACGGGAGGGGCTCACCGACGTGCTCCTCGAGGGCGGCGGGGCGCTGGCGGCGGCGTGGCTGCGCGCCGGGCTGGTCGACGAGCTACACTGGTTCGTGTCGGCTAAGCTGCTCGGAGGCGACGCCCGCCCGGCGCTCGGCCCGCTCGGGATCGGCCGCCTCGCGACGGCGCCGTCCGTCGAGGGCTTCGAGGTACGGCGGATCGGGGGTGACGTGTACGTTCGCGGGCGGCTGCGGGGGAGGGGCGGGCGGTGAAGACCTACGCGGCGGGGCGGTCGGCAGCGGGCCTTCGGTTCGGCGTCGTCGTCTCCCGGTTCAATCACCCGGTGTCCTCGGCCCTGCTCGACGGGTGCGTTCGCGAGCTCGAGACGCGGGGCGCGTCCGCGGACCAGATCCACGTCGTTTGGGTGCCGGGCGCGTTCGAGATTCCCTTCGCGGCCCGCGCGCTCGCGGCGAGCGGGCGCTACGATGCGATCGTGACGCTCGGCGCGGTGATCCGCGGCGGGACGCCGCACTTCGAATACGTCTGCCGCGCGGCCACCGACGGTGTTCGCGAGGCGGCGCGCGACACGGGAGTCCCGGTGCTGTTCGGCGTCCTCACGACGGACGACATGGAGCAGGCGCTCGCACGCGCAGGCGGCTCCGAGGGAAACAAGGGGCAGGAAGCCGCGCTCGCGGCGGTCGAGATGGCGCGCCTTCGCGCCTCGCTGCGCCTCGCGCCCGCGGGTGACGCATGAGCCGCACGCCGCGCGCCTCGCGGCACCGCTCGCGCGAGGCCGCGCTGCAGGTGCTCTACGCGCTCGACCTCGCGCACCGCGACGGATCCGATCCTGCGCGCGCCGCGGCCGAGGCGTTCGAGAGCGCGTCGGAGAACTTCGAGCTGCCGGAGGGCGCGCGGGCTTTCGCGAAGGAGCTGATCGCCGGCGTGACCGAGCACAGGTCCGAGCTCGACCGCGTGCTCGCGGCGCACGCGCGAAACTGGCGGCTCTCGCGCATGGCGACGGTCGACCGCAACGTCCTGCGGCTCGCGGTCTTCGAGCTGCTCCACAGCGTGACGCCCGCTCCGGTGGTGATCGACGAGGCCGTCGAGCTCGCCCGGCGCTTCGGCGCAGAGCGCTCGCCTGCGTTCGTGAACGGGATCCTCGACGCGGTGGCGCACGCCGTTCGGCCGGAGGGCGCGTGACGGCGTCGCTCTCGGTCGTGATCGACGCCGGCCAGCTCGAGCGCGCGGCGGCCGACCTCGCGGTGGCCACGTTCTTCGAGACCGACCGGCCGCTGCGCGGCGAGGCCGGGCGTGCCGACTGGCGGCTGTGCGGTCTGCTCTCTCGCCTCGTCGCGAGCTCGCACCTCCGGGGCCGCGCCGGCGAGGCGGCGCTCGTCTACACCGGACGCCGGCTGCGCGCGCCGCGGCTGGTGCTGCTCGGCCTCGGAGCGAGCGCGGGCTTCGGTGCGCTCGAGGCGAAAGCGGCGACGCGCGATGCCGTTCATCGAGCGCTCCGCCTGCGCGCGCAGACTCTCGCGCTGCCGCTGCCCGGGCACTGGACGGGCGCGCTCGCGATCACGCCCACGGCCGCCGCCGTTCTGCGCGGCGCGGCGACCGCCCTCGCCGAGGCGGGCGCGTCGCTGCGCGTTCAGCTCGTCGTTCCTCCGGGAACGGCCAGCAAGGCCCTCGCCGGGCTCGACGCGATGGCCGCCCAGCTCGAGGACGGCCCGGTCCGCATCCGCATCTCGGCCGAGGACCCGACCGCGACCTTCGCGCCGCGCGACTTCGCGCCGCGCGAGAGCGCGCCGGCCGCGGGCGGCGCGCTTCGGCCTCCCGCGGCGCGCTGACGGCGGCGGGCCGGCCTCGCCGCGCGCGCGCCGCCTCGGGCGGCGCGGCGGCCTCTCAAGCCGACCTCGAAGGGCGCCGATCAGCCCGCGGGGCTCGCCCGTCCCGGCACCCGGCTGGCGCGAGCGGCACGAGGGGCGCAAGGTGATGCCGGCGCAAGGCTGGCAGAGAGGTCGCGCATGATCGCCGCATGTCCGCGCTGCAGCACCCGCTTCCGGATCGGCCCGGAGCGGCTCCGCGACGAGGGCGTGCGGCTTCGTTGCAGCGGCTGCCAGGCGGTCTTCCGCGTCTATCCGCCGCGCGCGCAGGCGCCGCGCCGCCGCGACGATCCCGCCGTCGAGGCCGAGCTCACGCCTCCGCCGCGCCCGCCCGACCTCGAGCGTCTCGTGCTCATCGCCGATCCGGACCCGGCCCGCGGCAAGGCGAGCGCGGCCGCGATCGGCCGGCTCGGGCTGCATCCGCTGCTGGTCTCCGACGGCGTCGACGCGCTGCTCTCGCTGCAGCGCTCGCTGCCGTCGCGGATCGTGATCGACGCGTCGCTCGCGCGCCTCGGCGGCGCGGAGCTGTGCGAGGTCGTGAAGCGCAACGAGAGCCTGCGCGCGACGCGAGTCGTCGTCGCCGGGAGCACCGAAGCGCTCGCCGCGTTGACGGTGCTCCGGGCGGCGGGTCTCGGACCCGACGCGATGGTGGAGTACGGCGACCTGCCCGATGCGCTGCCCGGCGCGCTCGGCCTCGCGCGCGGCGACGAGTCCTTCTCCGCTCCCGCGAGCGCTCCGGAGCGGCGGCCGGAGGCGGAGCCCGCGGCATTGCCGAGTCCGCTCACGCCGCCGCGACCCGCGCCGTGGTCGCCCGAGGCCGCCGAAGCCGAGCCGGAGCCGCCGGCCGCCGCTCCGCTCCGCCCGCCGGCCGCAGCAGCGCCGCCCGCCGCCGCTTCTTCGCGATCTACGCAGGCCGGTGTCAGCTCCGACCCGGAGATCGCTCGCGCCGAGCGCCTCGCGCGGATCGTCGTTTCGGACATCGTGCTCTACAACGCAGAGCGCTTCGAGCGCGGTCTTCGCAACGGCGACGTCCTCGAGGCGCTCGCGGGCGAAGTGGCCGAGGCGCGAAAGCTGCTTCGCGAGCGCGTTCCGGCTCCCCTGTGCGCAGAGCGCGACTTCGTCGCGGAGGAGCTGCTGCGGGTGGCGAAGACGCGCGCCGCGCGCTGACCCCGCGCGGCGGAGGCGGTGCGCGAAGGGGCTCGCCCCGGGCGGCGCACGGTGCGCTGACGCCGCGGCGCCCGTGTGGTATCCCTGCGCGCCGTGGAGGGATCCCGCCGGAGCGCCGCACTCGCCGTCCTGCTCTCGGTGGCGCTCGGCGCTCTCGCGGGCTGCGGGTACCACCTCGTGAGCTATCGCGGCGCCCTCGGCGACGTCCGCCGGGTGTCGATCCAGACCCTGCGCAACGACTCGCTCGCCGCGGGCTACGGGGCGACGGTGACCGAGGCGCTGCTCGAGGAGTTCCAGCGCCGCGGCGCGCTGCAGGTGGTCGAGGACCCGGCGCTCGCAGACCTCACGATCGGCGGGCGCGTGCTCCCGATCCAGTCCGGCGCGCGCAGCTTCTCGTCGACGGTGCTCGCGCTCGAGTATCAGGTGACCGTCCAGATCCAGCTCGACGTGCGGCGCCGGGACGGAACGCAGGTGCCGATCGATCCGGGAGCGATGACCGAGTCCGAGATCTACGTCGCCAGCGCCGACGCCGAGGCGCAGCTCACGAACCGCAACGAAGCGCTCCGGCGCGTCGCGAGCGTGATCGCGGGCCGCGTGCACGACGCGCTCTTCGAACGGCTCATGCCGTGACGCCCGAGACTCTCGACGCCGAGCTCGCGAAGGGCCGGGTGCGCCGCGCGTATCTGCTCGCGGGCGCGCAGGCGCTGCTCCGCGACGATGCCCTCGCCGCGCTCACGCGCGCCGCCCTCGGAGGCGCTCCGCCGGACTTCAACCTCGACCGTCTCGACGGCGCGAGCTGCACGCCGGCAGCGCTGCGCGACGCGGTCCGCATGCTGCCCGTCCTCGGCGAGCGCCGCCTCGTCGTGCTGCGCGAGCCGGAGGCCGGCCGGGGCGCGGCGAAGGCGCTCGCCGACGCGCTCGCGGAGGTCGTCGGCGAGGTTCCCGAGACCGCCGTGCGCGTCGTGACGGCCTCGAAGGTCGACCGGCGTGCGCGCTGGGTGAAGGCCTTCGCCGAGCCCGCCGCGCTCGTCGAGTGCGAGGCGCCGTCCGGCGCCGCCGCGCTCGCCGCGTTCGTCGGTGCGGAGGCGCGGCGCAGGGGGCTCGCGCTCGACTCCGGGGTCGCGGAGCTGCTCGCCGAGCGCATCGGACCCGAGCTCCTCGTGCTGCGACACGAGCTCGAGAAGGCGGCGCTGCTCGCACTGCCGTCGACTCGCATCACGCGCGCGCACGTCGAGCAGACCGTGAGCGCGATCGCCGAGGATTCGATCTGGGACCTCACCGACGCGATCGGAGAAGGGCGGGCGCGCGACGCGCTGCCGCTGCTCGCGCGCATGCTTCGCGGCGGCGCTCCGGCGCCGATGCTGCTCGGAACGCTCGCGTCGCACTTCCGCAAGCTGCTGCGGATCCGAACCGGCGGGAGGGTCGCCGCTCCGCCGTTCGTGCAGCGCAAGCTCGAACGGCAGTCGCAGCGCTATGCGACGGCGCGGCTGGTTGCCGCGCTGCGCGCGATCCACGACGCCGACCTCGTCCTCAAAGGTCAGGGCGGCGCGGATCCGCACATCGCGATCGAGCGGCTCGTGCTGGCGCTCGCGGCCTGACGCAGCCGGCGGGAGATCCGGGCCGCTCGCGAACGCCGCGCCCGCGACGCGCGGGAACGCGCGTCGTCCGAGCTCGGCCGGTGATATCCTCGTGCGCCGGGACGCCCGGCGAGCCGGCCTCGCAACGCCGGTCCGGCCGCCCGAGGGAGACGCGGGACGATGCGGGAGCGGCTCCGGGCCCTCACCTGCTGCGCACTGATGCCGGCCGCCGTCGCGTGCTGGGCCCCGCCGGACGATCCGCGGTTCATCACGGACTCGCAGGGTCGTGCGCTCATCCTCCACGGCCTCAACGTCTCGAACTCCGCGAAGTACGATCCCGGCCGCGTGCCGTGGGTCGCGCAGGCCGATGTCGAGCGCATGTCGCGCGACTGGGGCTTCAACTTCGCCCGCTACCTGATCTCGTGGGACGGCCTCGAGCCCACGCAGGGCGTGATCGACGAAGCCTATCTGGGTCGCATCGCGACGCGCCTCGACTGGTTCGCGGCCGCCGGCATCTTCGTCGTGATCGACATGCACCAGGACCTGTACGGCGCGGTCGACAGCGACGGGCGCTGGATCGGCGGCAACGGCCATCCCGCGTGGTCCTTCCATACGGCAGGGCTTCGCTTCCGCTGGAATCCGCTCGGCTGGGCGCTCGGCTACCTCGAGCCCGCCGTGACGCACGCGTTCGACGAGTTCTGGGATCACGACGGTCACCCCGAGCTCCAGGATCACTACTGCGGCGCGTGGAGCGCCGTTGCCGCGCGCTTCCGAGACCATCCGGCCGTCCTCGGCTACGACCTCATGAACGAGCCCTATGCCGGGAGCCTCCTCGGGGGCGCGGTGGTCGGTGATCTCGAGCGTTTCGATGCGGGGCCGTACAAGGCCTTCCTCGAGCGCTGCATCGCGGCGATCCGGGCCGTCGACGCCGAGCGCTGGATCTTCTTCGAGCCGCGCGCGTGGGGCCCGGCGCCCGGCTATCCGTCGAAGATCGGTCGCATCGACGATCCGCGCGATGGCGACGATCGCCTCGCGTACTTCCCGCACTACTACTCGGTCTGGACCCAGGCGACCTCGAGCTACGACCCCGCCACCGATCCGAGCCTCGGTCTGTGGGCCGAGAACCGAAAGCGCGAGATCGACGAGCAGCGCGCGCCGCTGCTGCTCGGCGAGTGGGGCGGGCCGACGAGCGTGCAGAACTGGCAGCGCTACTTCAGCGACGTCGCGCGCATGGCGGATCGCATGACGAGCGGATGGGCGTTCTACGAGTACGGCCGCGGTAGCTGGGGGCCGATCGACGAGAATGGAGACGAGAAGGATCCTGCGAACCTGCTGGTGCGCGCCTACCCGCAGCGCATCGCGGGGCGCCCGCGGCTCGTCGACTACGACCCCGAGACGCGCGTGCTGCGCCTCGCATTCGACGAGAAGCCGGGAGTCGTCGGCCCGACCGAGATCTACGTGCCGGCACGCCGCCACTTCCCGGCCGGCTTCGACGTCTGGGTGAGCGATCCGGACGGGACGTGGTTCTCCCACTGGGACGCCACGCGCGAGGTGCTCTCGCTCTGGACCGACTGGGCGAGTCCTCATCACGAGGTCGCGATCACGCCGCGTGGCTAGGGCGCGCGGCGTCTCTACTTCGTGCCGCTGGTCGCGTGGAGCCGCTTCGCCATGCGCGATACGCGGCGGCTGGCGCGCCGCTTCGGGATGAGACCCGTGGCCGCGGCCCGGCGCAGCGCACCCTCGACTTCGCGGAGCTGCGCGCGCCCCTCGTCGAGCTTGCCGCCCTCGACGGCCTCCCGGAAGCCCTTCTCGAGCGTGCGGATTCGGCTCCTCGCCTGACGGTTGCGCTCACGGCGGCGCTCGTTCTGGCGGGCGCGCTTCTCCGCGGACTTGTGGTTGGCCACCGGGAATCTCCTCCGGAACTGGGACGGCCGAGGATAGGCGCGGCAGCGCGCGCTGTAAACGCGCCGCCGCGGCGGCCGGCCGCCGCGGCCCCCGCGACCCGGCAGGGCGTACAGCCCGGCCGGCGCGGCGCCGATACGGGCTGCGGACACGTGTCTGGAGGGACGGATGCGCATGGGGCGCGGCGCCGCTGCTCGCCGGGGCGACCGGTGCCTGGCCTTCATCCTCGTCGCGCTCGCCCTCGCCCCGGCGGCCGCCGGGGGGCAGACCGGCGAGCCGCCCGCCGTCGGCGCGGCGGCACGCGTCGCCGACCCGGCGCCGAACCCGTGGGCCGCTTCGGATGCCGGCGGCGAGCTGCTCGAGCGAGCCGCGCGCGCCCGCCTCGCGGCGCTGCAGGCGGGCCTTTCCGGGTTCGATCCTCTCGCCCGCGCGCTGCTCCGGGAGACCGCCGCCGGGGACGCCGGGGCGCGCGCCCGCGCCGCGGTCGCCGCGGCCCCGCAGCTCCCGCTCGCGCAGGCCGCTCTCTCGCGCGCGCTGCTGGGGGAGCGGGACTTCGCCGGAGCGGCCGTCGCGGCCGGCCGTGCCCTGCGCGGGCTCGTCGCGCATCCCGAGGCACGGACCTGGCTCGAAGCGAGCGCTCTGCTCGCGGCGCGCAACGCGCTGTTCTTCGGCGCGCTCGCGTTTCTCGCCGGCCTCGCGCTGCGCCATTCGCGCGCAGCGGCGCACGATCTCGGAGACCGAATCTCGCGCGCGCTGCCCCTCTTCGCACGGGCCGGAATCCTCGGCGCTCTCGTCCTGCTGCCCGCGATCTTCGGCCAGGGCCTTGCGGGGACCGCGCTCGCGCTGCTCGCCGTCGCCCTCGCGTACGGCGGCGCAGCGGAGCGACGCGCCGCGTGGGTCGCCGCGCTCCTGCTCGTGCTCGCGCTCCAGATCGGCTCGCGCACGGCGGCGCACGCGCTCGCGGCTCTCGATCCAGACGCCGTCGCTGCGGCCTACGCTCGCGTCGAGCGAGGGCTTCCGTCCGCTGCAGATCGCGAGCGGCTCGCGCGCGCGGCGCCGACCGACTCGCTCGCGGCCCGCGGCCTCGCGCTCGATGCGCGCCGCGCGGGACGGCTCGCCGAAGCCGCGCAGCGCTACGAAGAGATCCTCGCGACGGGCGGCGCCGATGCGACGCTCGTCACCAACGCGGGCAACGTGTGGATCGCGCTCGGCGACGTCGACCGCGCCGTCGCGCTCCACGAGATCGCGGTGCAGATGTCTCCCGAGCCCGCCGCGCTCTACGACCTCTCGTACGCGTACGGCCAGGCGATCCGGCCGCACGCGCAGGACGACGCCTTGCGCCGCCTGCAGCGCGAAGACCCGGCGTTCGCCTTCGACCTCGCGCGCGTGCAGGAAGAGCTCGCGGGCGGCTTCACGCTCGATCTGCCGTTTCCGCCGTCTCTGTTGCAGGCCCGCGCCGCGCAGCTCGGCGTGTCGGACGCCGTTGCGGCCGATCTCGTGCGGCCGCTCGCGCCGGGCGATCTCGGTGCGAGCGCGGCCGCGACGTCGGCGGCGCTGCTCGCGATCGCGGCCGCCACACGCGCGGGCGCGGGTCGCCTGCGGCGCTCGGCTGCGTGCCGGAGCTGCGGCAGGCGGCTGTGCCCGCGCTGTGACGGCGCCGCCCCCGCGCGCGACCTGTGCGTCGCGTGCGACCGCCTGTTCGAGCGGCCCGAGACGGCGGACCCCGAGCGGCGCGCGCGCCGGCTCGGCGAGCTCGCGCGCCGCTCCGAGCTCCTCGCGCGCGCACGCCTCGCGGCGTCTCTCGCCCTGCCCGGCGCGGCCGGGCTGCTCGCCGGCAGGCCGGGCCTCGGCCTGCTGGGGGCGATCGCGGGCGCGGCGGTCCTCGCCTTCGGCCCCGGCCTCGCGGCCGGCCCGGCCGACCCCCTCGCGGCCGGCGGTGCGGGAGCTCTCGCATTCGCGGCCGCGCAGGCCGCCTGCGTCGTCGCGTACGCCGGAACCGTCGCCGCCGGCCTCCGGTCCGCCCGCGAGGCCGCGTCGTGAGCGTCGCGCTTCGCGGCAACCTCGCGGACTTCGGCATCGGCGAGGTCTTCCAGCTCATCGGCCAGCAGCGCAAGACGGGCGTGCTCGAGATCGGCAGCGAGGCGGGCCGGATCCAGATCTGCTTCGACGCCGGAAGCGTGGTGTCGGCGGCGCCCGTCGCGGACCAGCCCGAGGGCGCGCTCGGCGAGCTGCTGGTGCGGCGAGGCGTCCTGCCGCCCGAGGCGCTCGCGACCGCGCTCGCGGAGTGCAGCGCGACGCTCGAGCGGCTCGGGCAGCGACTCGTCGCGCGCGCCCTCGTGTCGAAGCAGGAGGTCGACGCCGCGGAGGAGCTCCTCACGCGCGAGACCATCTTCGACCTGCTGCGCCAGAGCCAGGGATCGTTCCACTTCACGGCGCGTCCCGTCGCCCACGACCGCGACCCTGCGGCGCTGCTCGGCGCCGAGCAGATCCTGATGGACGGCCTGCGCATGGTCGACGAGTGGCGAACACTCGCCCGCGGGCTCCCGGCCGAGGACGCGGTGCTCCGGCGTCGCCGAAACTTCGATGTGTATGCCGACGCGGCGACCGGAGAGGCGCAGCGCCGCCTCGTGACGGCCGAGCGCGTCTACCTGCTCATCGACGGCCGGCTCACGCTCCGGCGCGTCATCGACCTCTCGCACCTCGGGACCTTCGAGGCCTCGCGCATCGTCGCGGATCTGCTCGCGGCAGGCGTCGTCCAGCCGGTTCGTCGCAAGGAGCCTGCGCCGAAGGCGGCGCGCGACGAAGGCGACCTGCCGCGCCGCTCCGTGTTCGCCGGCGTGCTCGTGCTCGCGGCCCTCGCGGCCGTGGCGCTCGCCGTGCATCTGCGCGGCGCACCGGCCGGCGCGCGCGCGCTGGTCGCCGGCGACGCGCTCGCCGGGGCGCGCGGCGCCTTCGAGGCGCGGCGCCTGCGCGGCGCGCTCGACGCGTACCGCGCCGCGACGGGATCGTGGCCCGAACGGCTCGATGCGCTCTCGGGCGCAGACGGGCTCGTCCCCGAAGCGTTGACGTCCGCGATGGCCGCCCCGTACTATTACCGGCAGAGCGCGGACGGAGTCGTGCTGCTCTCGCCCGAGCGCTGAACCCGCTGGTTTCGATCGCCTCATTCCGAGCGGCCCCGCGGCCGCCCTCCCGCGAGGGAAGACCCTGCCGAGCGACCAGGCCTCCACGCGCCAGACGCTGATCTTCGACGACAACCAGACCGCCGCCGACCTCTACGGCGAGGGCGACCGCACGCTGCGAACGCTCGAGCAGGAGCTCGGCGTCTCGGCGCGCGCGCGCGGCAACGAGGTCCGGCTCATCGGGCCCGCGTCCGAGGTCGCGATCGCGCGAAAGGTGCTCGAGGAGTTCTACGCGCAGGCGCGCGCCGGCAACCCCGTGCAGCCGCGTGAGGTTCGCGATGCGGTGCGGACGCTGACGGCGGCGCCGAACACGGCGCTGGCCGACGTCTACGAAGACGTGCTCTCGGCCGTGGGTGCGCGGCGGCGAATCGCGGCGAAGAATCTCTCGCAGCGCCGCTACATCGACCAGATGCGGGCGTGCGACCTGGTCCTCGCCGTCGGGCCTGCGGGAACGGGGAAGACCTACCTCGCGATGGCGATGGCCGTCGCGGCGCTCAACCGTCACGAGGTGTCGCGCGTGATCCTGACGCGCCCGGCCGTCGAGGCCGGCGAGAAGCTCGGCTTCCTTCCGGGGTCGATGGCCGAGAAGGTGAACCCCTATCTGCGGCCGCTCTACGACGCGCTCCACGACATGATGGACTTCGAGAAGGCCGCGCGCCTCATCGAGCGCGGCACGATCGAGGTGGCGCCGCTCGCCTTCATGCGCGGCCGTACGCTGAACGACTCGTTCGTGATCCTCGACGAGGCACAGAACACGACGAGCGAGCAGATGAAGATGTTCCTCACCCGCCTCGGCTTCAGCAGCAAGGCGGTCGTCACCGGCGACGTCACGCAGATCGACCTCCCGCCGGGCAAGACCAGCGGGCTGGTCGAGGCCCTGCGCGTCCTCGAAGGCGTCGAGGGCATCGGCTTCATGCGCTTCACCGAGGCGGACGTCGTCCGACACCCGCTCGTGTCGGAGATCCTTCGCGCGTACGACCGTGACACGGCTCGCCGCGAGGCCGACGGCGCCGCGCCCCCGCGCGATACCGAGCCGCAGTGACGGTGCGCGTCGGCGGCGCGCGCCGGCCGCGCGGCGCCCCCCGGATCGACCGCGGGCTCCTGCGCCGCCGGGCCGCGCGCGTGCTGCGCGCGCTCGAGCACGGCGGATCCGAGCTCTCGGTGACGCTCGCCGCAGACGCCGAGATCGCCGCGCTGAACGCCGCCTACCGAGGGAAGAGCCGCCCCACCGACGTGCTCTCGTTCTCGCTGCTCGAGGGCGAGTTCTCCGCGCTTCGCGGGCCCCTGCTCGGCGAGGTCGTGATCGGGGTCGACACCGCGGCGCGGCAGGCGCGCCGGGCGCGCCGCAGCCTCGACGACGAGGCGGCGCGCCTGCTGATCCACGGCGTCCTGCACCTGCTCGGCCACGATCACGTTCGCGCCGCGCAGGCGCAGCGGATGCGCGCCGAAGAGCGGCGCCTGTGGCGGGCGGCGTCGGCGTGACCCGCCGCAATCGTCTCGGCGTCGCGGCGTTCGCCGCCTGCTCGTTCCTCGCGTTTCCGCAGGTGATCGCCGGCCACGAGTTCGATCTCGGCTGGGTCTTCGCGTGGCTCGCCCCCGCGTCGCTGGCGATCGCGCTCGGCGGCCTCGCGGCTCGGCGCGCCGCGTGGGCGGGATTCTGGGCGGGATGGCTCGCGCACGCGGCGATCCTGCACTGGATCTACGTCGTGACGGCGATCTACGGCCGTGCTCCCGCCGCGGTGGGCGTGCTCGCTCCGATCGGGCTCTCGCTCTACATGGCGGCCTTCACGACCGTGCAGGGGGCCGCGTGGGCGTGGCTCTCGCGGTGCGGCCGCGCGGGGCCCTTCGCGTTCGCCGCACTGTGGGCCGCCCTCGATCACGGCCGGCACTTCGTCGCGTCCGGCTTTCCGTGG
Organism: Myxococcota bacterium; assembly: GCA_041912475.1. Taxonomy (GTDB): domain Bacteria; phylum Myxococcota_A; class UBA9160; order UBA9160; family UBA9160; genus MYXO. The sequence continues at coordinate 13,266 of JAYRMX010000006.1, forward strand.
GGCGTGATCGGCTACGCGCAGCACCAGAACCCGCTGCTGCTCGGCCTCGCGCCGTACACGGGCGTCGTGGGCCTCTCCTTCGTGACGGCGCTCGGCGGCGCGGGGCTCGCGCTGCTGCTTCCGGGCGCCGCCGCAGGAGGCCGCGTCTCCCGGCGTCGCAGCGCGCTCGCCGCGCTCGGCTGCGCGGCGCTCGCGATGGGCGCCGGAGCGCTCTCGAATGCGCGTGCCGAGCGGCCCGCGGGCGGATCGATTCGCGTGGGGCTGCTGCAGGGCAACATCGACCAGGGCGTGAAGTGGAGCCCCGCGTTCGCCGACGAGACGATGCGCGTGTACGAGGACCTCTCCCGCCGCGCCGTCGCGGAGGGCGCGCGGCTCGTGGTCTGGCCCGAGACGGCGGTGCCGGGCTCGGTCGAAACCGAGCCCGGATTCGGCCCGCGGCTCGCGCAGCTCGCGAAGGAGCTCGGGGTCGCGCTCGTGGTCGGCGCAGTCGGCGTCGAGCCGTGGCAGGACGACTATCGCTTCTTCGACAGCGCGTACGTCTTCGACGGTTCGGGCGCGCGGCTCGATCGTTACGACAAGGCCCATCTCGTCCCCTTCGGCGAGTACCTCCCGGCGCGCGAGCTGCTCGGGCGCTACATCCGCGCGGTGGCGACCGGGATCGCGCGCGACGACGTGACGGCCGGGCAGGGCCCGCGCGCGACCACGCTGCCTCTCGATCCGGACGCCGGCGGGCCGCCGGCTCCGCCCGGAGCCGTTTCGCGCGGCGAGGCCGAGCGCCCCGTCCCGGCGGGTGTCCCGATCTGCTACGAGCTGCTCTTCCCGGGCCTCGTCCGGGGCTTCGCCGTCGACGGCGCCGAGCTCCTCGTCGCGATCACGAACGACGCGTGGTACGGCCACAGCGGGGCGCCGTACCAGTTTCTCGCGATCACGGCGCTGCGATCGGCCGAGACGGGGCTGTGGACCGCGCGCGCCGCCAACACCGGGATCACGGCCTTCATCGACGATCTCGGGCGCGTGCACGAGCAGACGGGCGTCTTCGAGCGGACCCTGCTGGTGGGCGACGTCCCGCTGCGGGGCCCGAGGCAGGGGAGCACCTTCTACGTGCGGCACGGAGACGTCTTCGCCGGCGCCTGCTGGGCGTCTCTCGCGGTCTTTGCCATCTTGGGCGCACGCTGGCCGCGAGGGGAGAGGAAGTCCGGATGACCCAGACCGTCGAAGACGCCACGGCCGCCGTGGAGGCGGGAGAGCTCGCCGAGCGGCTGCGCGACGTACGCGAGCGGAGCGACGAGCTGCGGAGGCGGCTTTGACGTCGCCGGCCTGAAGCAGCGCCTCGCCGCACTCGACGAGCAGGCGGCGCGCCCGGACCTGTGGAGCGACCGCGAGGCGGCCGAGAAGCTCCTGCGCGAGAAGCGCGGCGTCGAGCGCGAAGTCGCCTTCTTCGCGCGCGTCGAGCAAGGCCTCGAGGACGCCGAGGTGCTCCTCGAGCTCGCGCGCGAGGCCGGCGATGCGGCCACGCTCGTTGAGGCCGCAGGGCGGCTCGCGTCGGTCGAGCGCGACCTCGAGGACGCCGAGCTGCGCCGGCTGCTCGGCGGCGAGCACGACGCGAGCAACGCGATCGTCTCGATCAACGCCGGGGCGGGCGGGACCGACGCCTGCGACTGGGCCGAGATGCTGCTCCGCATGTACCTGCGCTGGGCCGAGGCGCACGGCATGCGCGTCGAGGTGCTCGACCTGCAGGAGGGCGACGAAGCCGGACTGCGCGGTGCGACGGTCACGGTCTCCGGCGACTACGCGTTCGGGTATCTCAAGACCGAGGAAGGCGTCCATCGCCTCGTCCGCATCTCGCCGTTCGATTCGCAGCACCGCCGGCACACGGCCTTCGCGAGCGTCTCGGTCGTTCCCGAGATCGACGACTCGATCGAGGTCGAGATCGACGAATCCGAGCTCCGCGTCGATACCTACCGCGCCGGCGGCGCGGGCGGGCAGCACGTCAACAAGACCGACTCGGCGGTGCGTCTCACGCACCTTCCGACGGGAATCGTCGTGCAGTGCCAGAACGAGCGCTCGCAGCACAAGAACCGGGCGGCGGCCATGAAGGTGCTGCGCGCCCGGCTCTACGAGCGCGCGCGAGAGGAGCAGGAGGCGAAGCTCGCGGCGCTGCGCGGCGAGAAGCGCGACGTCAACTTCGGCAGCCAGATCCGCTCGTACACGCTCCACCCGAGCCAGCGCGTGAAGGACCACCGCACGGGCTGCGAGGCGGGCAACGCCGAGGGCGTCCTGCTCGGCGACATCGACCGGTTCATTCGTGCGACGCTGCTCTGGCGCGCCGACCCCACGAGAAAGGAGAGCGCGTGAGCGAAGCCGAGCGCGAGGCCCGCCGCGCGCGGCTGGCCGCGCTGCGCGAGAGCGGCGTCGACCCGTACCCCGCGCGCGTCGAGCCCGTCGAACGGATCGCGTCGCTGCGCGAGCGGATCGGCGACGCGGATTCGGCGGCGCTCGACGCGAGCGGCGAGCGCGCCGCCGTCGCCGGCCGCGTGATGTCGATGCGGAGCTTCGGCAAGCTGCGCTTTTTCGATCTCGTCGAGGACGGCGTGAAGCTCCAGGCGAGCGCCCGCAGGGGAGAGGCCCCGGAGAGCGTCCTCGCTCTGCTCGATCAGGTCGACGTTGGCGATGCGGTGCGCGTCGAGGGGGCGCTCTGGCGCACGAAGACCGGCGAGCTGACGATCGCGGCGAGCCAGCTCACGATGCTCGCGAAGAGCCTTCGCCCGCTTCCCGAGAAGTGGCACGGCCTGCAGGACGTCGAGGCCCGCTTCCGGCAGCGCTACCTCGACCTGCTCGTGAACGAGGAGGCGCGGCGAGCGGCGCTGATCCGCAGCCGCACGGTTCGCGCGCTGCGCAGCTTTCTCGACGGCCGCGGCTTCCTCGAGGTCGAGACGCCCGTGCTCCAGCCGATCTACGGCGGTGCGGCCGCGCGCCCCTTCGTGACGCACCTCAACGTCTTCGACCAGCGACTGTACCTGCGCATCTCGGACGAGCTCTACCTGAAGCGCCTCGTCGTCGGCGGCCTCGACCGCGTCTACGAGATCGGGCGCGACTTTCGCAACGAGGGCATCTCGCGAAAGCACAACCCCGAGTTCACGATGCTCGAGTGCTACCAGGCCTTCACCGACTACCGCGGAATGATGGAGCTGGTCGAAGCGATGTTCGAGGACGTCGCCCGCAGCGTTCTCGGGCGAACGAAGATCGAGGTGCAGGGCCGCGAGATCGAGCTCGGCGGGCCGTACCCGCGCATGACGATTCGCGACGCGCTGCTCGGCGCGTGCGGGGTCGACATCCTCGCGGCCGCCGATCTCGAGAGCCTGCGCGCCGCCGTCCGTACGGCCGGTCTCGATCCGGGCGACGCTCCCACGTGGGGCCGGCTCGTCGACGACCTGTTCAGCGAGAAGGTCGAGCCGACGCTCATCCAGCCGACGTTCGTGACCGACTACCCCGTCGAGCTCTCTCCGCTCGCGAAGCGCAAGACCTCGGACCCGCGTCTCGTCGAGCGCTTCGAGCTGTTCGTCGCGGGGATGGAGCTCGGCAACGCGTTCAGCGAGCTGAACGATCCCGACGACCAGCGCGCGCGTTTCGTCGAGCAGGGCCGGGCCGCGGACGAAGGCGACGAGGAGGCGCATCCGATGGACGAGGATTACCTGCGGGCGCTCGAGCACGGCCTTCCGCCGACGGGCGGCCTCGGCGTCGGCGTGGGGCGGCTCGTCATGCTGCTCGCCGACGCGCCGACGCTTCGCGAGGTCGAGCTGTTCCCGCACCTTCGCCCGGAGCCGCCGGCGTGATCCCGTTCTGGGACGTCCTGTCGGCCGCGGGGGGAACGCTCGCGCTCACGTTCATCGTCGCGCTCGCGCTCGGCATCAACGCGCTGACGCTCCTGTTCCTCGGGTCGTCGGTCGTCGTGCTCGAGCGCTTCGCGCGGGCCGTTCGCAGGCGCCGGAGCGTCGCGCTCGCGGGCGCGTGCGCCGCGCCGCTCGCCGGCGCGCTCGCCGCGGAGCTGCTCGGAACCGAGGGCGTCGCCGACGGCCTCTCGCCGGCTGCGCTCTGGCTTCGGGCGACCGCGGTCGCCGCGGTCGTGCTCGCCGTTCTCCTGCCCGCGATGCGGGCGCTGCTGCGCCGCCTCGCCCCCGAACGGCTCGGCAGCGCGAGCCTCGCGGTCCTCGGGCTCGGCTACGCCGTGCTCGTGGGCGGCACCGACCAGCTCGCGTTCGCGGCGGCCCCGCTCGCCGTCGCCGTGGCCGCCGCCGCGGCGCTCGCGTGGCGGCGCCGGCGAGCGCCGGCCGTTCGTGCGCCCGGCGAGGCCGAGCGCCTGCTGCGCGTCCTCGTGCTCGCGCTCGCGCCGGGATCTGCGCTCGCCTGGCTCCTCCCGGTGCCGCAGCCCGGTGTCGCCGCTGCCGGCGGGATCATTCTCGCGGCGTTCGCCGCGGCCGTCCTGCTCGGCCTGCTGCCCCTCGCCGCCGCGGGCCTCGCCGACCTCCGCGCGGGCGCCGAGTGGTTCATCGCGGCGCGCTACCTCGTCGCGAGGCGGCGGCAGACCTTCATCTCGATCATCACGCTCATCTGCGTCGGCGGGGTGGCGGTCGGCGTGTGGCTCATCATCACGGTGCTCTCGGTCATGAACGGGTTCGAGCGCACGTGGCGCGACGAAATCATCGGGAACCGCGCGCACTTCACGGTTCACAACGGGGTGGGCCCGATCGCCGACTACGCGCGCGTGCTCGACGTGGTGTCGAAGACGCCGGACGTGAAGGGGGCGACGCCGTACGTCGACACCGAGGGCATGGTGCGCGGGCCGGGAGGGCGGATCGTCGCCGTCCGCCTGCGAGGCATCGACCCCGCGACGGTGGGCGGCGTGACGAGGCTTCCGAAGGACATCGTCGAGGGCTCGCTCGACGACCTCGCTCCGCGGCCGATCGAGCGCGAGGCGAAGGCGGGCGACGACGAGCCGCAGGCGCTGCCGGGAATCCTCATCGGTCACGAGCTCGCGTCGTCGTACGGCCTCGCCGTCGGCGATCCGCTGCTGCTGGTCTCGCCGTTCGGCGGGCCGCCGACTCCCCTCGGCCCCGGCCCCCGGCTCGCGCGCTTCCGCGTCGCCGGCATCTTCCACTCGAGCTTCTACCAGTGGGACGAGGCCTTCACGTACACGAGCCTCGCCGCCGCGCAGGATTTCAAGCGCGCCGGCGACGTCGCCGACGGCATCGAGGTCCGCGTCGGCGACTTCTACCGCTCGCAGCGCGTCGCGAGCGCGGTCGCCGCCGCGCTCGGCTTTCCGTACTACACGCGCGACTGGAAGGAGTACTTCCCCTCCTTCTTCCAGGCGCTCAAGACCGAGCGCGTGATGATGTTCGTGCTGCTCACGATGGTGATGGTCGTCGCCGCCTTCGTGATCGTCGCGACGCTCATCATGATGATCATGGAGAAGTCGAGCGACATCGCGATCCTGAAGGCGATGGGAGCGCACGATGCGGCGATCGAGCGGATCTTCGCGATCGAGGGGACGCTGATCGGGGTGGTCGGGACTGCGGCGGGAGTCGCGATGGGCATCGTCGTGACGACGCAGCTCGCATGGATCCAGCAGCAGATCGAGGCGATCACCGGGATCGACACGCTGCCGGCGAGCGTCTATCAGTTCTCGTCGCTCCCGTGGCGAATCGATCCGGTGCAGATCGTGATCGTCGCCGGCATCGCGATGGTGCTCTCGCTCGGTGCGACGCTGCTTCCGAGCCGGCAGGGTGCGCGGCTCGATCCCGCGGAAGGCCTCCGGTATGAGTGAGCGCGCACGAGCCGTTCGCGCCGGCGGAGGCCGGCGTGGCTGAAGAGCTGCTCCGCGCCGACGGGATCACGAAGACGTTCCGCAGCGAAGTGGGCGAGATCGAGGTGCTGCGCGGCGTCCAGCTCTCGATCGCCGAGGGCGAGCGCGTCGCCATCCTCGGCGAGTCGGGCGTCGGCAAGTCGACGCTGCTGCACATCCTCGGGACGCTCGACCATCCGACCGCGGGGACGGTTCGCTTCCGCGGCGAAGACCTGTTCGCGCGCGACGCCGAGTCGCTCGCGCGCTTCCGCAACGAATCGCTCGGCTTCGTCTTCCAGTTCCATCACCTGCTTCCCGAGTTCGATGCGGTCGAGAACGTGATGATGCCGGGCCTGGTCCGCGGGCTGTCGTTCGCCGAGATGCGGCGCCGCGCGACCGAGATGCTGAGCGAGGTCGGGCTCGGCGAGCGGCTTCGCCATCGTGTCGGAAAGCTCTCCGGCGGAGAGCGCCAGCGCGTGGCGGTGGCGCGGGCGCTCGTCCTCGACCCCCCGCTCGTGCTGGCCGACGAGCCGACCGGGAACCTCGATCCCCGAACCGGCGACCGCATTACGGACCTTCTTCTCCACATGAACCGCACGCGAGGCACGGCGCTCGTCGTCGTGACACACAGCCACGCGCTCGCCGAGAAGCTGGGGCGAACCGTCACTCTGGTCGACGGAGCGCTCTGACGGCCGGCCGGCCGCGCAGGCGGCCTCGCCGTCGCGGCCCGCGGTCGTACGCACCTTTCGCGCAGCCACGAAGCGGCGCCGGCAATTTCTGACACCTCGGCGCGGCGCCGCCCACTTCCCTCCAGAACCGCTCGATCGGACGGCGTCGCCGCGCGCCGGTCCCGCGTGTTCCGGTCCTGGTGTGGAGGCTCTCTCGTGCTGCGTCGCTCGCTGGTCCTGCTGCTCGTCTCGTGCGCGATCGCGACTTCCTCGAGCGCGATCGCGCCGCAGACCTTCACGGCGAACGGCACGTACCTTCGGCCGGCCCTCGATCCGCCGAGCTTCCAGATCGGGAGCGGCGGCTTCGTCGAGGAGCTCGACGCCTTCGTCTCGATCGCCGGGTCCGATCTGAACGGCGCAGCCTACGGGACGTCGGCCCGGCTCTCGACGGACTCCGTTCCGGCGGGACTCTCGCTCGCCTTCTCGAGCACGCTCTCCGGCGACGAGACGGATCTGCTGCTGCGCTACGACCTCACGAACGAGGGAGCGTCTCCGATCGCGGGCCTGTCCTTCCTCTCGTTCCTCGACGTCGAAATCGACGAAGTGCGCAACACGTTCTTCAACGAGTACGGCGAGAGCGCCGGGACGCCGGCCGCCGGGCAGGGCTGGGAGATCGACGAGCCGGGATACGTCTTCGGGGACGTCTACGACCACCTGCTCTCCGGCGCGCTCGACGGATCGAACGCCCTGCCCGCGGCGAGCCCCGACGACGTTTCGCTCGCGCTCTCGTTCGCGCCGGGCATGCTCGCTCCCGGGGCGACGATGCGAGTCGAGCTGATGATCTCCGAGGACGGCGACGCCCTCGGAGGGTTCGCGCTGCGCCAGCGCGACAGCGACCCGTCTTCGGCGACGGTGGTGACCTACTCGGGAGCGGCGACGCTGGTGCCGGAGCCGGCGACCGTGTGGCTGGTGGCGGCGGGGCTCGCGCTCCTCGCGCGCCGGGCGCGCTAGCCGGGCGCAGCGGGTCGGCGGGGGAGACGAGATGACCCGGTGGTCGCAGCGCGCACGCATGCTGGCCGTCCTTTCGGCGGGCCTGCTGACGCTCGCGTGTCCGCCGTCGCCGCAGGGGAAGCTCCCCGCGCCCTCGGGGCTCGTCTGCAGGGCCAAGGACGGAAAGATCGACGTCGCGTGGGCCGCCGTTCCCTCCGCGACGGGATACACGGTGACGCGTCGCGGGGCCGGAGCGTCGACGCCTCTCGGCGTCACGACGGCCGTCTCGTTCGCCGACATCGGCCTCGCGAACGGCGTCCTCTACCAGTACGAGGTCGCCACCCTCGACGCGAGCGGCCTCGCGTCGGGACCTTCGCTCTGTCTCGGAACGCCGGCGCCTCTCGGGACGGCGCCCGACCCCGTGAGCGCACTCGCGTGCCGCCCGAAGAGCGGAAAGGTCGATCTCACGTGGCCGGCGTCTCCGCTCGCGAACTCGTATCTGGTGTACCGCGCGAGCGGCGGCGGGCAGCCGGTACAGATCGCCGAGACGACGAGCGCGCTCTTTGCCGACGTTGGCCTCGCGAACGACGCCGCGCTGACCTACACGGTGCGCGCGAAGCGCGGGACGGCCGTCGCGGATGCCTCTCCGGCGTGCGTCGCGACGCCGTCGACGCGCCGCCCGCCCGGGAACCTTCCTCCCGAGTTCGCGACGGCGCCGCTCACCACCGCGCTGGTCCGGCGCGTCTGGTACTACGACGCCGACGCCGCCGACCCCGAGGGCGGCGCCGTGCAGTATGCGCTCGAGTCTTCGCCGCCCGAGATGGCCCTCGACGCCGCGACCGGGCTCCTCGTCTGGGCGCCGACCGCGGAGCAGGCCGGGCCGCACGCCGTGCGCGTCGTCGCGACCGATCCGCAGGGCGCGCGCGGCGTGCAGGAGTTCACGGTCGACGTCGCAGCGGCGAACGAGGCGCCCGTCTTCACCTCGACGCCGGCCGCGTACGCGAAGGTGGGCGTCGCCTACGCGTACGACGCCGACGTCTTCGATCGCGACGGAGACCCCGTCCGTTTCGAGCTGGCCGGGGAGGCTCCGTCCGGCCTCGTGCTCGCGAGCGACACCGGCTCGCTCTCGTGGACGCCGGGCGCGGCGGAGGTCGGCCGGCGAGCGCTCGCACTGCGGGCGACGGACGTCGCGGGCAACCAGACGCTGCAGCAGTGGGCCGTCGAAGTCGTCCGGGATCCCCTCGAGATCCGCTCGCCCCATGGTTCGTTCGAGGTGAGAGCGGGCGAGACGCTCACGCTGCCGCTCGAGGCCAGCTACGCGCGCGCGGGATTCCGCGTGACGCCGCCCGGCCGCAGCGTCGCCGTGTCCGGCGGCGAATTCCGATACACGCCGGGTGCGGCGGAGGCGGGGCTGCACGACTTCGTCTTCGAAGCGAGCCTCGGCGATCTGCGCGCGACGAGCCTCGTCACGGTGAACGTCGTACGCGACACGCGTGCGCCGGTGATCGAGCCGATCGGCCCGCAGACCGTGAAGGTCGGCGAGCTGCTTCGGCTGCAGGTGGTCGCGAGCGATCCCGACGGCGACGCGCTGCGTCTCTCGGCGCCGGGGCTCGCGCTCGGCAACGCGTTCTTCGACGAGATCTCCGGCCGCTTCGAGTTCCGTCCGGCCGCCGAGCAGGCCGGCAGCGCGAGCGTCACGTTTGCCGCTACCGACGGCTCGCTCACCGCGCAGGTCAGCGTTCCGATCACGGTCGAAGCTGCGCCCGGCAGCATCGAAGCGCTCGATCTCGTCGTCGACAAGGCGCAGAGCCCGACCTTCTCGACCGCCGCGAGCCTCACCGGCTCGGTGGCCGGAGAGGTGCGGCCGCCGGCTGCGCTCGCGCCGCCGGCGCTCGTGACGGGCCTCTCGCCCGCATCGCTGCGGCAGGGGCGGACGGCCGACGTCGTGCTCGCGGGAAGCGCCACCGCGTTCGATGCCGCGACGACGACGGCCGAGTTCGGCGACGGCCTCACGGTCGAGAGCTTCGAGGTGCTCTCGCCGACGAGCGCCCGGGCGCGCGTGCGGGCTTCGGAAGCGGCCGCCATCGGCGTGCGCGCCGTGAGGATCCGGCAGGCCGGCCTCGAGGTGCCGAGCATCGTCGGCTTCTCGGTCGAGAAGGGTGCGGCGACGATCTCCGGGATTCTGCGAGACCCCTTCACCGAGCAGCCGCTCTCCGGCGCGCGCGTGAGCGTCGGCGGAACGGCGATCACGGTCACGACCGGTGCGGACGGCCGCTTCTCGCTCGAAGACGTTCCGGCGGGAGCGCACAGCGTCGTCTTCACGACCGCGAACTACGAGGCGAAGAGCGTCGACGTCTCGATCGGCGCGAATCAGGGCTTCGAGTTCTCCGGCCCGGTCGACCTGCGCGCGCTCGCGCGCCCGTTCAGCGCCGGCGGAAGCCTTCCGCGGGCCGCAAAGCTCGCGAGCCTGCTCGACCGCGGCGTCTCCGAGCGCGGCGCGAAGATCTCGCAGGAGCAGGCCGAGGCGCTCGTCCTCGACACGATTCTCGTCGTCGGCGGCGACCAGGTCGGCGTCTACGACTCGGCCGGCCAGCAGATGAACCCCGCGGTCGAAGGCGCGGGCGTGATGACGCTGCGGCCGGAGGGCGTGCGGGCGCAGGCACGGGCACTCGTGCAGGCAGACGTCACGACCCTCGGCGAGCTGCTCGCGGCGCTGCGCGACGTGTTCCAGTGGGCGGGCGACGATCCCATGGACGTCGCCGACGGCCTCGGCGCGCTGCAGGAGGTCGTCGACGAGGCGTGGCAGAACCCGCTCGATCCGAACAACGCGATGGCGATCGTCCTCTTCAACGACGGCCGCGATCTCTCGGCGCGCGCGCCGCTGCTCTCGTCGGCGACGCCGCTCAACCGCTTCCAGTCGTTCCTGCTGCTCTCGAGCTTCCTCGTCCACAGCTACGGGACGCTGTCGCTGAACCTCGATGCCCAGCTCCGCGCGCGCGGCGTCGACCCGTCGGTGTTCGAGGACGCCGACCCGTCGGTTCCCGCCGAGGTGATCGAGCGGCTGAGGAACGCGAGCGTCGGCTCCGGCCTCGCTCTCGACCGGGCGATCGCGGCCGCTGCGGGCCTCGTCTTCGGAGCGGAGGCGCGCGCCGACGTCGCCATCGTCGTGAGCCCCGCGAATGCCGGCCCGGTGGGAACGCTCGGCCGGTTCGAGCAGATGTGGAAGAAGGCGAAGTACGAGGCGCTCAAGTCGGCCGTGTGGGACGGCGTCGTCGGCCTCGCCGCCTTCGCTGCCGGCCAGTACGTGATGGCGCAGCTCGCAGGCTCCACCGGCGGGATGCCCGGGATGGCGATGGGGATCGGCCTCGCGACCGTCGTGATGGACGGCGTGATCTCCTCGCTCATGCAGAAGATCTTCATCGGCCTCATGCTCGACGTGACGCTCGATACGCTCCAGCCGCAACCTCCCGTTCTCGAGAGCGCGAAGATCGTCGGCAACAAGGTCTATCTGGTCTTCTCGAAGAGCGTGACCCAGAACGTCAACGACGCGAACCTGCTGCGCAAGCAGGCCGCGGACCAGGGGACGCCGCTTCCGCCCGCACCGGGCAGCATCCCTGGCCTGTCGCTCAACCCGCAGCTCGTCCACTTCACCTATCAGCTCTATCGCTTCCGCGACGCGATCGACGACTCGATGGAGGCCGGAGAGCTCCAGAATGGCGCTTTCCTGCGCGGGGTGGCTGGCGATCCGGACAAGTACGTCTTCGTGATCCCCGTGAACCTGCTCCAGACGGGTGCGAACTACTTCCGCGTTCGAACGATCCAGTACATCGACGGCTCGCAGGACCCGCTCGGCGACCGAACGATCCCGATCCCCACCGAGAACAGCGCGGTCGGCGACATGCTCGACGCGTCGGAGCGCCTCACCACGAAGGTGAAGTTCGACCTCGACGAGGGCATCGTCCACGACATCAAGACCCAGGCCAAGCAGCGCTTCGACGCGACCTACGAGACGTCGCTCGACCAACTGAAGAACACGGTCCAGGACGACGCTGCGGCCGTCGCGCTCGAGCAGGCGAAGGTCGAGGCCCAGGCGAAGTTCAAGCAGACCGAAATCAAGCAGATGAAGGCGAAGACCGACGCCTTCGCCCACGACACGAAGATCGAGAGCCGCCAGGCGTCGCGCCTCGTCAAGTACGCGCAGAAGGAGGGCGTCGATCCCCTGAACTTCCAGAAGCCGGGGACCGTCGAGTACAAGAAGGCGCAGGAGATCCTCGGCTACCCGGAGTCGCAGCCGGTTCCGCAGAGCATGCAGGACCAGCTCCGGCTGATCAGCCAGGACTCGCGCAAGCTCTCGACCGCGCAGTCCTCGCTCCCGGTGCAGACCCAGGCGCTCGCGAAGCTCGAGACGCAGCGCTCGAATCTGCTCGCGAAGATCGAGGCCGGGGAGACGTCGTCGCTCAAGGCGCAGGTGTCCACCGTCGACCCGGACGGCAAGCCCACCGGCTACGCAATCAACGTGAAGCCCGATCCCGACGGCCTCGCCGAGATCGACCAGCTCATCGTCCGCGAGAAGGCGAAGATCGACCTCAACCAGAGCCAGATCACGAGCATCAAGCAGCGGGCTCCCGAGCTGACCGACGGCGTCTTCGCGAACACGATCGGCACCGACCGCTGGCGCGCCTACCAGTTCGAGATGAAGGCGACCGGCGTGAAGCTCCAGAACGCCGGCACCAACCTCGACGCGCAGCTCACGAGCTACGTGCAGGCGGAGAACAAGTACCTGAACTCCGCGCTCAAGCAGGAGCGGTCGCTGCTCGCCAAGGACGTCAACAAGGCGATCGGCGCCGTCGGCGACGTCGTCGGGCCCGGCATGCTCGCGCTCGGCTTCCTCGGCGAGTTCTACGACCGGATCAAGGTGCTGGGCAGCGAGTTCTCGGCGCCGTTCGTCTACGTTCGCGGCCCGTCGCCGCGGGCGCTGGCGCCGTCGCTGAAGGCGCATCCGAACGTCAACAACTGGCGGGGAATGCTGGCGACGCAGGTGCGGACCGTGAACCGGCCGCCGCCGAACAAGCCGATCCAATCCGGGGACCTCGTGACGGCCTTCCCGGCCGACGGCTTCGATTCGGAGTACGGCAGCCTCGGCGACGTGGGGATCTCCGCGCTGACGTACGACGTGCAGTTCCCGCCCGAGTACATGGCGATCGACTCGAAGGGGATCGTCTACGCCATCAACGCCGCATCGACGGATCTCTACGGCGGCCGGATCTTCCGCTTCGTGCCGCGGCCGCTCGGCAAGGGAGGGCCGCAGTTCACGCGCGAGTACGCGGGGCAGGTGAACTACTACAGCCTGACGCTCCAGTACGGACATCCGGCCGCACCGCTCGCGATGACGAGCGCGACCGCCCTCCACCCCGAGGGCCTCTACGACGACCTCTTCATCGCGAACTACGACCTCGTGAAGTCCAAGAAGAACGTGCTGCGCGTCCCCGTGAGCGCGATCGAGCGGTTTCCGGCGGCCTATGCGGAGAACGCCGGGAACCGCAGCCATCTCGCGGGCGAGGTCGTGTACGAGGACGATCGCTTCGACTTCACGCCGCCGGTCGACATGGCGGCAGGGCCGGAGCGATTCGGAGCGCTCTACAACCGCGTCTATCTCGCCGACGGGCCGCGCCTGTTCGTGCTGCGCGAGAACGTTCTGACGGGCGAACGCGACGTGAAGGTCCTGATCCAGCCGGCCGGGAGCAACAACCGGCGCCTCACGGGCCTCGCGTTCGACAGCGGAGGCAGCCTCTTCTTCGCCGACTACGCCTCGGGCGAGGTCTTCATGATCGCGGCGGCCGACCTGGCGGCGGTCGAGGACGGAACGAAGGCCGAGCCGTGCCTGCTGCGCGTCAACCGGCCCGGGAGCGCCCTGCACAAGCCGGTGTATCTCGCCCTCGACCACGAGGGGCGCAACCTCTTCGCGTCGACGGAGGACGACGGCCTCGTCGTCGTGGGGCCGGTGCCGGCGTTGCTGCAGGGCGCCGAGCGCTTCAAGACCGTGGCTCTCAGCCGCTTCGGCAAGGAGGGCGTCGCGATCAAGATCGGCCAGGAAGGAGCGTGCCGCGAGCACTTCGTCGTCGAGCCGTCGCAGGATGACCTGCTGCTGGGGACGATGCCGCTTCGCGTCGAGGTGCTCGATGAAGCGACGAACCGCTTCTTCTGGCAGGACCTGAACCTCACGCTCTCGTCCCGGGGCGGAACGCTCGTCGACCTCGAGGGCGCTCCGTGAGCGCGCGGGTGCGCATGGGCGCGCGGGTTCTCCTGGCGTTCGCCGCCGTCGTGCTCGGGCCGGCGGGTCCCGCGATCGCCGCCGCGAAGGTGACGCTCTCCGGAGAGCAGATCCGGGGGCCGCTCACGCCCGACGCGCAGGGCCGCTTCGGCTTCGGCCAGGTGCCGCTGCGAAAGAATGCCGTCAACCGGTTCACCGTGACCGCGACGGACGATGCGGGAAAGAGCGTCTCGAAGGACGTGGCGATCACGCAGATCTCGCTCGAGAGCGTGGTCGTCTCGCAGATCAAGTCCGAGCGCCTCTCGGTCCAGGAGGTCGAGCAGCTCGTACAGGACGGCGTCATCGACGTCGAAGACCCCGCGAACTACAACGTCTCGAGCTTTGCGATCGTGCTCAGCATCGGCGGCCAGCCGGTTCCCGTGAGCGTTCCGATCGTGATGGAGAAGGGAGAGGACCCGACCGGGTACGAGACGATCAAGCTCCCGCGTGGCGACGACGGCGGCGGACCGATCAATCCTCCCGAGGTTCAGGTCGTCGTCTTCGAAACCGAGCCGCCGGCGCCGCCCGGCGCTCCGCCGCCCCCGAAGATCACCGGCGTTCTCGTCATCGAGGGTGACATCAAGACGCTCAAGGAGTTCTTCAGCGTTCGCCTGCTGCTGCTCAACACGTCCGGAATCTTCACGCTCTCGGACGTGAAGGGAATGCTCGAGTTCCCGGACGGCGGCCTCTCGCCGACGCTTCCGAAGGACGGCGTCGCCGTCTTCGGCGACATTCTGCCGGGAACGGCCGACGCGCCCGGCCAGAAGGAGCGCGAGTTCATCGTTCGTGGAGACGAGATCGGAAGGCGCCGCGCACGGGTCTCGTTCGGCGGTGTCGTGACGGGGCCCGGGATCGAGGCCGACGCTCCGATCCCGTTCAACGGCAGCGCCGAGACGACGCTCGAGGTGAAGGGCCCGCCGACCTTCGACGTGCGGGTGTTCCACCCGCCCAGCGTGACGACCCACGTCCCCTACACGCTCCAGGTCGAGATCACCAACACGGGAGACATCGCGGCGCTGTACTCGAGTCTCGACCTCGGTGTGGGCGCCGATGGCCGGCTGCTGCACTGCACGGTCCCGGAAGGCGAGACCGAGCCCGTGTGCGAGCCGATCGAGTCCGGGAGCGAGACCCGTGCGCTCGGGCATCTGCTCCCGGGCCAGCGGGTGCGCGAGAGCTTCGTCATCGAGCCGCTCCTGAGCGGACCGATCACGTCCTGTACGAGCGCCGCGGACCAGAACATCCGGCTGCAGGTGTACGTCGGCAATCTCGGATGCGTGACCGGCCTGCTCCCCGCCAGGAGCAGCAGCCCCGACGGCGTCCCGACCGTCGCCGTCGTTCCGGCGCCGGGAGCGCTCGGCGTCGGCGTCGATGCGCCGGTGACGGCGTTCTTCAGTGAGAAGATGAACACGTCGACGATCACGACGGGCGGCGAAGGGGCGAGCTTCCGTGTCCTCGACGAATCGGGCGCCGAGGCGCCGGGGCGTCTTCGCTTCGCGACCGTCCTCGACCGCACGGTCGCGATCTGGCAGCTCGAGGACGGCGTCACGAACCGGCTGCGCGGCAACGAGACCTACCGCGTGAAGCTCTCCGGAGCGATCCGCGACCAGGACGGCGTCGGCCTCGCCGGCGCCTGGGACAGCGACTTCACGACGACCGACCCGAACGACGACCGCACGCCGCCCACGCTCACGCTCTCGGTCGAGCCCCCCGTCGACCCGCTCCGCGTGGTGCCGGGCGAGATCGTCCGCGTGAACGCCTACGCGGCCGATCAGGGAACGGGTGTGAAGCGCGTCGAGCTCCGCCTGCAGGACGTGAGCGTTCCCGACTCGCCGGTCGAGCTCGTCGACCAGAAGGCCGTCTTCGCCGCTGCGACGGAGCCGCTGCTCTTCGCGATCGACTCGTCGAAGCTCGCCGCAGGGCATACGATCCAGATCATCGCGACGGCATTCGACGGCGCCTTGAACCTGCAGGATGCGACGCTTCCGATCGTCCTGCGCTCCGCCAACGTTCCTCCGGCGATCGTGCTCCCGCCCGACCCGGCCGGGGCCGTGCTGCAGGGGATCTCGGTGACGATCGTTCCCGAGCAGGCGAGCGCAGGCGTGAAGCGCGTCCACTACTTCCTCGACGGCGAGACGGCGCCGTGGAAGACCGTCGAGCTGCCGCCGTTCCAGGCGACGCGCGGAACGCTCGACCTCTCGCTCGGAGCGCACGAGGTGCGTGCCGTGGCCGAGGACGGCCTCGGCCAGACGGCCGAAGACCGCTACGGCTTCACGCTGGCCGAGAACCCGAGCGAGCCCGTGATCGACTTCGGGAGCGCCGTCGACGGGACGCGTCTGCTGCGCGGCACGCGCTTCGCGGTGGGCGCGAACGCGTCCGACGCGGTCGGAATCGCGTCGCTCCAGTTCTACCTCGACTCGGTCGCGGGCGCTCCGATCGCGGCGGGCGCGCAGGGCTTCACGCTCGAAACCGCCGATCTCACGGCCGGGACGCACCGCATCATCGCCGTCGCCGAGAACCGGCTCGGGACGCGCAACGACGTCACCGACCCCGCGTCGATCCTCGACTTCGTCGTGATCGAGCCCGGAACGGGCCCGCCGCCGCCGCCGCCGGCGATCGCGAGCGTCTCGGTGCCCGAGGCGGGCCCGGGGGGAGCGACCGAGGTGACGCTGCGCGGCGCCACGTCGGCGGGCGCACGAGTCGACGTCACGAACGCGGCCAGCGGCGTGTCGATCTCGGTCTACGCCGACGCGACGGGCGCATTCACGGCGCGGATCTTCGCCGCGGCGGGCGACTCGCTCCGCGTCGTCGTCGTCGACCTCGTGCAGTCGCAGCAGCCGAGCGCGGCCGCGACCGCGGTCGTTCCGGCGCCGCGCGTCCTTTCGAGTCTGCGGCTGCTCCCGTCCGCGCTCGTCTTCGTTTCGAAGAACGCGGCACAGGATCTCACCGCGACCGGCTTCTACGCCGACGGGAGCAGCGAGAACGTGACCGCGCAGGCCGCGTACGCGTCGAGCGACCCGACGGTCGCATCGGTGAGCGCGGGCGGGCGCGTAGTCGCGCTGCGGCGCGGACTCGCCACGATCACGGCGACCCTCGGCGGTCTCTCCGACACGGCCGCGGTGACGGCCGACATCGTGACGCTCGAGTCGGTCTCGGTGTCGCCGGCCAGCATCACGCTGCCGGCGCCGGGCGCGACGCAGGCGCTCGCCGTCAGCGGCCATTACAGCGATGGGAGCGTGGCGCCGGTCACCTCCGGGCTCTCGTTCAGCAGCTCGGCGCCGGCCGTGATCGGTGTCGATCCGGGCGGCGTGGTCCGCGCCGTCTCGATCGGGTCGGCGACGATCAGCGTGTCGGCGAGCGGCCTGCCGCCGGTCTTCGTCCCCGCCACCGTGGACACCGCTGCCGATCAGCCGCCGTCCATCGATCTGCTCGCGCCGGCCGCGGGAGCGGACGTCGAGCGCGGCGACGCGGTGAGCGTCGTGGCGCGCGGAAGCGACGACGTCGGCGTGGCGCGGATCCACCTCACCGTGAGCGGTGCGACGTCCTACACAGAGACGCGACAGATGTCGCCCGCCGCGACGACGACGCAGCAGAGCTTCGGCTTCGCGATCGCGGCCGACGCGGCGATCGGCGGCTCGGTCGTCGTCTCGGTCGAGGCCGAGGACACGTCGGGCAAGCGCTCGCCGATCGCTTCGGTGACGCTCGACGTCGTGGACGTGACGCCCCCGGTCGTCGCGATCCAGACGCCGGCTCCGGATGCGCCGTACAACTTCGGCGACCTCGTCACCGTGACCGTTGCGGCCTCCGATGCGGGCGGGATTGCGCAGATCCGCTACGAGGCGAGCGGGGCGCTCACCATGAGCTCGGCGCAGGCGGTCTCGCCGCCGCAGGCGCTCGCCGGAGCGAGCTTCGGATTCACCGTGCCGTTCGGCGTCACGAGCCCGAACGTCACGCTGCGCGCCTTCGC
Organism: Myxococcota bacterium; assembly: GCA_041912475.1. GTDB lineage: Bacteria > Myxococcota_A > UBA9160 > UBA9160 > UBA9160 > MYXO. The sequence continues at coordinate 31,037 of JAYRMX010000006.1, forward strand.
GCGCGATGCGGCAGGAAACGAGAGCGCGTCGGCGCCCGTGCCGATCGTGCTGACCGACGCCGACGTGACGCCGCCGGCGACGATCGCGACGGCGGCATCGGCTCCCGGCAGCGGGGCGACGACCAGCGTCAGCTACGCGGTGACGGACGGTCTCGCCGACCTCGATCACGTCGAGCTCTTCTTCCGGCGCAACGGGATCGGGACGTTCAGCCGCTACACCGGCCCGCTCGGAACCGGCGACGGCCACTTCGCGCCGCAGAGCGGAGCCACGGGAACGATCGCGTTCGACGCCACGCGAATGGGCGGCGACGGCAGCTACGAGTTCTTCACGGTCGGCGTCGATCGGGCCGGCAACCGCGAGGCGCCGCCTCGCAGCGGCGGGGTCATCGCCGGCGACCCGGGCGTCGGGGCGAGCTTCGCGACCGGCGCCGAGGTGGTGGCGATCACGTCCGATACAGAGATTGCGGGCGCCGCCTTCGAGGGCCGGAACCTGCGGGTCGTCGGGGCGACGCTCACGCTCGTGGGGCCGCACGCCTTCGGCAACGTCGAGCTGCTCTCGGGCGCCGTGCTCACGCACCGCGAGACGACGCAGACCGAGGCGTACGGCGTCGAGCTCTCGGCGTGGACGCTGACGGTCGACGCGTCGAGCCGCGTCGACGTCACGGGCCGCGGCTACCTCGGCGGCGACCGCAGCGGCCTCGGCTCGACCGCACACACCGCGGGCTTCGCGCCCGGATCGCAGGGAGGCACGGGAGGCGGATACGGCGGTCTCGGCGGCAAGTACGGCGGCTCGGGGAGCGCTCAGCCGAACCCGGTCTACGGAAGCCTCACGAACCCCGTCGACCTCGGATCGGGCGGTGGTGCATGGGCCGGCGCGGGCGGCGACGGCGGCGGGCGCGTTCTCGTCGGCGCGATCAATGTGGTGGTCGACGGGCAGATCGCCGCGAACGGTGCGGTCTCGAGCGGATCGGCTTCGGGCGAGGGCTCGGGCGGGTCGATCAACGTCACGACGCGTACGCTCTCGGGCGGCGGCACGCTGGCCGCGAACGCGGGAACGACGGGCGGCGGCAACCACGTGGGCGGCGGCGGCGGGCGCATCGCCGTTCGCTACCTCGACGTCTCGACCTACGACGTGGCGCGCGTCACCGCGCGCGGCGGCGACGGCTACTACGGCGACGGGGCGGACGGCACGATCTACCTCGAAGCCGAGGGGCAGCCGGCGGGCGAGCTCGTCATCAACGGCGCGGGGCCCGGCTCTCCGTTCACCGATCTCATCCTGCCGCCCGGGCAGAGCTTCTCGTCGATCACGCTGCAGAACGGCGCGAACGTCATCGCGCAGGGCGCGATCGACATCACGGGAACGCTGCGCGTGCGCGGGAGCTCGACGCTGACGCACCCGACCGCGAGCGAGGCGGGGCTCTCGATCACGGCGGACCGCATCGTCGTCGAAGCGGGCAGCGCCATCGACGCCAGCGGCCGCGGCCATCTCGGCGGTGACAAGACCAGCTTCGGCTCGACCGCGGACACGCTCGGCTTCACGGCCGGCTCCGAGCGAGGCTCGGGCGGCAGCCACGGCGGCACGGGAGGCGACTACGGCGGCAACGGCGACAGCGGGCCGGGACCCGTGTACGGCGATCCGAAGCGTCCGATCGCGCTCGGCGGCGGCGGCGGCGCGTGGGGCGGCGCGGGTGGCGACGGCGGCGGCCGCATCCGGATCGTCGCGCGCGAAGCGCTGGTGGTCGACGGGGCCGTTCGCGCGAACGGCGGCCTCTCGTCGGGCTCGGCCTCGGGCGAGGGCGCCGGCGGATCGATCTGGATCGACACCTCGCGTCTGGCCGGAACGGGCACGATCTCGGCGAGCGGCGGGACGGCCGGCGGCGGCAATCACACGGGCGGTGGCGGCGGTCGGATCGCCATCTACGCCGACTTCGTCGATCCCAACGCGAACCTCGGCGAGCTGCGGAGCATCGTCGCCTTCGGCGGCGACGGCTACTACGGCGACGGAGCGGCCGGCACCGTGTTCGTGAAGCTCGCGGGCCAGACGGACGGCACGCTCATCGTCGACGGCGGCCTGTCGAACGGCGGGACATGGCCCATCCCGACGGTCCTGCCGCCGATCGGACCCGGCGTCACCGCGGCGGCGACGAGCGACACGCTCACCGTCGACGGAGCGCTGCATGCGTTCATCCCGGGTGGCCTGGTCGGGCTACGGCTCAATCCCGATACCACGCAGGCCGAGAGCTTCGCGATCGTCGGCAACACGGCGTCGGCGCTCCAGGTGGCGACTCCGAACGAGAACGGTGTCGCGTTCGCGCCGGTCGCGGGCGCAGGCAGGCGCTACGCAGGTCGGTGGCGCTTCGACGAGGTGGTCCTGCGGCGCGGCGGGCACCTCGAGCTCGCCGACCCGCTCGAGACGAACGGCAGCCTCGCCGTCACGGAGGCGAGCCTGCTGACGCACGTCGAGACGACGACCGCCTACGCGGGAATGCTCGATCTCGCCGCAGCAACGCTGCACGTCGACGCGACGAGCCGCATCGACGTCTCGGGCCGGGGGCATCTCGGTGGCGACCGCGCGGGTATCGGATCGACGGCGCACACGATCGGCTTCGCGGCCGGCTCGCAGGCGGGGACGGGCGGCAGCTACGGCGGTCTCGGCGGCAAGTACGGCGGGTCGGGCGCGAGCCAGCCGAACCCGCCGTACGGGAGTGTCACCGATCCGCAGGAGCTCGGCTCGGGAGGCGGCGCGTGGGGAGGCGACGGCGGCGACGGCGGCGGCCGGGTCCGCATCGTGGCCGATTCGATGATCGTCGACGGCGCGCTGCGCGCGGACGGCGCAGCGTCGAGCGGCTCGGCGTCGGGCGAGGGCTCCGGCGGCTCGATCAACCTGCGCGTCGGCACGCTCGCGGGCGCCGGATGGATCACGGCGAACGGCGGAACCGCGAACGGCGGGAACCACACCGGCGGCGGCGGAGGCCGCATCGCCATCCGGCACACGGGCTCGCTCACGCTGCCGCTCGCGAACGTGAGAGCGACCGGCGGCGACGGCTACTACGCCGACGGCGGACACGGAACGGTGTACGTGAAGTCGACAGCGCAGACCTTCGGCAGCCTCGTCGTCGACGGCTACGGGTTCGCGCAGCCTGCCGACTCGACCACGCTTCCGGGCGGCCTGCAGCTCGACGAGCTCACGCTCGGCAGCGGCGTTCGCGCGGTGGCCGACGCGGGTCTCGACGTCCTCGGAACACTGCGCCTCGCCGGTGGCGCAACCCTCACCCACTCGCCGGCGAACGAGTTCGGCCTCCGCGTGAGCGCGCGCCGAATCGTCGTCGAAGCCGGAAGCGCCATCGACGCGACGGGCCGCGGCTACCGCGGCGGCGACAAGAGCGGAATCGGCTCGACCGCGCACACGCTCGGCTTCGCCGCGGGCTCCGAGCGCGGAACGGGGGGGAGCCATGGCGGCACCGGAGGAGATTGGAGCGGGAACGGGGACAGCGTTCCGGGCGCGGTGTACGGCGATCCGAAGCGCCCTGCAGCGCTCGGCGGCGGAGGCGGCGCGTGGTCCGGCGAGGGCGGCGACGGCGGCGGTCTGGTTCGCCTCCACGCCAGCGAGTCGCTCGTGGTGGACGGCGCCGTTCGTGCGGACGGCGGCGTGTCGGGTGGCTCGGCGTCGGGCGAGGGCGCGGGCGGCTCGGTGTGGATCGACACGCCGCTGCTCTCCGGTGCGGGCACCATCTCGGCGAACGGCGGCACCGCGAACGGCGGGAACCACACGGGAGGCGGCGGCGGGCGCGTCGCCGTGCACGCCGGCGCCATCGATCCGGGAGCCGACTTCGCCGGCCTTCGCAGCATCACGGCCTTCGGCGGCGACGGCTACTACGGCGACGGAGCGGCGGGAACCGTCTTCGTGAAGCTCGCGGGGCAGAGCGACGGCACGCTGTACGTCGACGGCGGCGCGGCGCCCGGCACGACGTGGCCGATGGCGACGGCGCTGCCGCCGATCGGACCGGGCCTCGCGGTCGCGGCGACGGCGGACACGCTCACGGCGAGCGGAACGCTGCGCGCCTTCGTTCCCGGCGGGCTCGTCGGCCTTCGCCTCAATCCCGACACGACGCAGCGCGAGAGCTTCGAGATCGTCGCGAACGGCGAGACCTCGATCACCGTGGCGACGCCCAACGAGAACGGTGTGGCGTTCGAGAGCCTCGCCGCCGCCGGCAGGCGCTACGCGGCCGCGTGGCGCTTCGATCAGGTGACCTTCCGCCGCGGCGCCTTCCTCGAGCTCGCGGATCCGCTCGCGGTCGCCGGCACGCTGGCGGTGGCCGAGGCGGGCCTGCTCACGCACGCGAAGACGACGACGGTCTACGAAGGAGACCTCGACCTCGACGCGGGCGCGGTCACGATCGACGCTTCGAGCCGGATCGACGTCTCGGGCCGCGGATACCTGGGCGGAGACAAGGCCGGCCTCGGGTCGACCGCGCACACGCTCGGCTTCGCGTCCGGCGCGCAGGCCGCGACCGGCGGCAGCTACGGCGGCCTCGGCGGCAAGTGGAGCGGCTCCGGCGCGAATCAGCCGAACCCGGTCTACGGCAGCGCGACCGAGCCGCGGGAGCTCGGCTCGGGCGGCGGCGCGTGGTCGGGTGCCGGCGGTGACGGGGGCGGTCGCGTTCGCATCGTCGCCGGCGCCGTCGTCGTCGACGGCGCGATTCGCGCCGACGGCGCGCTCTCCGGCGGCTCGGCTTCGGGCGAAGGCTCCGGCGGATCGATCGACCTGCGAACCGGGACTCTCGCGGGCAGCGGAACGGTCTCGGCGAGCGGCGGAACGACCGGCGGCGGCAACCACACCGGAGGCGGCGGCGGTCGCATCGCCATCCGACACACGAGTGTGTCCACGCTGCCGCCGGCGAACGTCCACGCGGACGGCGGCGACGGCTACTACGGCGACGGCCAGCCCGGGACCGTGCTCCTCGAGGGCCCGTGAGACGAGCGGTCCCGCTCCGGTAGAGTTCCGTTCGCGCGGCTTCACCGCGCGGAGGCGACATGGAGCTCGAACGGGTCCTCGAGAGCGCCGGCACTTGCCGCCATTACCGGCGCGACCCCGTTCCGCGGGAGGTGCTGCGCCGGGTGCTGGGTGCCGCGCGCTGGGCGCCGTCCGGAGGCAACCGCCAGCCCGTTCGCTTCGTGGTCGTCGAGCAGGAGCCTGCGAAGCGCGCGCTCGCGGCGCTCTACCTCCCGCGCTGGGAGGCGTACGCGGGCCGCCGCCTCGAGGCTTTGAAGGCGGGCGGCGTCGCGCTGCCTCGCGTCCTCGCAGGCGCCGATCACATGGCGCGGCACCTCGCCGAGATCCCCGTCCTCGTCGTGGTCTGCTTCTGCGCAGCCGATGTGTTCGCGACCGACGCGGGTCTCGGCCGCACTTCGGTCGTGGGCGGCGCGTCGGTCTACCCCGCGGTGCAGAACCTCCTGCTCAAGGCGCGCGACGAAGGCCTCGGCGCGGCGCTCACGACGCTGCTGTGCCCCGACGAAGAAGCCGTGAAGGCGCTGCTCGCGATCCCCGGCGAGCTCGGCACCGCCGCGCTCATCGCCCTCGGCTGGCCCGAGCATCCGTTCCCCCAGCGCCTCTCGCGCCGGCCGCTCGACGAGATCGCCTTCTCCGAACGGTACGGCCAGCCGCTCTGAGTCAGGGGACCCAGGGCGGGGCGAGGCACGCGGCGCCCGAGAGGTCGCGGACGGGCCGGCCTCGCGAACGGTCGATCTCGCGCAGCACCCATTCGAGCCGGTCGTTGCCCCAGAAGTGGTGGTTCTCGTAGACGAAGAACGGAACGCCGAAGACGCCGGCGTGCATCGCGGCGGTGATCCCGGCCTCGACCTGCGCGTGCCGCGCGGGGTCGTCGGCCGCGTCGGCGACGGCAGCGGGGTCGAGGCCGACGATGGCGGCGACCTCGCCGAGGACGCCGGGGTCGCCGAGGTCGCGGCCGCGTGCGAAGCGCGCGTTCGACGCCGCGACCGCGAAGGCGAGGCCGCGCTCCTGCTCCTGCGCGTACGTGAACGCCGCGTGCGACAGCTCCCAGCGAACGTCGACCGAAGCCGGGAGCTTCATCGTGACGCCGTACGCCTGCGCCATCCGGCCGACGTCTTCGATGAGGTATCGAAAGCGTGCGTGGCTCGCCGCGGGGTCGTTGAAGCCGGACTCGGGGCGCGGATGGACCGGAACGAGCCGCAGCTCTGCGCCGAGCCGGTCGCCGAGGCGGTCCAGCCGGTGCAGCGCGAGCCAGCTATAGGGGCTCCGGAACGAGAAGTAGACGGTGAGCGGCTCGCTCATGCGCGGGACCTCGCGGCGCCGAGCAGCGGCGCCAGATGGCGGCCGGTGTGCGAGGCGGCGACCTTCGCCACCTGCTCGGGAGTTCCTGCGGCGACGACGCGCCCGCCGCTCGGCCCGCCTTCGGGGCCGAGGTCGATCACCCAGTCGGCGGCCTTGATGACGTCGAGGTTGTGCTCGATCACGAGCACGCTGTTGCCGGCGTCGACGAGGCGCGCGAGCACGGCGAGGAGCTTTCGTACGTCGTCGAAGTGCAGGCCCGTCGTCGGCTCGTCGAGGATGTAGAGCGTCCGGCCGGTCGCGCGCCGCGAGAGCTCGCGCGCGAGCTTGATGCGCTGGGCCTCGCCGCCCGAGAGCGTCGGCGAGGGCTGTCCGAGATGGAGGTAGTCGAGACCGACGTCGATCAGCAGCGCGAGCGCGCTGCGGATCCTCGGGAACGCCGAGAACAGCTCCGCCGCTTCCTGCACGGTGAGGTCGAGAACGTCGGCGATCGACTTTCCCTTGAAGCGGACCTGGAGGGTCGCCTCGTTGAAGCGCCGGCCCTGGCACTGCTCGCACTTCACGAAGACGTCGGGCAGAAAGTGCATCTCGATCTGCCGAACGCCGTCGCCCTGGCACGACTCGCAGCGCCCGCCCTTCACGTTGAACGAGAACCGTCCGGGCCCGTAGCCGTGGACGCGCGCCTCGGGAAGCTGCGCGAAGAAGCCGCGGATCTCGTCGAAGACCTTGACGTACGTGACGGGGTTGCTGCGCGGCGTTCGGCCGATCGGCCGCTGGTCGATCGCGATCACCTTGTCGAGCTGCTCGGCGCCCGAGAGCGCCGTGTGCAGCCCGACCCGGCGCGTCGCGCCGTGGTACCGGCGCGCGAGCGCGGGGTAGAGGACGTCGTTCACGAGCGTCGACTTTCCCGCGCCCGAGACGCCCGTCACGGCGACCAGCACGCCGAGCGGCACCTCGACGCTCACGTCCGCGAGGTTGTTCTCTCTCGCGCCCTCGATCTTGAGGCTGCCCGCCGCGCGGCGGCGCTCGGCGGGGACGGGAATCGAGAGGCGCCCCGACAGGTACGCGCCGGTGAGCGATGCCTTGCAGCGCTCGAGCGAGGCCGGAGTCCCGGCATGGACGATGGCGCCTCCCGCGACGCCGGCGCCGGGGCCGAAGTCGATCACGTGATCCGCGCTGCGGATCGTCTCCTCGTCGTGCTCGACCACGACGACGGTGTTGCCGATGTCGCGCAGGTGTTCGAGCGTCGCGAGCAGGCGGCGGTTGTCGCGCTGGTGAAGGCCGATCGACGGCTCGTCGAGGATGTAGATGACGCCCGTGAGCTCCGATCCCACCTGGCTCGCGAGCCGGATGCGCTGCGATTCGCCGCCCGAGAGCGTCGGGCCCGCGCGGTCGAGCGAGAGATAGGAGAGGCCGACCGCGGCGAGAAAGTCGAGCCGGCTGCGGATCTCCTTCATCAGCTCGGCCGCGATCTCGCGCGCGGCGCCCTCGAGCTGGATCTCCGAGAAGAAGCGCCGCGCACCGTCGATGGTGAGGGCCGAGAGCTCGACGAGAGTCTTGCCGCCGACGCGAACCGCCGCGCTCTCCGGACGAAGTCGCGTGCCGCCGCACGTCGTGCAGCGCGTGTCGCCGAGGAACTGCGCGTACCACTTCTTCGCCCGCTCGGAGCGCGTCTCGCGGAAGCGTCGCATGAGGCGGGGGAGGGCGCCCTCCCATTGCATGGTGAACGTCGCGCTCCCGCCTCCCGTGCCCTTCCAGCGCACCTTGAACTCGCGTTCGCCCGCTCCGTGGAGGATCTGCTCCTGCAGCTTCTTCGGCAGCCTTCGCCACGGGACATCGAACGGGACCCCGAGCTGCCGCAGCACCTGCGTTCGCAGCGCCGACCAGCTCGACTTCGTCGAGAGGCCGCCGCCCCAGGGCCTGACGGCGCCCTCGTCGAGCGTGAGCGCCGCGTCGGGCACGACGAGGTCGGGATCGATCTCGACCCGCGAGCCGAGGCCGTTGCAGTCGTGGCACATCCCCTGCGGGCTGTTGAACGAGAAGCCCTGCGGTGTCGGCTCGGGAAACGAGAGCCCGCACGGCGCGCACGCGAGCTTCTCGGAGTAGATCCGCTCTCCGCCGGACGCTCCCTCCGTGATCGCGATCAGCGTTCCGCCGCCCGTGCGCAGCGCGCTCTCGACCGACCCCGTGAGGCGACCCTCGAGGCCGGGCTTCACGACGAGGCGGTCGACGACGGCCTCGGCCGTGTGCTTTCGCCGCTTGTCGAGCGAGGCGAGGCCTTCGCTCTCGCGGATCTCGCCGTCGACGCGCAGGCGGACGAAGCCCTGCCGCCGCGCCTCCTCGAGCAGCTCTCGGTGCTCTCCCTTGCGGTTCACGAGCAGCGGCGCGAGCAGCCACAGCCGCGCTCCCTCCGGAAGCGCGGCGAGCTCGCGTGCGATCTGCTCGGCGCTCTGCCCGCGGACGGGGCGGCCGCAGCGGTGGCAGTGCTGGACGCCGATCCGCGCGTAGAGCACGCGCAGGTAGTCCGCGATCTCCGTGATCGTCCCGACGGTCGAACGCGGGTTCGTCCCCGTCGTCTTCTGCTCGATCGAGATCGTCGGCGAGAGGCCGCGGATGGTGTCGTAGCGCGGCTTCTCCATCTGTCCGAGGAACTGCCGCGCGTAGGCCGAGAGCGACTCGACGTAGCGCCTCTGCCCCTCGGCGTAGAGCGTGTCGAACGCGAGCGACGACTTGCCCGAGCCCGAGACCCCCGTCAGCACCACCAGCTTCTTCTTGGGGATGCGGACGTCGACGGAGCGCAGATTGTGCTCACGCGCTCCCCGGATGAGGACGTGGTCGAGTTCCATGGGGGTGACGCGAGGATATCAGAGCCTCGCGGACCGCTCGAAGCCGGGCGCGCGGAAGGCGACACGCCTCGTCGTGGAGCCGCCGAGCGGGCGGCCCGTCCCCTGGCGGTTCGCGGCGCCGCGTCCATCATGCGCGCAGGGGGGATGCCGAATGACGCCTGCCGGGAAGCCGCGCATCGAGGGCCGCGCGCTCGCGAAGGCCCTGTGGCGCCTCACGCGCCTCTACTGGACCTCGAAGGACGCGCGGTGGGGCGCGCTGCTCCTCGGCAGCGCGATCGCTCTCCAGCTCGGCGCCGTCTACGCGAACGTTCTGGTCTCGGAGGCGCAGCGCGACGTCGGAAACGCTCTCGGCGCACACGACCTCGCGGCGTTCCGGAGCTCGATCCTCCTCATGGTCGGCGTCATGATCCTCTCGGTCGTCGTCCCGGCCTACGCGGACTGGGTGCAGCAGCGCCTGCGGATCCGCTGGCGCGAGTGGCTGACCGCGCACTTCGTCGAGCGCTGGGTGAGTCCGCAGGCCTTCTGCCTCTCCGAGCTGCACCGCGACGCCGTCGACAACCCGGACGTTCGCATCTCGGAGGACATCCGCGACTTCGTGGCGAGTGCGCTCGGCCTCTCGCTCTCGCTGCTCTCCGCCGTCGTGACCCTCGCTTCGTTCTCGGCGATGCTCTGGAAGATGTCGTCCGGCTGGCGGATTCCGATCGCGGGAACGATGGTCGAAATTCCGGGTCTCCTGCTCTGGGTGGCCGTCGCGTTCGCGCTGTTCTCGATGTGGCTCACGAACCGGGTCGGCCGCCGGCTCGTACCGATCAACTTCGACCGGATTCGTCTGGAAGCCGACTTCCGGTACGGCCTCGTGCGTTATCGCGACCACGTCGAGGCGGTCGCGCTGATGCGCGGCGCGGAGGTCGAGCGCCGCGGCGCGCGCGGCCGCTTCCAACGGGTCGTAGGGAACTTCAACGAGCTGGTCACGGCCCAGCGAAACCTCACCATCCTCACCCAGAGCATCGGTGTCGCGAACACGCTGGTTCCGCTCGTGGTCTCGGGGCTCGCGTACTTCGCCGACGTTCTCACGCTCGGCGTGATCGCGCAGACGCGCTTCGCGTACGGCCAGGTGGCGGGGGGGCTGGCGTGGTTCGTGAACGCGTACCAGGAGATCGCTCGCTGGCGCGCGAACATCGAGCGCCTCGCGAGCTTCTCCGACGCGATGGACGCGACGGCGCGCCAGTTCGACGCCGCGAAGATCCGCATCGAGCGCGAGGATCCGGCGCGGATCGTGCTCGACGACCTCTCGGTCGAGGCGCCGCGAGGCCGCGTGCTGCTCGAGCACGCGACGGCCACCGTCGCGCCCGGCGACCGCGTCGCGATCACGGGCCCCGCCGGGTCGGGGCGCACCACGCTGATGCGCGCGCTCGCCGGCATCTGGCCTTTCGGGCGCGGCCGGGTCGGCGAGCCGCCGCGGGACCGCATGTTCTTCCTCGGGCAGCAGCCCTACCTGCCGATCGGCTCGCTGCGGGAAGCCATCGCGTACCCCTCGCCGGCGTCGGCGTTCCCGGCCGATGCCATCGCCGGGGCGCTGCGCGCCTTCGGTCTCGAAGAGCTCGTTTCGCGTCTCGACGAAGAGGAGCCCTGGGACCAGGCGCTCTCGGCGCACCAGCAGCAGCGCCTTGCGCTCGCGCGCGTGGTGCTCCACGCGCCCGAGTGGGTGCTGCTCGACGAGGCGACGTCGAGCCTCGACGCGGCGACCGAGCAGAAGGTCTACGAGACGCTCGTCGCGCGAGTCCCGAGGGCGGCGATCGTCTCGGTCGCGGAGCGTCCGGGAGTCCTCGGCCTCCTGCCGAGGCGCCTGCGTCTCGTTCCCGAGACCACGGGCACGGTGCGCCTCGAAGCCGCTTGACGAGCACGGCCGGCGGCCGGTCCGCACAGGCGTTGCACGCCGCGGGCGCTGCGTCGAGACCTGCGTCGGCGGCGCGCTCCGCTACGGTCCGCTCGAGGAGCTGGAGGCGATGGCGAAGGGCGGGGGGCTCGTGCGCGCGATCGGCGGCTTCTTCGATCCGGAGTGGACACGGCCGTCGATCCGGTTCGTCGCGCCCGCGGCGGCGGCGGAGGGCGCGGCGCCCTCCCGCGCCGGGCAATAGCGGGCCGTGGCGCGAAGCGGGCTGCGCCGCGCCGCCCTTGTCGCGCTCGCGGCGATCGCGCTCGCGGCCGCGGTCGGCGCCGGCGCGCTCGCGCTGCTCTGGGCGTCGCGCAGGCCGCCCGAGAGCCGCGTCTTCGTGAACGCCGTCGTTCGCACCGAGGACGCGGGAGATCGCGTCGCGGAGGCCATCGCGCTCTCGCGCGACCGCATCGTCGCGGTCGGCACCCGCGCGCAGGTCGAGCCCTTCATCGGTCGCGGCAGCGTCGTCACCGACCTCGGCGGAAAGACCGTCGTGCCCGGATTCATCGAGGCGCACGGTCACTTCCCGGGCTCCGGCCTCTCGGCCATCGGCGTCGATCTGGCGAGCCCGCCGATCGGGAGCGTTCGGAGCATCGAAGAGGCCGTGGCGGCGCTGCGCGAGAAGGCGAAGACGCTCTCGCGCGACGCGTGGCTCGTCGGCTACGGCTACGACGACATGCGCCTCGAGGAGCGCAGGCATTTCACGCGCGCCGATCTCGACGCCGCTTCGACGGAGCATCCCGTCTTCGTGATGCACGTGAGCGGGCACACGGCCGTCGTGAACGGCGTGGCGCTCGAGCGACTCGGGATCTCGGACGCGACGCCGAGCCCGCCGGGAGGCGAGATCCACAAAGACCCGGCGACGGGCCGGCCGACGGGGCGCCTCGACGAGACGGCGCTCGCCGAGGCACGCAAGGAGGCGCTCGCGTTCTCGCTCGTCGAGGGCCTGCGCGTCGCGCGCCGCGCGGCGGCCGACTACGCCGCCGCGGGCGTCACCACGGCGCAGCTCGGCCTCGCCGACCAGGCGATGTTCACCGCGATGGCGAGGCTCTCGCGGCTCGGCGTCATTCCGCAGCGCCTCGTCGCATGGCCCGATGCCGCGCTCGCCGAGAGGCTCGTCCGCGGCGAGCTGCGGCGCGAGAATTTCGAGAGCGACGCCTTCCACGTGGGGGCCGTGAAGCTCGTCGCGGACGGCTCGATCTACATCTATACGGCGTATCTCACGGAGCCGTACTTCACGCCACTCGCCGGTGATTCCGCCGACCGCGGGTACCCCATCCACGCGGCCGCCGAGCTCGCCCGGATCGTCCGGCGCTTCCACGACGCCGGGCTTCAGATCGCGGTCCACGCCAACGGCGACGCGGCGATCGACGACGCCCTCGCCGCGTTCGCGAGTGCGCAGCAGGAGGCCCCGCGAAGCGACGCGCGGCACATCCTCGTCCACGCGCAGATGGCGCGGCCCGACCAGCTCGACACGATGCTGCGCCTCGGCGTGACGCCGACCTTCCACAATCCGCACACGTACTTCTTCGCCGATCGACACTGGGAGGTGTTTCTCGGTCCGGAGCGGACGGCGCGAATCAGCCCGCTCGCGAGCGCGCGGGCGCGCGGCCTTCGCTTCAGCCTCCACAACGACACGCCGGTGATGCCGATCGACCCGCTGCTGGCGGTCTGGTGCGCCGTCTTCCGCCGCTCGGCCGCGGGCCGCGAGATCGGCCCCGACGAGAGGATCCCGGCCGAAGCGGCGCTGCGCGGCGTCACGATCGACGCTGCATGGCAGTCGTTTCTCGAGGGCAGCCGCGGATCGCTCGAGCCGGGAAAGCTCGCGGACCTCGTCGTCCTCTCGGACGATCCCGTCGCGCACCCCGAGCGCATCCGCGAGATCCGCGTCGTCGAGACGATCGTCGGCGGGCGAACGATCTACCGGGCGGAGCCTCGAGCCGGGGACTGACCGGGCGCGCCGCACGCGGCGACGGACGCGCCGGCGTGGCCGCACCTCGCCCGGCGTGTTCGTCGCGCCGGCCCGTCAACCGGCGCGCGGCCGGAGCATTTCGGCGATGACGCCCGAGAAATCACCGAGGCGCTTCTCGAACGGATAGTCGGGGTCGTTCAGCCAGCCGAGCAGGGCGGTGTTGAGGATGCCGATCACGAGCTCGGCGAGCAGGGCGGCGTCGAGGTCCGTCCGCACGTTGCCCTCGGACTGGCCCTCACGAACGATGCGCGTGAACGGCTCGCGAACGCTCGCGAGGTAGGGAAGCGCCGTTCCCGGGCCGGAGGCCGTGCGGAGCAGCTCGAGCAGCACCTCGCGTGCGAGCCCCTCGGTCTCCGCGAGCGCTCGCAGCGCCCGCGTCGCGAAGCGGCGGATGCGGCGCTCGGCCGCTCCCGGCGTCTCGAGCTCGCGCTCGAGCATCGCTTCGAGGTGCGCCGAGACCTCGCCCGTCATCTCGCGCAGCACGGCTGCTTTGCTCTGGAAGTGGTTGAAGAACGTGGCCTGCGCGACGTCGGCCGCCTCGGCGATCTGCTCGACCGTCGTCGCCGCATATCCGCGTTCGAGAAAGAGCTGGCGTGCGGCCTCGTAGATCCGCTCGCGGCGTGCGCGCTTCTTGCGCTCGCGACGGCCCTCGGCCTCGCTCACCCGACCTTCTCGACCTCGACGCCGGTCCCGCGCGGGTTGTGTCCCGGAGAGCCGTAGTACATGCGGTAGTGGAGCTGCGAGTAGCCGCCGGCGAGATGCAGGGGCTTCCACGGCGCGGCGACGGGCGCCTGCTGCCCCTGCCAGTCCTTGAACTGGTACGGCTCCCACGCGTGGTAGAGCTGGATCATCCCCGGCTGCATGCGCGCGCCCGGCCGCACGCGCGCCTCGAACGCGCCGTGCTCGTTGTAGACGCGAATGCGGTCGTGGTCGGCGAGGCCGCGCGCCGCCATGTCCGACGGGTGCATCCAGACCGCAGGCTCTCCGCGCTGCAGGCGCAGCAGCATCTTCTGGTCTCGCGAGATCGCGTGGATGCTCCAGCGCGTGTGACCACTCGTGAGACGCAGCGACTTTCCGCTCCGCATCCCCGGCGAGTCCTTGTGAACGGGGAGCGCCTCGCCGCCGGCGAGGAACCACGGGTGGTCGATCAGGAACTGCATCCGGCCGCTGAGGGTCGGCCAGCGCAGCTTGTCCTCGCGGTACCAGCGGTACGGCGTGAAGGTGTCGCCCGGCGTGAAGGAGCTGCACGCCTGGTTGACGAGCGTGTAGGTGCCCTCCTTCACCACCGGAACGGCGCCGAGCGCGAGCGCCTGGTCGATGCCGATGTTGCCCACGACGTCGCTGTGCCGGAAGATGCGGTCCATCACCGGGCGCACGTTCATGGGGTCGAGCTCGCCGTTCATCGACCAGTCGTCGAAGACCTTCGTGAGGTCGAGCGGGCGGCCCTTCGGTCCCTTGACGGGCGTGGTGAGCCCGCGCGCGCGTGCGCGCTCGGAGACGCGCCGCGCGAGCGTGCCGAAGACCTCGTAATCGAACTTCGACTCGCCGAGCGGAGGCGTCGCGGGCTCGCTCGTCACGATGTAGGGCATGGCCGAGACGGCGTACTTGAGGCCGTACTTCTCGTAGTACGCGGCCACCGGGAGCACGATGCCCGCGTGGAGCGTGCTCGTGCTCCAGCGGAAGTTCGTCGACACGATGAGATCGAGCTTCGGCCACAGGTTCGCCTTCGCGGTCTGCGGCGACGGCCAGCGGCGCAGGGGGTTCGATCCCGAGAAGATGAAGACGCGCGGACGCGTTCCCGGCGGCGGGTGGACCGGGATCCAGCCCTTCTCGAGCGCCTCCTGCATGTACTGCGAGAGCGGCGCCTGCATCGCAGGGTCCTGGTGCTCGGGCCGGTTCCAGACCTCGTCGTATCCGGCATGGTGATAGAGGAACGGCATCAGCGGCGTGATCGGGAAGTGGTTGCTGTAGTTCGTGTAGACCTCCTCCCAGTCCGTCGGCCCGAGGCCGCGGCTCATCCCGGTCGCGGCGAGCTTCACGATCTCGCCGATCGGCGGCCGGTAGGTGGTGGCGCCGCCGAGCTCGTCGGCGCCCTTCATCTCCCACCACGATGCCACGCGAAGGCCGCCGCCCTTCCTTCCCTGGTTTCCCGTGATCGCCATCAGCAGCGCCATCGCGCGCTGGAACAGGTCGCTGTGGTAGTTCTTGCACGCGCCCCACGACGCGTAGATCATCGCCGCCGGCGCCTTCGCGAGTCCGCGCGCGAAGCGCTGCACGACCGACGCCTTGACGCCCGTCACGGCTTCCTGCTTCTCGGGCGTGTAGCTCGCGGCGAGGTGCTCGCGGAGCGCCTGGAACAGCGGCCTCACCGTCACGCGGCCGCCGGCGGCGAGCGTCACCTCCCAGCGTCCGTCGATCGCGGGCCGCACGTCGCCGAGCGCGAGCCGGTGCGAGCCCTCGCCCTGCGAGCCGGGCGCAGCCACCATCTTGCCCGTGGCCTCGTCCCAGACGTAGAGCAGGTCGTCCTTGCCGCCGGCGCGCAGATCCGACTCGCGGAGGTAGCGGCCGGTGTCGGTGCGCACGAGGAAGGGGAGGTCGGTCTGCTCACGCACCGCAGTGTCGTCGTAGAGCTTCTCCTCGAGGATCACCTGCGCCGCTGCGAGGCCGAAGGCCGCGTCGGTCTCGTGCTTCACCGGAACCCAGAGATCGGCGTGGATCGAGCTCGCCGAGAGGTCCGGCGAGATCACGGCCACCGTCGCTCCGCGGTAGCGCGCCTCGTTCACGAAGTGCACGTCCGGAATGCGCGTGTAGCTCGGGTTCGCGACCCACAGGACGATGTAGTCCGAGAGGAACCAGTCGTCGGTCGTTCCGTCGGCGTTGTACATGCCGAAGGTCTGCACGAGGCCGTTCGGCATGTCGCCGACTCCCGCCCAGGAATCGAGCAGCGTCGTTCCCATGGCGACGTTCCAGCGCATCTCCGACGACGAATCGGGGCTGTAGTCGCAGTTCGTGGTGCCGTGGTCGTGAAGGATGGTCTCGGTGCCGCCCTCGAGCGCGGCGGTGATGCAGGCATCGGCGATCTCGTCGTACGCCTCGTCCCACGTGATGCGCTTCCACTTGCCCTCGCCGCGCGCACCGGCTCGCTTCATCGGGTGCAGGATGCGCGCCTCGCCGAGATGGAGGTCGCTGTGGCAGGCGCCCTTCTGGCAGCCGCGCGGGTTGAAGTCGGGAACGTCCGGGCGCGACGGCCCGTAGATCGCGTTCTGCTCTTCGCGCCAGACGACGCCATCCTTGACGTAGAGGTTCCACGAGCACGCGGAGAAGCAGTTCGCGCGGTTGTGGGTGCCCTTGACGACGCGGTCCCACGTCCACTTCGCGCGGTAGGTGTCGGTCCAGTCGC
This sequence comes from Myxococcota bacterium, assembly GCA_041912475.1. Classification (GTDB taxonomy): domain Bacteria; phylum Myxococcota_A; class UBA9160; order UBA9160; family UBA9160; genus MYXO. Next base: position 47,501 of record JAYRMX010000006.1, read on the forward strand.
CGTACGCGATCGGCTGCGCCGCCGACTTCGGCACGGGCGGGTAGGTGAGGCCCTTCTTCGGCCGCAGCTTGTAGAGCCCGAGCGTGAGGGCGGCGGCCCCAGCGGCGCCTGCCCCGATCAGAAAACCCCGCCTCGAGATCCCCATACGGCAACCCTCCGCTCCCCGGCAGTCCACATGTCGGGGGCGAGTCTGAACTTAGATTCGACACCAAGATTATATCGGACCCGAGCGAAATTCGGGCCGATATCTTCCCAGGCTTGCCGGTCTGGCGCACGGTCGTCCAGTCGGCGAGGCCCGTCCATCTCCCGCGCCGCCGCGAGCGTACGCTCGGGAGCGCTCGTTCCCCGGCCCGTTGCCGGGGTCTCGGCTCGGGACTATTCTGGTCACATGGTGCGTCGCACCGCCGCGGTTGCCGAGCTCAAGGCCCAGCTGAGCCGCTTTCTCCGCCGCGTGAAGGCAGGCGACGAGGTGCTCGTCACCGATCGGGGCGTGCCGGTGGCGCGCATCGTTCCCGTCGGGAGCCGGACAGACGCCGTCGAGGCGCTGCGCGATCTCGAGCGCCAGGGCCTCGTTCGGCTGGGAAGCGGCCGTCTTCCGACCGAGCTGCTCCGCGGCCGGCGGCCGCGCGATCCGAGCGCTTCGGTGAGGCGCGCCGTCTCCGAGGATCGTGACGAGAGCGCGTGAGATTCTGGGACACGTCGGCGATCGTTCCGCTCCTCGTCTCCGAGGCCAGGACCGCAAGCGCGCGGCGGTTGGCCGGCGAAGACCCGGGCATCATCGTCTGGTGGGCGACGCGGACGGAGTGTGTTGCCGCTCTCGCGCGACGCCGTCGTGAGGGTGCGCTGACGTCTTCCGGCGAGCGCCTCGCCCGGAGCGTTCTCGCGCTGCTCGCAGCCGAGTGGTCGGAGGTCCTTCCCGGGGACGGCGTTCGGGAACGAGCGGAACGGCTCCTCTCGACGCATGCGCTCCGCACGGCCGACGCATTCCAGCTCGCTGCAGCGCTGCTGTGGAGCCGCGGAGGCACGCACGGGCTCGAGTTCGTGTCCCTCGACCTCCGGCTGCGAGAGGCCGCGCTGCGCGAGGGCTTTCAGCTCTTGCCCGCCTGACGGCGGCGTTCGTCGGCCGGTGAGAGCCGCAGCGCGGCACCGCGCAGGCGGGTCTCGTCGCGCAGGCGCTGGCCCGTTCTCGATCGGCGATCCCCTCATCGAGTGGGAGCCGTCCGCTGCCCAAGCCGCCCTCTCCGTCCCGCCGCGCCTTGCCGCGACGCTCGCCCTTGCCGCCGCCACGCTCGCACCGCACGCCGTCTCGGCCGTCACGAGCGACTGGGTGACCGTCGGTGCGCCGGGCAATGCCGCGGATACCAGCCCCGTCAACTGCGGCGCCTCGAACGCCTCGCCCTGCGGCGCCGTGGCGACGACGTACGAGATCGGGAGATCCGACGTCACGAACGCTCAGTACGCGGAGTTCCTGAACGAGGTGACGGCCGCCGACACCCTGCGCTCTACAACGGGAGCATGGGCAGCGATGCGACGCTCGGCGGCATCACGCGCAGCGCGTCTCGGGAAGCTGGAGCTACGCCGTGAAGTCAGGCTTCGCGAGCAAGACAGTTACGTACGTCTCGTTCTGGGTCGCGTCGCGCTCCTCCAAATGGCTCCAGAACGAGCAGCCGACGGGCCTGCAGACGTCTCTCACGACCGAGGACGGCTTCTACACGCTCACGCCCGCGGCGATCGCTACCAACTCGGTGCTGCGCAACGTGGTCGGGAACGTCTGGGAGTGGCGCGAGCCGGCGAGCGAGCTCGGCCGCACTCACGCCGAGGGCGTCGAGCTCCTCGAAGAGGTGTTCGCCCGGGTGAATTCCATGCCATTCCATGGTGTCCTCGCCAGGCGGGTGGCAATCGACGATTTCGACGTTCTCGGGGCCTCGGGCGACGGCGTGCCAGTCGCTGTGCGCGCGCGAGACCATCCGCGCGCACGGATGGCTCGCGCAGCGACAACGCTACGAGGCCGGGGCGGCCCGCCCCTGGCGCAGATCGGGAGCCGGCCCCCCGGGCGCGGCGGCCCGGCGCGACCCCGAGGTCCGGGGCCGTCGCGTCGACTGCGGTCAGCGCGCGCGAGCGCAGTCGCGCCCGGCCTACGCGACGCCGAGATCCCGGGCCGTCGCGTCGACTGCCTTGCGGGCGCGCGCGGCGAGCTCCTCGATCTCGGCGCGCGTGATGACCAGCGCCGGCGCGAAGCACAGCGCGTCGCGGACGACGCGGCAGGTGACGCCGGCACCGAAGCAGTGGTCGAGCGCGCGAAGGCCCACTTCTCCCGGCGGGTCGAAGAGCTCGTCGCGCGCCTTGTCACGGACCAGCTCGACGGCGGCCATGAGGCCGACGCCGCGCACCTCGCCGACGAGCGGGTGATCGGCGAGCGCCTCGCGCAGGCAGCGCTGCAGATACGGGCCGACGTCTTCGCGAACGCGCTCGACGAGCCCCTCGGCGGCCATGATCCGCAGGTTCTCGACGCCGACCGCGCACGCGAGCGGGTGACCCGAATACGTGTACCCGTGCGCGAGGCGGCCTCCCTTTTCGCCGAGCGTCTTCGCGACGCGCTCGCCGACGATCGCGGCCGAGAGCGGGACGTAGCCCGAGGTGATCGCCTTCGCGACGTTCATGAAGTCGGGCGCGATCCCGTAGGTCTGGCAGCCGAACCACTCTCCCGTCCGGCCGAAGCCGCAGATCACCTCGTCGGCGACGAGCAGGACGTCGTGCTTGCGGCAGATCTCCTGCACGCGCGGCCAGTACGTCTCGGGCGGGACGAGGACGCCGCCTCCTCCCTGGACGGGCTCGGCGAAGAAGGCGGCGACGCGGTCGGCGCCGATCGCGAGGATCCGCTCTTCGAGCGCGTCGGCCGCGCGGCGCCCGAACTCGGCCGGCGTCGTTCCGCGGCCGTACTTGTACGTGTACGGAGGCATCACGTGCTCGACGTCGGGAAGCAGGCCGCTCATCGCGTGCATCCCGGCCATTCCGCCGAGCGATGCGCCGGCGAGCGTCGAGCCGTGGTAGGCGTACTCGCGCGAGACGAGGATCTTCTTCTCGGGCCGCCCCTCGAGATTCCAGAAGTGGCGCACCATACGCACGATCGTGTCGATCGACTCGGAGCCCGAATTGCCGAAGAAGACGTGATCGAGGCCGGGAGGCGCGAGCGAGGCGACGCGCTCCGCGAGTTCGATCGTCGCGGGCGTCGTCGTGTCGAGGAAGCTCGAGTAGTACGAGAGCGTGCGGAGCTGGCGCTCGGCTGCCTCGGCGAGCTCGCGCCGGCCGTAGCCGACCGCGACGCACCAGAGGCCCGCGAGGCCGTCGAGGATGCGGTTGCCGTCCGAGTCCCAGAGCCAGACGCCTTCGCCGCGAACGATGACGCGGGTTCCGCCGTGCGCGTGCATGCGCCCGGGATCGGTGAAGGGATGGATGTGGTGCGCCGCGTCGATGCGGCGCCACTCCGCGGTGCTGCGTTCGGGAGCTGCGGTCATCTCGTCTCCGGTCGGAATCGGGGCGACACCGGCGTTCGAGGCGGCGCGCGGGTCAGCCGAGCGCGACGGGGTCGCCTCCGCGCTCGGCCGAGCGGTACGCCGCGTCGATCACGGACTGGCACATGCGCGCCTCCTGCCGGTTCGCCGCAGCGGTGGCCGGCGACGCGAGCGCTGCCGCCAGCAGGTCGAGGACCGGCGGGAACCACGCCGCGTGCCACGAGTCGTCGGGCGCGTCGGGCGCGACCGGCCAGTCGCGCTCCGCGCCGCCCGCTCTGCGGACGCGGACCTTCGCGCCGTCGATCGCGAGCTCGCCTTCGTCGCCCGTCAGCGTCACGGCCGTCCGGCGCTCGGCGGCGGCCCAGGTGAGTGCGAGCCTCGCTTCGGCGCCGCCGCCGAAGTGCAGCGTCACCTCGGCCGTGTCCTCGACGCTCGCCTGCGTGAAGCGGCGCCGTGCGGTCGTGGCGCGGACGCTGCGCGGTGCTCCGGCGCCGAGCAGCGCGCATGCGAGGTAGAGCTGGTGCCAGCCGTGGTCCACGAGGATCCCGCCGCCCGCGACGCTGCGGTCGAGGCGCCACGAGCGGGGGCCTCCGGCAGGCTCGGTCCGCTCGGTCACGAACTCGATGCGATGCGGGCGCCCGATCGCGCCCGCCTTCGCGGCCTCGCGTGCGGCGCGAAACGCCGGCGCGTAATGCCAGTTGTGCGCGGTTACGAGCGCGACGCCGGCGCGCTGCGCCGCCGCGAGCAGGCGCTCCGCGTCGGCGAGCGTCGTCGCGAGCGGCTTCTCGGCCAGCACGTGACGGCGCGCGATGATCGCCTCCGAGATCGTCTCGGCGTGCAGCGCCGGCGGAACGGCCACGTCGACGAAGGCCGGCCGCTCGGCTGCGAGCAGCTCGCGCAGGCTCGCGTAGAGGCGAACGCCCGGCCCGAGCGCTTCGCGTGCGCGCGCACGCCGCGCCGGGTCCGGCTCCGCAACGCTCGCGATCGCGAAGCCGCCGTGCCGGCGAAAGCCCGGCAGGTGGCCGTGCTCGGCGACGCCGCCGAAGCCGACGAGCGCGCCCTCGATCGGCTCGTTCGCGGCGGCGGGGCCTTCACCCGCGCGGCCCTCGGTCAAGCGCGCTCCGCCTCGATCTCCTCGAGCGCGGCTTCGAAGATGTCGAGCCCCGCGAGCGCCTCTTCCTCGCTGATCACGAGCGGGGGGTTGATGCGAACGCGCGCGCCGTAGGCCATCACGAGCAGGCCGAGCTCGACGCAGCGCGTGTAGAGGCGCTCGGTGAGGCGCGCCGGGAGCGGCTCGCGCGTCTTTCGGTCGGCCACGAGGTCGACGCCGATCAGCAGGCCCTTGCCGCGCACGTCGCCGATCACGCGGAAGCGCTCCTGCATCTCGCGCAGCCGCTCGAGCACGAGCGCGCCGACGCGCTGCGAGTTCTCGACGAGGCCTTCCTCGAGGATCGTCTCGACGGTCGCGAGGGCGGCCGCCGAAGCGAGCGGGTTGCCGCCGTACGAGGACGAAGACGACGACGGCTTCGACCACGGCTCGGCCGCAGCGATCTCGGCGCTGGTGACGACGCCCGTCACCGGGAAGCCTGCGCCGAAACCCTTTCCGATGGTCATGATGTCGGGAAGCGTGTCCGTGTGCTCGAAGCCGAACATCGTCCCGGTGCGGCCGAAGCCCGTGATCATCTCGTCGACGATGAGGAGCGCGCCGAGCTCCTTCGCGAGATCCTGGATCGCGGGCAGCCAGTCGGGCGGAGGAACGACGTTGCCCGCCGTTCCCTGGATCGGCTCGACGATCACGGCCGCGACCGCGCCGAGGCTCGCGGCGCGGAGCTGCTCGCGTGCGAGATCGACACACCCGAGGCCGCAGCCGGGATACGCGGTCTTGAGCGGGCAGCGGTAGCAGTCGGCGTAGGGAACGAGATGCGCGCCGGGGGCGAGCGGGCCCCAGCCGCGCTTGAACGGATCGCCGATCAGCGAGAGGACGCCGCCGGTCTTGCCGTGAAAGCCTCCCCAGAACGAGACGACCTCGAACTTGCCGGTGCAGGCCTTGGCGAGGCGGATCGCCGACTCGACCGCCTCGGCGCCGCCCGAGTAGAGCTGCACGCGTCGAAGCGGCTCCGGGAGGATCGAAGCGAGGAGCTTGAGGAGCGCCACGCGCGCCTGGCTCGTGAAGGAGCCGACCGCGAGCTGGCTCGCCTGCCGCGAGATCGCCGAGGCCCAGCGGGGGTGGCTGTGACCGAGGCTCGCGACGCACACGCCGGCCATGAAATCGAGATACGAGCGGCCGTCCTCGTCCTCGAGAACCACGCCCTGTCCCGACCGCATCGCGACGCCGGCGAGGGTGGCGAGGCGCTGGATCCCGGGCGCGAGCCATTCCTGCTCCTCGGCCACGAGCTTCGCGGACTCGGGGCCGGAGGTCCTCCTCGGCTCGCTCATGCGAACTCCTCATCCGGGGGGCAGGGTTGACGATCGGCCTCGCGGGACGCCCGCAGGCGGGCCAAGAGATACTGTGCAATCGCGGTCGCCGCATCCCGGCGGCAGCGGGAGAACGAGGGCCAGTCGTTGACGTCGACCACCCACGGCCGGCCCGCGGCGTCGGCCACGAGGTCGCCTCCGTAGACGGCGAGGCCGAGGGCTCGGGCCCCGGCCTCGGCCGCTGCGGCCCACGGCGCGGGCGCCGGACGCGGACTCGCCGAGTCGCCCGCGTAGGCCCGGAAGAAGCCCGTTCCCGCGACGCCGTAGAACTTGATCGTCTCGCCCGGGACGTGCGCCTCGAGCACGGCCTGGCGAACGCCGCGCGCGGCGAGCGCCGAGAGGGCGCGCGCGGCCTCGGCCGCGCCGATCACGTGCTGCACATCGCCGGCGTGCGTCGCGTGGACGTCGCCGCGCTTGACCCAGACGCCTGCCTCGCCGCGCGCCTCGGCCCAAGCGAGCGCGCGCCGGCCCGGCCGAGCGCACAGGACCAGCCGTGCGTCCGGCCTCGAGACTCCCGCGCCCGCGAGCAGCGGCAACATGCGCCGCCGGTGACAGGCCTCGATCGGGCCTGCGGCGTGGACGAGCGGGATCCCGGCGCGCTCGAGACGGCGAAGGCCGCGCAGCGCTGCGGGGCCCTGGCACATCGCGAAGACGAGGTCGCTCCCGCGCGCGGCCTGCGCGACGCGCTCGGCCGGCAGCAGGCGAACGAGCGATCCCTCGGCCTCGAGCGCTGCGGCCGTCTCCTCGAGGATCGCGCGGTCGTCGCCCACCTTCCCGGGCGAGTAGACCTCCTCGCGCAGGATGCCGGTGAACGCGCAGCGGCTCCCGTTCACGCGCACCCGGCGACCTCCTCGGCGGCCGCGAGATCGTCGGGCCGGTCGACGTCGACGACGTCGCCGAGATCGAAGGCCTCGAGCACGACGCCGTCGCGCGCGAGCGCCGAGAGCAGATCGTGCAGCGCGGCGCCGCCCGCTGCGAGGATCTCTGGTC
>JAYRMX010000007.1:0-5870 GCA_041912475.1 Myxococcota bacterium
ATGATCGACCCTCCGAGGCCCGAGGCGATCGAGGCGATCGAGCACTGCCACCGCGCCGGGATCACCGTCAAGATGATCACCGGCGATCATCCGTCGACCGCGCGCGCGATCGGCGCCCGGCTCCATCTGCACACGCGTCCCGGCGAGCTGCCGCCCGTCATCACCGGACAGCGCATCGCCGAGATGAGCGATGAAGCGCTCGACGAGGCCGTCGCAACGACTCACGTCTTCGCGCGGGTCGCCCCCGAGCACAAGCTGCGCCTCGTGCGGGCGCTGCAGCGCCGCGGCGAGGTCGTCGCGATGACCGGCGACGGCGTCAACGACGCTCCCGCACTCAAGCAGGCGAACATCGGCGTCGCGATGGGAATCACCGGGACGAGCGTCGCGAAGGAGGCAGCGGCGATCGTCCTCACCGACGACAACTTCGCCTCGATCACGGCCGCGGTCGAAGAGGGCCGCCGTGTCTACGACAACCTCGTGAAGAGCCTCGCGTTCGTGCTGCCGACGAATCTCGGCCTTGCGATGATCCTCATCGTCGCGGTGGCGGTCTTCCCGTTCGACGGCGTCGAGCGGGAGGTCGGCGGCAGCGTGACGCTGGTTCGCGAGCTGCTGCTCCCGATGGAGCCGACGCAGATCCTCTGGATCAACCTGGTCGCGACGGTCGCGCTCGCGCTCCCGCTCGCCTTCGAGACGCGCGAGCGCAACGTGATGCAGCGGCCGCCGCGCAGCCCCGACGAGCCCGTGCTCTCGCGCTTCGTGATCGTCCGCACCTTCGTCGCGGCGACGCTCATGTGCGCGGGGGCGACCGGCCTGTTCGTCTGGGAGTACTTCCGCGATCTGCCGCTCGTGGGAACGCCGGGCAATGGGCATCTCACGCAGGCCAGCGTGCTCGCCGAGGCCCAGACGATGGCCGTCACCACCGTGATCGTGTTCCAGATCTTCTACCTGCTGAACTGCCGCTCGCTGCGGCACTCGCTCCGATCGCTCGGCGTGCTGAGCAACAAGACGATCTTCGTCGGGATCGCGTCGCTCCTCGTTCTGCAGGCGACCTACGTCTACGCGCCGTTCATGAACGCGATCTTCGGCTCCGCGCCGCTCGCGCCGATCGACTGGCTGTGGGCGACGCTCGTCGGAGCGATCATCCTGCCGGTGATCACGATCGAGAAGTGGGACAGGAACCGAAGGGCCGCCCGCCGCCTGCGCGCGGCGTGAGGCCGCTCCCGCAGATCCGCAGCAGCTCGCGTACTCTCCGCGACGCGAGGGCGTAGCGGCAGCGCGCCGGAGCGTGGACGCGGCCCGGCGTACCCTGTGGCGCGAGCGGAGGCCCGCGGTGACGGCAGGCGACGGCGGCGATTTCGGCGACTGGGCGCAGGACGAGGACGGCCTCGCCTGCTTCGATCTGCGCGGGAGCGCCGTTCGCGAGGACGTCTGGCACCAGGTCGGCAACGACCGCATCACGGCGACGGCGCACGCCGACGGATCGGTGACGCTCTATGCGTGGGAGGAGGGGCTCGTTCGCCTCTCGCTCCCGATTCCGCTCGGTGCGCCTGCCGGCCTTCGAACGCGCTTCGGTTTCGGCTACGCGCAGTGGGAGTGCCTCGCGGGCGATCTGCGAATCGTTCGCCGTGTCTGGGCGCCCTTCGGAGAGACGACCGGCCTTCGCGTCGACGTCTCGCTCGAAGGCGAGCTGCCGCCCGCCTTCACCGAACGCTGGCGCTTCGCGCCCTTCCCGCTCCTCGTGGGCGGCCTCATGTCGCGCCGCATCGGCGCGCCGCGGACGGCGACGCTCGGCGAGCGCACGCTCTGGGAGGCGATGCTCGCCGCGAGCACGATCTCACGGGCTGCGACCGACGCCGTGCGGCGCGGACTCGGCTGGCGGCTGCGGCTTCGTCCCCGGATCGACCCGGCGCTCGGGGCCGTGCTGCTCGAGCCGGCGACGTCCGGCCGGGATCCTTCTCGACGCTCGCTGCTGCCGCGCGTTCCGGGGCCCGTGTTCGTTGCGGCGCTGGGCGGGGGCGCCCCGATTCTCCGCGCCGCCGCACGCGGCCGCAGGACCGACGTCGACGCCGAGGTCACGCTGTCGGGCGGCTCGCGGCAGGCGACGCTCTCGTTCGCGGTGGGCTACGCGAAGCGAGAGGACGTGCCGGACGTCGTCGAAGCGCTTCGTTCTGCCTCGCCGCACGAGAGCGCCCGCCGCTGGCACGGCGTGTGGCGGCTCGAGCTTCCGTCCGCGCCCGCGCTCGAGCGCGAGACGTCCTGGCACGCGCTCTACCTGCGAAGCGCGCAGGTCCGCGACGCCGTCTTCGGCTGCTCGTACCTGCCGCAGGGGTCCGCCTACGCGTACATCCACGGGCTGCAGGGCGCTCCTCGCGACTATGCGATCGCATCGCTCCCGCTGTCGTTGGTCGATCCGGCGGGCGCGCGGGACCTGCTGTGCCTTTGCCTCCGTCTCGTCCGGCGCGACGGGTCGCTGCACTACGCGCACACCGGCGCGGGCGCTGCGACCTCCGCTGGCATCCACGCCGCGCCGTCCGACCTGCCCCTCTTCCTGCTCTGGGCCGTGACGGACTACGTCTGGGCCGCGCGCGACCGCTCCCTTCTCGACGAGGCCCGGCCTGCGCTGCTGCGCGCCTTCCGCCATCTTCGCGACGGCGTCGGCCTCGGACCGCACGGCCTGCTGCGCGCAGGAAGCGGCGACTGGAACGATCCGATCACGGCCTTCGCACCGAGCCGGCGCGCATTCCATCGCCGCGGCGAGTCGTCGTTCAACTCGGCGCTGGCCGCGTACGTCCTCCCGCGCGCGGCCGAACTCCTGCCCGAGGAGGCGCCTGCGATGCGCGCGCTCGCCGAGGGCCTGCGCGAGGCGATGGCGGCCGCGTGGGCGGGGCGCTGGTTCCTGCGCGGCTACGACGGCGACGGCGGCGAGCTCGGCCGCGACCACCTGTTCCTCGACGCCAATGCGCTGTGCCTCGTCGCGCGCCTCGGCACCGATGCGCAGCGGGAAGCGCTCGCCGACGCGATCGTCTCGCGCTGCTGCGATCCGTCACCGATCGGCCCCACGATCCTCGACCGGCCGCATCCGGTTCGCGCGGGGCTCCTGCCGGCGGGGTGGGACACGAATGGCGGCGTCTGGGCATTCGTCTCCGCGCTCACCGTCTGGGGCCTCGCCCTCCACGACCCCGAGCGCGCGTGGCGCTGCCTCGAGAAGCAGACGCTCGCCGCGCACGCACGCGCCTACCCGCACGTCTGGTACGGCATCTGGAGCGGGCCCGACGCGTACAACGGCCACTTCGGCGAGCGCCCCGGCGAGACGTACGTGCAGCCCGCGACGCCCATGCGCGAGTTTCCGGTGATGAACTCGAACGCACACGCGGGGCCACTGCTCGCGCTGCTGAAGGCGCTCGGCGTCGAGTCGACACCCGAGGGTGTCGCAGTACTCCGGCCGCCGCCGCGCGCCGCCGGCGCATGGCGGCTCTCGACGCCGCTCGCGCGGCTCGCCGGAGGTGCGGGCGAACGCTCCGGCTGACGGCCTGCCTCGCGCGGCGGAGGGCGTCCGGTTGCCGGTGCTTCCTCTCGCCGCTCGCGGCGACACCGAACGGCGATGCACGGCACGCGGTTCGGCCATGCTGCGGCCATGGGCGTTCGTTACCCGGACCGGGCTCGGCGGCGCGAGCGGCTCGATCGCGCGTGCCGCGAGATCCTCGCCCGGATCGTCGACGAGGACACGCAGCGCGTGATCCTCTTCGGCTCGGCCGCGCGCGGAGACGTCGGTTCGACGAGCGACCTCGACCTCCTCGTCGTCCGCAACGACACGCGGCGTCGGGCGGAACGAACGCTCGATCTCTACCGGCGCGCGAGGCCCCACCTCGCGGTCGACCTCCTCGTCTACACACCCGAAGAGCTGGATCTCGCGCGCGAAGAGTCCAGCCTTCTCCGCCGGATCCTCCGGGAGGGACGCACCGTCTATGACCGAAGCCAGCCGCTGGCTCGAGCAGGCGCGGCGGGATCTCGACGACGCCGAGTTCGCTGCGCCGGTCAGTTCGCCGGCCAGACGATCGTCGACACCGAGCGCGCTGGCAGGAGGAATGCGCGGGGGCCGAGGCGCTCGGCCGACTCGTTCGGGATCCCGGCGCCGCTCTCGGCGGAGGATGTGCGGACGAAGCGCGGCGTCGTGTCGGGAAGGCTTCCGCCGACGAGGGCCCAGCGCTGCTCGCTCGCGCGGTTGAGCAGGACCGCGGCGATCGAGCCGTCGGGGTTGCGATACGCGGTGAGCGCGAGCTGCGCGTCGGCGCTCGCGGCGCCGATGCGCCGGGCGCCCGGCCGGACGAACTTCATGAACTGCCGCGCCGTCCAGTACTTGGGCGTCACCGTGTATCCGGGCGCGCCGTGCGTCGGCGAGATCACGACCAGCGCCTCGCCCGGACCGCCGGGGCGATAGAGATTCCACATCACGTACATCGCGCCGCCGTTCGCGAAGGTGCCGTGCATGAGCTCGGCCTGCGCGAAGCCCTCCTCGTAGCTCCCGTAGCCGATGCCGGTCGTGTTCGAGAACTCGGTCATCCAGATCGGGAGCGCCGCGGGCACCGCGCTGCGAAGGTCCGCGACCGCGTGGCCAACACCGGCCGCGTCGTAGTAGCCGAGCTCGTAGAGGTGGAAGGCCACGCCCGCAGTGAGCGGGCCTGCCGCAGGCTGCGCCAGGAGCGAGGGCAGGAAGAGCGGCGCGAACAGGCTGAGCGCGGTGTCGGGCCCCGCAAGGCGCGCCGCATGGCCATCGCGAAGGAGGCGCTGCGCGACGGCCACGGCCGCCGCGCCGGAGCCCGCGGGCGTATACGTGGTGGCGGCCCACGGCGACGGAGACTCCGGCTCGTTATGGAGCGAGAGCCAGTCGAGCGGGTGGCCGGCGGCCTCGAGCATCCCGAGATACGCCGAGAAGAACTCCGCGAGCTCCGGCTCCATGCCGGGCAGAAGCGATCCGCCGCAGCAGGTTCGGCCCGTGGTCTTCATCCACGCCGGAGGCGACCACGGCGCGGCCATCAGCCTCGGGCTCCCGCGCGAGAAGATCTGCGCGAGCTGCCACAGATGTGCGTCGGGAGGCGTGAAGGCGGCGGCCTCGATGTGATCGGGGTCGGCGTCGTCGTTCACGGCCTCGATCGCGTGCGGAATCGTGAAGCGAACGACGGACGGCTCGAGGTCGCCGAAGACGAGGTCCATCACCTGCGAGCGGTCGGGCTCGGGCATCGCGCGCAGCGTCGCCTCGTTCGCGGCGGAGCCGCCGATGCCGTCGATCGTCTGGAACTCGGCCGACGGGTCGAGCGTCACCACGACGGGGGGCGCGGGCGGGAAGGCCGGCGAGCACGGCGCCGCGCCGAGACCGAGGAGCGCGCTCGCGGCGAGAAGGAAGACAGGAGCGAAGGAGCCGTTTCGGTGCATGGGGAGGCCTCGAGCGAGATCGTAAGGGCAGTGCATCGTACACCGAATGCCGAGAGATCCGGCGCCCGACTCCTGCGGCGGAGCGCGCGCCGGCTCGAAGCCGCGCCGCGCGCCATGCGCAGCTCTCGCGGCAAGATCGCGCGAGCGCAACAACATCGTCGCGGAGCTGCGGGCTGCCGCCGCAGCGACTCAGTGCGAGGCAGCGGCTCCCGGAGCGCCGGCCGCGAGCTGCTCGAGCTCGGCGAGCTCCTGCTCGAACAGGAGCGCGATCCGGTGCGGGTCGGGGATCGCTTCGGGATCGGTGTCGATCCCGATCTGCATCCGGCCCGCGTACGAGACGAGGGCCATCACGAGCGGCGTTCCCTCGACCACGCTCGCGAAGGGATGGATCGAGTCGATGCGCGCGCCCGCGAGATAGCGGTAGCTCTCGACGCCGGGGA
>JAYRMX010000008.1:0-29052 GCA_041912475.1 Myxococcota bacterium
ACGTCGGCGAGCGCGGCGTCGGGCGCGTCCTGGGAGGCGGCGAGAAAGGCCTCGAGGCCGGTGGCGGCGTCCTGCCACGCAGCACCCGCGCGCTGCCAGGCGGCACGCGCGCGCGCCGCGTCCGCAGCCGCGGGCTCGTCGCGCAGCACGTCGCTCCATGCGTCGCAGGCCTCGGCGACGCGCCCGAGCGCCTCGAGCGACTCTGCGCGAATCCGCGCCAGCGCGGCGCGCTCGAGGGGATCCGAGACGCGCGCGCGCGCGTTCGTCGCGACCGTGAGCGCCTCGCCGGCTCGGGAGCGGGCGAGGAGCAGGGCCGCGAGCAGGCGGGCGGCGCGCGCGCACCCCGGGTCGATGTGCAGCACGTCGGAGAGCCTCGGCGCCGCGGAGTCCGGCGTTTCGTGAGCGAGCGCGATCTCGGCCGCTCGCAGCCGGATCGCCACGCTCGCGTCCGGGGAAACGGCCTTCGCCCACGCGTCGAGCGCGGCGATCGCCTTGCCGGGATGCCCGGCCCCCTCGAGCGTGTGCGCGAGGCCGTCCCACGCCGCCTCGAGCGAGGCGTCGAGCCGGACGGCCTCCGCGAAGCGCTCGGCGGCCGCGTCGAGATCTCCTTCGAACGCGAGCCCCTCGGCGTCGATCGCGACGAGGTGCGCGTCTTCGTGCGACGCGTCGTCGCGCGCGAAGAGCGCCCTCACGGCGTGCCGCGCTCCGCGCCGGTCGCCGATGTGGAACAGCAGCTCGGCGTGCGCGCGCAGCAGATCCGGGCTCTCCGGCGCGAGCAGCCGTGCGTCCTCGAGCAGGCGCGCCGCGTCCAGGACGAGACCTGCCTTGCGCGCGTGCGCCGCGACGACCCGCACCGAATCGACGAGCGCTGCGGCGTTCTCGCGCGCACCCGAGGCGAGCGCGAGCTCCGCCGCACGGGCGGCGGCGTGCACGGCCTCTTCGAGTCGGCCGAGGGCGAGCGCGGATGCGGCGCGCGCGGCCAGCGCGACGTGCGAGCCCGGATCGTGCCGGCAGGCGTGCTCGCGAAGCGAATGGGCGTACTCGAGATCGCCGGCCTCGGCGAGGGACGCTGCGCGCAGCAAGCGCTCGACGGCGACGCTCGGCGCAGCGTCCTCGGCGGCCCGCGCGAGGCTCGCCGCGGCGTCGGAGGGGGCGCCCTGCGCGAGGCGGATCTCGGCGAGCAGATCCCAGGCCCCGGCCACGCGCGGGTCGGCCGAGAGCGCACGCTTGCAGCGCTCGCGCGCCTCTTCGAATCGGCCGAGCGCGTGCAGCGCGCGCGCGAGCCGCAGCGCCGCCTCGGCGTCCTTCGCCGCCTCGGGCTCGTCGCACAGCGCGGTGGCGACGTCGGCGTAACGCGCGAGCGCGCCCGCGTGCCACAGGCACTCGGCGAGGAGGATGCGGTGGTCACGGCCGAGCGGGCGGAGCGCCGCGGCAGCGTCGAGCGCGCGGATCGCGCGCTCGAAGTCCTGGAGGCGCCGGGCTGAGATTTCCGCAGCGCGGAGCCAGAGCTCCGCGCGCGCATCGCGCGCTTCGTGCGGGAGCAGCTCGATCTCGCTCTCGACGAGGTCGAGCGCGCCGCGCCAGTCCTCCATCGACGCGAGGAGCTGCTGCAGGGCGCGCAGCGAAACGAGGTCGTGCGGGTCGTTCTCGAGCGCGCCGGCGAAGGCGCGGCTCGCGCGTGTGGTTGCGCCGAGGCGCCGCCACGCGATCTCGCCGAGGCGGCGCAGCAGCTCCGCCCGCCGATCCGGCGCTGTCTCTTCGGCGGCCTCGGCCTCGAGCACGCGAGCGGCCTCCTCCCAGTCGCCGAGAGCTTCCGATGCACGGCGAAGCCCTTGCAGCGCGCGGCCTCTCGCCGCGCCGTGCGCGAGCGCTTCGCGGTAGGCGCGCGCAGCGGCCGATGGCGCGAAGAGCCGATGCTCGTGCAGGTCGGCGAGCTCGAGCCACGTGTCCGCGTCGGCCGGCGTACGCGCAAGGCGGGCCGCGAGGCGTTCGGCGAGCTCGGGCGCGCTGCCGTCCGCACGCAGGATTGCGGCGAGCCGAGCTTCGGCCCATTCGCGCTCGCGCTCGAGCGCCGCGATTCCGCGCGCCGCCGGCGGCGCGTCAGCGATCGCGCGAAGGTGCGGGAGCGCTCGCTCGGGCTCGCCGAGCGCGTCGGTGTAGAGGTGTGCGAGCAGGCAGCCGAGCGCCCGCCGCCGCTCGACGTGGGCGGGAGCGTTCGGGTCGAGACTCGCGAGCTCCCGCTCCGCTGCCGCGGCGGCATCCGCCGGGGAGAGCGCGCCGCCGGAGTCCGCGACGCGTCTGCCCGTCCCGTCGTCGCCGCGCTTCGGCGTCTCGAGCGCGGCGGGCGGGCCGGGCCGAAGCGCCGTCTTCGAGGGAGCGTGCCGCGGCGTGGGGCGAGGGGTGCGTGCGCCGCCGCGGGCGTCGGGCGCGCCGCGCGCCGCAGGCGCTGCGCCTCGCGGCCGCCCGCACATCGCCGCGAGCAGGGCGGCGCGCTCCGCTTCGAGCTCGATCACGCGCTCGGGAGCGGGGGCGAGCGCGAGCTCGGCCTCGAGGCTCGCGAGCAGCGCACCGGTTCGCCCCGCGGCCCGGTGCAGGGCGGCGATCCGCGCGACGAGGCGTGGGTCGGCCGGCGCCTGCGCGCGCATCCGCTCGAGCCACGGCAGGGCGGCGTCGGCGCCGAGGCGCTCGCTCGCGAGGATCGCGGCGCGCTCGAGGATCGCACGGCGTGCGTCGTCGCCGAGTCCGCGCGCGGCGTCGAGCAGGCAGTCGAGGAGGGCGGGCCAGTCTTGGAGCTGCTCGAGCGCTGCGCGCAGCCCCTCGTGCGCGCCCTGGAGGGCCGGAGCGAGCCGCACGGCCTCGCGCCAGCGAGGCACCGACGCCGACGGGTTCGCGAGGGGCCCGGCGAGGAGCGCGGCCTGGCGGGCGAGCAGTCGCGCGCGCTCGCACGCGGTCGTGCTCCGCTGCAGCGCGACCTCGAGGAGCGAGACCTGCTCCGCCGCCGCGCCGAGCGATTCGGCGAGCGCGAGCGCGCGCGCGAGCGTCTCGCCGCTCGCGGGGTCGAGGTCGACCACGCGGCGCAGGTGAACCAGCGCGTCGCTCCCCTGCGCGAGCCGCGTCTCGAGGATCTGCGCGAGCTCGAGCCGCAGCGGGATCTCCTCGGCGCCGACGCGCAGCGCGAGCTCTTCTTCGAGTGCGCGCGCGAGCGCCGCCCAGTCGCCGCGCGCACGGTGCAGGCGCTGCAGCGCCTCGAGCGCGGGCCGATGCCGCGGCCTCGCGGCGAGGCTCGCTCCGTACGCGAGCACCGCCGACTCGGCGTCGCCGAGCGCCTCGCACGCGCCTGCCCGGCGAAGCTGCCAGCCGGCCGCCTCCCGCGCGTCGGCGCAGGCCGCCGCGGCCTCCGCGCACAGCCGCGCGAGATCGTCCCAGCGTCCGAGCCGCTCGAGCAGGCCGGCGAGCGGGACGGTCAGCACGCCGAGCGCGC
The DNA here is from genome assembly GCA_041912475.1 of Myxococcota bacterium. GTDB lineage: Bacteria > Myxococcota_A > UBA9160 > UBA9160 > UBA9160 > MYXO. The sequence goes on from JAYRMX010000008.1 coordinate 3,482, forward strand.
CGACTTCTGCGACCGCGGCGGCGAGGATCTCCGCTGCGCCCGGTGCGTCCCCCGCGGCCTCCCGGGCCCGCGCTTCGCGAGCGGCGGCGGCCGCCCGGCGCAGGGCCGCTGCGTGAGCGGGGTCGGCTCCGCGGCGCTCGGGACCGCCGCCTGCGCGTCGCGTGTGCATGACCTTCCGCCCCTCCGGGGGCTACGCCCCACGCTTCTCCATCGACCCCCCTGCGCCCCGCCTTGAACCGCGCGCGGTTGCGGTCGGGAGCCCGTCTCAGTAGGTTTTTCGATGAGTTACGGCGTGGAGGGGGGACCTCCGGCCGCGCCGCGAGACCGTCCCGAGAGGGGCTGGCCCCCGGTCCCGGAGGCCGGGCTGGAAGGAGACGCCGCTGGCCGAGAGCCGCCAGAGCGGCGATGCCGGGAGCGCGAGCGAAGCCCGCGGCGGCACGGCCTCGCCCGCGCGGCGTCCCTCGGAGCTCCCGCCGGCCGAGAAGCGCCGTCGCCGGCGCGAGGCAGTGATCGCGGTCGCGGTGGTCGCTGCGATCTGCGCCGTCGTCGTCTTCGAAGGCCGCGTCACGCGTCTTGGAACGTCGCTCCCCGTCGGCGACGGCGTCCTGTTCCTGTTCCTCAACGCCGTCAACGTGATCCTGATCGGGCTGCTGGTGTTCCTCATCAGCCGCAACTTCGTGAAGCTCGTGTTCGAACGCCGTCGCGGCATTCTCGGCGCTCACCTCAACACGCGCTTCGTGATGGCGTTCCTGCTGATCGCGACCGTTCCGACGGCCGTGCTCTTCGCGGTTTCCGCTTTCTTCGTGACGTCGTCGATCGACACCTGGTTCAGCCTCCAGGTCGACGACGCTCTCGAGCAGAGCCGCGCCGTCGCCGACGCCTACTACGAAGGGGCGAGCCGCAACGCGCTCTTCTTCGGTCGCCGCATCGCCGAGCAGGTTCGCGCCGACGGCCTGCTCGCCGACGCCAGTCGGGCGCGCCTCGCCGAGGTCGTGCAGGCGAAGCAGCGCGAGTACGACCTCGGCGTCGTCGAGGTCTTCAGCGCCGCGGGCGAGGAGCTCGTCGCCGTCAGCAATCCCGAGATCCCGGCCGCGAACTTCTCGCGCCCCGAGAGCGACCTCGTCCGTTCGGCGCTCACCGGCGCCACGGCCTCGAGCATCTCGGAGATCGGCGGCGCCGACGTGATTCGCGCGGCGGTTCCGATCCGGTCGGTCGCCGGCAGCGAAGAGACCGTCGGCGCGGTGGTCGTGAATACGTTCGTTCCGCGCTCGCTCACGCGCCGCGTCGGAGAGATCCGCACCGCGCTCGACGAGTATCGCCGGCTGCAGCCGAACGCGGGGCACATCCGGACGGTCTACCTGCTCGAGCTGATGCTGATCTTCCTGGTCGTGCTGCTGCTCGCGACGTGGTGGGGCCTTCGTATGGCGAAGGGCGTGACCGCGCCGATCCGCGCGCTCGTCGAGGGCACCGACGAGGTGGCGCGCGGCAACCTCGACGTCGTGGTCGAGCCCACGTCGGAAGACGAGGTGGGCTTCCTCGTGCGCTCGTTCAACCGGATGACGCACGACCTTCGGGAGGCGCGAGGCTCTCTCGAGCGCTCGAACGCCGAGCTCGAGCAGCGACGGCGGTACATGGAGATCGTGCTCCGCAACATCGGTGCGGGCGTGGTCTCGATCGACGCCGAGGGGCGCATCAGCACGATCAACCCGTCCGCGCAGCGGCTGCTCGGCGTTCCTCCCGGCGTCGGCCTCGCGGGCCGCAAGCTCGAGGAGGTGCTGACGCGCCCGGAGCACCTCGAGATCGTCTCCGATTTCGCCGCGCAGCTCAGGCCCGGCCTCCGGGAGAGCGTTCGCCGGCAGGTGCAGGTGCCGTCGGGCGACGAGACGCTGACGCTGCTCGTCAGCCTCACGCTGCTGCAGGACGAAGACGGGCGGCGGCTCGGCGTGGTGCTGGTCTTCGACGACTACACGCAGCTCGTGAAGGTCCAGCGCATGGCGGCCTGGCGCGAAGTCGCGCGCCGCATCGCGCACGAGATCAAGAACCCGCTCACGCCCATCCAGCTCTCCGCGCAGCGGATCCGGCGCCGTTTCCGCGAGCGGCTCGCGCACGGCGGTGACGACGCGAAGGTCTTCGACGAGTGCGTCGACACGATCACGACGCAGGTCGAGAGCCTGAAGCTCCTCGTGAACGAGTTCTCGAACTTCGCGCGGCTCCCGGCGGCGGACCCGAAGCCCGACGACTTGAACCGCCTCGTCGCCGACACCGTCGCGAGCTACGCGGGCACCGAGGGAGTGGCGCTGCGCACCGAGCTCGACCCGGCGCTGCCGAGCGTCGAGCTCGACCGCGAGCAGATGCGCCGCGCGCTCTCGAACCTCATCGAGAACGCGATCGCCGCGATCCGCGAGCAGGGAGAAGCCGGCGCGGCCTCGGGCGAGGGCCGGATCGAGCTGAGGACGGTCTACGACGAGGGGCTCGGGACCGCGCGGCTCGAGGTCGCCGACGACGGGCCGGGGATCCGCCCCGACGACCGCCGCCGGATCTTCGAGCCGTACTTCTCGACGCGGCGCGGCGGCACCGGGCTCGGCCTCGCGATCGTCTCGCGCATCGTCGCCGACCACCGCGGCTACATTCGGGTCCACGACGACCGGCCGCGAGGCACGCGGTTCGTGATCGAGCTCCCGGTGCGCGGAGGCTGAGCAGGGAAGTGGCGGAGCGCGTCCTGATCGTCGACGACGAGGAGAGCATCCGGCGCTCGCTCGCGGGCCTGCTCGCCGACGAGGGCTACGAGGCCGTCACCGCGCGCGACGGCGACCAGGCGCTCGCCGCGCTGAGGGCCGATCCGCCGCCGGCCCTCGTCCTCCTCGACATCGCGATGCCGGGGCGTGACGGCCTCGAGGTCCTCGAGCAGATCCACGCGATCGCGCCGGACCTGCCCGTCGTGATGATGAGCGGGCACGGAACGATCGAGACCGCCGTCCGCGCGACGAAGCTCGGCGCCTACGACTTCGTCGAGAAGCCGCTCTCGGCGGACAAGCTGCTCCTCACGCTGGAGCACGCCCTGCGGCACGCCGGCCTCGCGCGAGAGAACCGGGTGCTGCGCGCCGAGGCCCTGCACGCGCACGAGATCCTCGGCACCTCGGAGGTGATCCGGCGCCTCAAGGAGCAGATCGCGCTCGCCGCGCCGACCAACGGCTGGGTCCTCATCACCGGCGAAAACGGAACGGGAAAGGAGCTCGTCGCGCGGCAGATTCATCTGCAGAGCCGGCGAGCGGAGCGGCCCTTCGTCGAGGTGAACTGTGCGGCGATCCCCGAGGAGCTGATCGAGTCGGAGCTGTTCGGCCACGAGAAGGGGGCCTTCACCGGCGCGATCGCGCAGAAGCGCGGAAAGTTCGAGCTCGCGCACACGGGAACGATCTTCCTCGACGAGATCGCCGACATGAGCCTCAAGACGCAGGCCAAGATCCTTCGCATCCTGCAGGAGCACAAGTTCGAGCGCGTCGGAGGCACCGAGACGATCGAAGTCGACGTGCGCGTGATCGCGGCGACGAACAAGTCGCTCGAGAAGGAGATCGCCGCGGGCCGCTTCCGGGAGGACCTCTACTACCGCCTCGCCGTGATTCCGTTCCGCGTCGCGCCGCTGCGCGAGCGCCGCGAGGACATCCCGGTGCTGGTGAGCGCATTCGCGCGGGAGTTCTGCGCGGAGTCCGGGGTGCGCGAGAAGACGATCCAGCCGCGCGCGATGAGCCTCCTGCAGAGCTATCCGTGGCCCGGCAACGTCCGCGAGCTGCGAAACCTCGTCGAGCGCCTCGTGCTGATGACGCCCGGGCCGCGCGTCGGGATCGAGGATCTCCCGGATCCGATCCGGAGCATCGAGGCCCGCGAGAGCGTGGATGCCGAGGGGCTCGAGGGCGCGAGGCGCGCCTTCGAGCGCGAATACCTGCTGGCCCGGCTGCGCGAGCACGGCTGGAACGTCTCGCGGACGGCCGAGGCGATCGGCATCGCACGCGAGAGCCTCTCGCGCAAGATCCGGAGCCACAGGATCGAGATGCAGCGTGACTGACGCCGCGGGCCACCGGATCGGCGCGGCGGGGATGCACGACGCCGGCGACGTCGCGGCGCTCGCAGCCGACGCGCTGCACGAAGCGTGGAGCGAAGACACCTTCGCCCGGGCGCTCGCCGCGCCCGGCGCCGTGGTGTGCGTCGCGCGCGGGGCGGGCGGCGAGCTCGTGGGCTTCGTGGTGGCGCAGCGCGTCCTCGACGAGCTGCACGTGCTCTCGCTCGCGGTGGCCGCCGCCCGGCGCCGGCGCGGCGTCGGCCGCGCGCTTCTCGATGCGGCCCTCGGCGACCCGCCCGCGCGCAGCGTGCTCCTCGAGGTGCGCGCGTCGAACGACGAGGCGCAGCGCTTCTACGGCGCGATCGGCTTCGAGGCGGTCGGGCGCCGGCGCGGCTACTACGGCGACGGCGAGGACGCGCTGCTCCTGACGCGCGGGCCGGCGCCGTCGGGGGCGCGAATGGGCGGCGTGCGCGGGGGCTCGGCATGACTCCGGCTCCGCTCCGTGTCGAGGCCATGGTTCGGGAGGCGCGTGCGGAGGGCGGCGCGAACCACCGGCTGCGCCTGTTCGTTCCGGGGTTCGGTGCGTTCGAGCCGGGGCAGTTCGCGATGCTCTCGCCGGGCGCGCTCGGCGCGGCGGAGCGCTTCGACCCGCTGCTGCCGCGCCCGATGGCGATCTACCGCGCGCACGCGTCGGACGGCGGCGCCGAAGTCGAGGTGCTGTACAAGGTGCACGGCCGCGGCACCGCGCTGCTGTCGCAGGCGCGGCGCGGGGATCGCGTGCGCTTCGTGGGGCCGCTGGGCCGTCCGTTTCCCGAGCCTCCGGCCGGCGTGCTCGCGCTCCTCGTCGGCGGAGGGACGGGTGTCGCGTCGCTCTACGAGCTCGCTGCGCGAGCCCGCGCGGCGAGCGGTGCCCGCGTGCGCGTCCTGCTCGGTGCGCGCAGCGCCGGCGATCTCATGGGCCTCGACGACTTCGAGGCGCTCGGTGTCGAGCTCGCGGTCTCGACCGAGGACGGCAGCCACGGCGAGAAGGGGCTCGTCACCGAGCCCCTCGAACGCCTGCTCGACGCCGAGTCGGGCGCGATCGTGTACGCGTGCGGGCCGACACCGATGATGCGCCGCGCGGCCGCGCTCGCGGCCGATCGAGGCCGACGCTGCTGGGTGTCGCTCGAGAACCCGATGGCGTGCGGCTACGGCGTGTGTCTCGGCTGCGCCGCTCCGAAAGCGGGCGGAGGCTTCGTGCTCGTGTGCCGCGACGGACCGGTGCTCGACGCGGGCAGCGTCGACTGGGAGCGGCTCGCGCCATGAGCGGCCCCGATCTGCGCGCCAACCTCGGCGGCATCGCGCTTCGCAATCCGGTGCTGACGGCGTCGGGGACTTTCGGCTACGGAACGGAGCTCGCTCCGTTCCTCGACCTGCGCCGCCTCGGCGGGATCGTCACCAAGAGCCTCACCCTCGAGCCGAGGACGGGCAACCTGCCTCGCCGCATCGCCGAGACGCAGGGCGGGATGCTGAACGCGATCGGCCTCGAGAACGTCGGCGTCGACGCCTTCCTGCGCGAGAAGCTCCCGGCGCTCCACCCCGACGTCGTCGTCGTGGCGAGCGTGTTCGGCACGGAGGTCGAGCACTACGCCGAGGTCTGCGAACGCCTCTCGGCGTCGCCGCGCGTCGCCGGCGTCGAGGTGAACGCGTCGTGCCCGCACGTCAAGAGCGGCGGCATCGAGTTCGGCCAGAACCCGAAGCTCCTCGCGGAGCTGGTGCGCGGCGTTCGCCGCGCGACGCGCAGGCCCGTGCTCGTGAAGCTCTCGCCGAACGTCACGAGCATCGCCGAGATGGCGCGCGTGTGCGAAGGCGAGGGCGCCGACGCGCTGTCGCTGATCAACACCCTGCAGGCGCTCGACGTCGACATCGAGACGCGGCGCCCGGTGCTGCGAAACGTGCTCGGCGGCCTCTCGGGCCCCGCGATCCGGCCCGTCGCGCTGCGGATGGTCTGGCAGGCCTCGCGCGCCGTCTCGATCCCGATCTGCGGAATCGGCGGAATCATGACCGCCGAGGATGCGATCAAGTTCCTGATCTGCGGCGCGACCGCGGTGCAGGTCGGAACGGCGAGCTACCTGAACCCGATGGCCGCCGGCGAGATCGCCGACGGCATCGCCGACTGGGCGCGACGCCGCGGCGTCGCCCGCATCGCCGACCTGGTCGGAACGCTCGAGCTTCCGGGGTGAGCGGAGAATTCGATCCGGCTCGGGCGCGACTCCGGCGGTCTCATGCCGAGGGTTCGCAGAGAGAAGACCGGCGAGCGAGGCGGCCTCTTCGTGCGAGCCACGCGAGGCCGGCGCCGAGCAGGGCTGCGCTCGCCGGCTCGGGAACGGCCTGGTAGGCGCGGACGTAGTCGACGACCATCCGCGTCGTGCTCGTCTCGCGCGTGCCGTAGCCGCCCGGCGGAGCGAAGCCGGCCCAGAGCAGCACGTCTTCGACCTCCGAGCTCAGCAGCAGGTACTCGGGAACGTGCGAGACGGGCGGGTTCTCCGGCTCCCACAGAAGCTCGCCGTCGATGTAGAAACGGTACGCGGTCGGCGTCCACTCGAATGCGTAGACGTGGAAGCCGCCCGCGAGGCCCGGCACGGCGCGCCCCGACGAGATCTGCTTGTGCTGGGCGCCGTAGCCGTCCCAGTGGACGGTGCTCGTCATGAAGTCGGCGAGGTCGCAGCCGGGAGCGCACTCGATGCGGTGCTCCTGCACGTCGATCTCCACGCCCGAGGCGCCGGGGTCACCGATCACGCTCCCGTACGTGGGAGACTGGAGCCAGAACGCGGACCACATGCCGGGCGAGGAGTCGAACTCGATACGCGCCTCGAACCAGCCGTAGGTCGGCTCGAACCGGTCCTTCGTGTCGATCATGCCGGTGTGGTGGACGCCGTTCTCGGTCCAGGTGTCGATCACGAGGTTGCCGGCGCCGTCGAGGCGGACCGCCTCGGCGAGGTTCACCGCGTCGCGGCGCGGGCCGAGCTGGTGGTGACGCCAGCGCGCCGCGTCGAGCGTCTGCCCGGCGAACTCGTCTGCCCACACCAGCCCGTAGCCGGCCGGGACGGAGCGCGCGGCGGTCGCCGTCCCGAGCGCCGCCACCAGCGCAGCCATCGTCGCGAGCCCTCGCCTGTGCATCGTGCCTCCCGGGTGCGTACCCAGAGGAAGTGGCTCGCCGCCGGCGCTGGTGGCGGCTCCCCGCAGCCGGGTGGATGGCGGTCCCCGAGGGGGCCGAACCCGGACGTCGCTTGCTATCTGCGTGAGATTCGGATAGTTTGCGCCCGTCTTACGCAGGTAGGACCGGTTCGCTGCCCTTCTGCCCGGTTACCTCCCGGCGGGACGGCAGCCGGGCCGGGCGCGCGAAGGGAAAGCGGACGCGTCGTCCGCTTTTTCATTTTTGGAGCCTCTCGAAGCAGCATCGACGGCATCACGGGTGGACAGGCCGTGTATCGCGACATCCCGGCAGAGCTGGGGAATCTGGTCGAGCCGGTGGTCGCGGCGCACGGACTCGAGCTCGTGGATCTGGACCTCGTCCGCGGGCGAGGCCCCTGGGTGGTACGGGTGATCGTGGACACACTCGAAGGAGACGGGCGCGTGGCGATCGAGCGTTGTGCGGCGCTGTCGCGAGAGATCGGCTCTCAGCTCGACGCCGCGGACGCGATCCCGAACCGCTACCTGCTCGAGGTCTCGTCGCCCGGCCTCGACCGGCGCCTCGCGCGCGAGAAGGATTTCGTCGCGGCGTGCGGCTCGGAGGTCTTCATCGAGACGCGCGAGCCGCTCGGCGGCCGGCGGCGCTTCCGGGGACGGCTGGTCTCGTTCGAGGGCGGCGTCGCGCGGGCCGAGGTCGACGGCGTCGCGGTCGAAATTCCGTTCGCGGCCGTCGCGAAGGCGCATACGATCTACCAGTTCAGCCGGGCGGACTTCGCCCGGCCCGCGAAAGGCGGCGACCGACCGGCGAGCAGCGCGCCGGGGCGAGCGCGGGGATGACATGAGCATTCTCTCCGGACTCAAGCGAGAAATCGACCAGATCGCGAAGGACAAGAGCATCGACAAGCGCGTCATCATCGGCGCGCTCGAAGAGGCGATGAAGCAGGCCGCGCACCGCAAGTACGGCCTCGAGAAAGAGATCGAGGCCCACTACAACGAGGCGACCGGCGAGATCGAGGTCTTCGACTTCCGGACGGTCGTCGAGGACGTGACCGACCCGGACAACCAGGTGAGCTTCGAGATCGCCCGCGCGCAGTACGACCCCGAGGCGGAGGTCGGCGATTCGATCGGCGTGAAGGTCGACACGACGGGCTTCGGCCGGATCCTCGCGCAGACGGCGAAGCAGGTGATCCTCCAGAAGGTCCGCGACGCCGAGCGCGACAACGTCTACGACGAGTACAAGGACCGGCGCGGCGAAGTCGTGAACGGCATCGTGCGCCGCTTCGAGAAGGGCTCGATCGTCGTCGACCTCGGCCGCGCCGAGGCGGTGCTTCCTCCGAAGGAGCAGGTGCCGCGCGAGAGCTACCGGCCGGGAGACCGGATCCGCGCGTACGTCCTCGACGTGACGAAGGCCACGAAGGGCCCGCAGATCATCCTGTCGCGCGCCTGCATGGAGATGCTGACGAAGCTCTTCGAGCAGGAGGTTCCCGAGATCTACGAAGGGATCGTGAGCATCGTCTCCGCAGCGCGCGAGCCCGGAGGCCGCTCGAAGGTCGCGGTTGCGTCGCGGGACAGCGACGTCGACCCGGTCGGCGCGTGCGTCGGCATGAAGGGCAGCCGCGTGCAGGCCGTCGTGCAGGAGCTGCGCGGCGAGCGCATCGACATCGTCCCGTTCAGCCCCGACCCCGCGCGGTACGTGTGCAGCGCGCTCTCTCCCGCGCAGGTCTCGAAGGTGATCATCGACGACGCGGCGAAGTCGATGGACGTGATCGTTCCGGACGACCAGCTCTCGCTCGCGATCGGGCGCAAGGGCCAGAACGTCCGGCTCGCGGTGCAGCTCACCGGATGGCGCATCGACATCAAGAGCGAGTCGAAGATGCGCGAGATCGCGCGCTGGCTGTCCGAGGCCGTTTCGGTCGTTCCGACGTGCGGCGACCCCGAGGCCGAGCTGCTGCTGCAGCAGGGCATCACGTCGCTCGAAGACCTCGCGGAATGCCCGGCCGAGCTGCTCTCGTCGCTGCCCGGCATCGACGACGCGGGCGCCCAGGCGATCAAGCGCCGCGCGGCGGAGCTGGCGCGCGAGAAGCGCGAGCAGGAGGCGCGCGAGGCGGCCGAGCGCGCCGAGGCCGAGGCTCGCGCCGCAGAAGCGGCGGCGGCGGAAGCGAAGCCGGGCGCGGCCGAACCCGCGAAGGGCGACGTGTCGGGGGCCTAGCCTCCCGGCGGCCCTCCCGAAGGAAGCGAACGAACCGGATGGCGAAGATCAGGGCATACAAGCTCGCCGAAGAGCTGGGCATCGACCGGAACGAGCTGGTCGAGAAGGCGCACGCCGTCGGGGTCGAGCTCAAGAGCCCGATGGCGTCGCTCGACGACGCCGAAGCGGACGTGCTGCGCCAGAAGCTCGGCGGCGCGCAGCGCGCGGGCGGGCAGATGGTCGAGGAGCGCGTCGAGCTCTCGTCCGGCGCCGCGGTGATTCGCCGCCGCAAGCGCGTGACGCCGGAGCCCGTGCCCGAGCCCGTGCGGGTGCCCGAGCCCGAGCCGATCCAGCCGGTGGCCGAAGTGGTCGCTCCCTCGCCAGCCGCGGAGGCCGCGCCGCAGCCCGGCTCGACGCCCGAGGCGCCGGAGGAGGCCGCGGTCGAGGGCGAAACAGCGGAGCCCGCCGAGCCGCTCGCGCCCTCGCAGGAGGTCGTCCCCGGCCGGGCCGCAGGCGCGCCGGGCGAGGACGCCGCGACGGCCGCCGAGCGCAAGAACAAGGCGCGAAAGCGCGTTCGCGAGGTGGTGACGCTTCGCGAGCAGGAGCAGTTCGCGCGGCAGGTCACCGGCCGCGTCGCGGCGCGCCGCCCGACGGTGATCGACCCGCGAACACTCGCGTCACCGCGGCGCAAGCGGCGCGACGCTCCGGCGCCGCGCCCCGCGGCCGCGTCGGCGGCGAAGCCCGCGCGGCGCGTGGTCCGGCTCGACGGCCCCGTGTCGGTCGGCGACCTCGCGCACCTGCTCGGCGCGAAGGCGCGCGAGCTGCAGGCGAAGCTGATGGCGCTCGGCACGATGGTGGCGATCACCCAGAGCCTCGACGTCGAGACGGCGAGCAAGGTCGCGGCGAGCTTCGGCTTCGAGGTCCAGGACGTCGGCTTCAAGGAGGAGGCGCTGCTCGGCGACACGGCGCCGGCCGACGAGTCCCGGCTCACCACGCGCCCGCCGGTCGTCACCGTGATGGGCCACGTCGACCACGGCAAGACCTCGCTCCTCGACTCGCTGCGCAAGACCAACGTCGTCGCGGGCGAGGCGGGCGGAATCACGCAGCACATCGGCGCCTACCAGGTGACGACGGGCGGCGGAAAGATCACGTTCATCGACACGCCGGGTCACGCGGCGTTCACGACGATGCGAGCGCGCGGCGCGAAGGTGACGGATCTCGTGATCCTCGTCGTCGCCGCGAACGACGGCATCATGCCGCAGACGGTCGAGGCGATCGATCACGCGAAGGCCGCGGGCGTTCCGATCATCGTCGCGGTCAACAAGATCGACCTTCCCGACGCGAACCCGCAGATCGTTCGCCAGCGCCTCATGGAGCACGGCCTCGTTCCCGAGGACTTCGGCGGTGAGACGATCTGCGTGAACATCTCGGCGACGAAGGGCACGAACCTCGATCAGCTCCTCGAGATGCTCGCGCTGCAGGCCGAGGTGCTCGAGCTGAAGGCCGACCCCTCGAAGCGGGCGGCGGGCGTGGTGCTCGAGGCCGAGCTCGATCGGGGCCGCGGCCCGGTGGCGACGGTGCTGGTGCAGGACGGAACGCTTCGACGCGGCGACATCGCGGTCGTCGGCACCTGCTTCGGGCGCGTGCGGATGATGGAGAACGAGCACGGCCAGCGCGTCGACGAGGCGCCGCCCTCGACGCCCGTGCGCGTGGTCGGCCTGTCGGGCGTTCCCGAGGCTGGACAGGTCTTCCACGTGGTCGAGACCGAGCGGGCGGGGCGCGAGATCGTCGAGCACCGGCTCTCGCAGCAGCGCGGCCGAGCGCCCGAGGCGCGGCCGAGGCTCACGCTCGAGGACATCTTTGCGCAGAGCCAGGAAGGCGGCGTCAAGAACCTCGCCGTCGTGCTCAAGGCCGACGTCCAGGGGTCGCTCGAGGCCGTCCGCGACGCGCTCGTGAAGCAGAGCACCGACAGCGTGAAGGTCGACGTGATCCACACCGGCGTCGGCTCGATCACCGAGAGCGACGTGATGCTCGCCAAGGCGAGCGGCGCGATCGTGGTCGGCTTCCACGTGCGGCCCGACCCGGCGGCGCGCCGCGCGGCCGAAGGGCAGGGCGTCGACGTCCGGATGTACCAGATCATCTACGAAGCGACCGACGACATCCGGCGCGCGATGGTCGGTCTGCTGCCGCCCACGGTGAAGGAGGTGCACCTCGGACGCGCCGAGGTCCGCCGCACGTTCACCGTCCCGAAGATCGGAACGATCGCGGGCAGCTACGTCCTCGAAGGCCTCGTGCGGCGCGGCGCGCAGTGCCGCCTCGTCCGCGACGGCGTGCAGATCTACGACGGCCGGATCGGCTCGCTCAAGCGTTTCAAGGAAGACGCCCGCGAGGTGCAGTCGGGCTTCGAGTGCGGCATCGGCATCGACGGCTACAACGACCTCAAGATCGGTGACGTGATCGAAGCCTACGTTCGCGAGGAGCAGCCGGCGACGCTGGCATGATCGTCGGCGCCGCGATCGTCGAGCTGCACGTTCACGGCTCGCACTCGCTCAAGGAGAAGCGAGGCGTCGTCCGCTCGGTGGTGCAGCGCATTCGCAACCGTTTCAACGTCTCGGTCGCCGAGGTCGGCGGGCACGACACCTGGCAGCGCGCGCTGATCGGCGTCGTGAGCGTCGGGTCCGACGCGCGTGCGATCCGCACGCTCCTCGGCCGCGTCGTCGACTTCGTCGAGGGCGTCGGCCTCGCCGAAGTGACGAACTCCGACGTCGAGATCCTCACCCTCGATCATGCCGACGTCTCCGCGGAAGATGGCGAGGGCGGCGAGGACGAGCCGTGACCCGGCGCACCGAGCGCGTCGGCGAGGAGATCCGCGCCGAGATCGCTCGCGTCCTGCGCGAGGAGGCGACCGACCCGCGGCTCCGGCTCGTGACGCTGACGCGTGTCGACGTGGCGCCCGACTTCGCGCGCGCCGACGTCTACTGGAGCGTGATCGAGCGCGAGCACGGTGCGGCGCGCGAGGAGACGGAGCACGCGCTCGAGAAGGCCGCCGGCTTCGTGCGGCGCAGGATCGCCGAAGGGCTCGCGCTGCGGCGGATGCCGGCCCTCCACTTCCACTACGATCCGTCGCTCGCTCTGGGCAGCGAGACGCTCGCGCTGCTGCGCGACCTGCGCCGCGACGACGGCGAAGGATGACGCGGGCGAGCCGGCGCGGCGGGCCCTCGGGCTTCCTCGTCGTCGACAAGCCGGCCGGCTGGACGTCGCACGACGTGGTCGACGCCGCGCGCCGCTGGCTCGGCACGCGGCGCGTGGGGCATCTCGGGACGCTCGATCCGCTGGCGACGGGCGTCCTTCCGCTCGCGGTCGGCGACGCGACGAAGCTCGTCCCGTTCGTCGAGGGCGGACGCAAGCGCTACCAGGCGCAGATCACGCTCGGCGCCGCGACCGACACGCTCGACGCCGATGGCCGCGTCGTTCGCCGCTTCGACGGGCCGCTCCCGGACGAGGCGGCCGTGCGGGCCGCGCTCGCGACGTTCGCGGGCGAGATCGAGCAGGTGCCGCCGATGTTCAGCGCGCTCAAGCGCGACGGCGTTCCGCTGCACCGGATCGCCCGGCGTGGCGGCGAAGTCGAGCGAGCGCCGCGGCCGGTGACGATCTTCGCGATCTCGCTCGTCGCGTACGCGCCGCCCGAGGTCGAGATCGAGCTCGAGTGCTCGGCGGGGACGTACGTGCGCGTGCTGGCGAGCGACCTCGGCGAGCGGCTCGGCTGCCTCGGCCACGTGCGGCGGCTGCGCCGTACGGCGAGCGGGCCGTTCGACGAAGCGCAGGCGCACGACGCCGCCGCGCTCGACCGCGCGGCCGCCGCCGGCCGCGTGTCCGGTCTTCTCCTCCCGCCGCTCGCGGTGCGGGGGCTGCCGCAAGTCGTCCTCGGGGATGCCGACGCGCGCCGCATCGGTCACGGCGGGGACGTGCGGCTCGCGCTGGCGGTCCTGGCCGCCGCCGCCGGCGACCGCGTCGTCGCCGTCGACGCTGCGGGCGCGCTGCTCGCGATCGCCGAGGTCGGGGCGGACCGCACGCTCCGCCCCCTGCGCGTTCTCGCTCCCGGGGACGCGGCGCCTGCGGCCGAGCGTTCCTGACGCCGGCCGGCGCGGGGCCGGCCTCGCCTTGCCCGTCGCGCGCGTCTGGGGTACACCCCCGCGCGCAGGAACAAGAGGAACCGCCTTCCGGCGCCGGTGACCGGCGCCCGTTCGGGACATTCGAAGGGACCACCGATTGGCTTCGGCACAGCGAAAAGCGAGCGTGATCCAGGACTACCGGACGCACGAGACGGACACGGGCTCCCCGGAAGTCCAGATCGCGCTGCTCTCCGAGCGCATCGGTGAGCTCTCCGAGCACTTCAAGACGCACAAGAAGGACCATCACTCCCGCCGGGGGCTGCTCAAGATCGTCAGCCAGCGGCGGCGGCTCCTCGACTACCTGCGACGCTACGATCAGGCCCGCTACCAGGCCCTGATCCAGCGCCTCGGCCTTCGGCGCTAGCCGAGGCCGGCCGCTCAAGGGATGAGCGGCGCAACAGACAACGCCGGGTAGTGCGAGGAACGATCGGGCGCCGCGTTCTGCGGCCCCGAAGCAAGCCGTTGGATCCCCTGGATCGTCGGAATGTGGGAGTCATCCATTCGCGAAGCGGGCATGCTCCCGCTTCGCTCATGGCTGATCCCGCATTCCCCCGCTTCGCGTCTCCTTCTCCGCACCGCCCGCATGTGCGTCGCGCCATGATCGCGCGCCGCAATGGAGAGGATGGCTCATGCCGCGCTGGTTCCAGCCGGAAACCGTAACGTTCGACGTCGGAGGCCGACCGCTCACGATCGAGACCGGAAGGCTCGCGAAGCAGGCCGCAGGCGCCGCGCTCGTGACCTATGGCGAGACCGTGGTGCTCGTGACCGCCGTCACTGCGAAGCCCCGAGAGGGGATCGATTTCTTCCCGCTCACGGTCGACTTCGTCGAGAAGACCTCCGCCGCGGGCAAGATCCCCGGCGGCTTCTTCAAGCGCGAGGGGCGCCTCGCCGACCGCGAGGTGCTGGTCTCTCGCTTCATCGACCGCGCGATCCGTCCGCTCTTCCCGGACTGGTACCGCGACGAGACGCAGATCACGGCGACCGTGCTCTCGGCCGACGGAGAATTCTGGCCCGACATTCCAGCCTTCGTCGGCGCGTCCGCCGCGCTCACGCTCTCGGAGATCCCGTTCCTCGGCCCGATCGCCGCGGTCCGGATCGGGCGCATCGACGGCGCGCTGGTCGTCAACCCGCTGCACTCGCAGCTCCCGTCGAGCGACCTCGAGCTCGTCGTCGCGGGCAGCCGCAAGGCGCTCGTGATGGTCGAGGGCAGCGCGCAGGAGGTTCCCGAACACGAGATCCTCGAGGTGCTCAAGTTCGCGCACGGCGCCATCCTCCCGCAGCTCGACGCGCAGGACGACCTGGCGCGGCGCTCGGGCAAGCCGAAGAAGACCGCGCCGGCGACCGCCGCCGACGCGGGGATCGCGGCGCGCGTGCGCGAGAAGGCGCGCGCGGGCCTCGAGCAGGCGCTCTCGATCCGCACGAAGGCCGAGCGCTACGCGGCGCTCAAGGAGGTCGACGCCGGCGTGGTCGACGCCTTCGCGGCCGAGTATCGCAGCGAGCGCGTGGCGCTCGACACGCTCGAGGCGGTCGAGAAGCGGCGCGAGGGATACCGCGCGCTGGTCGACGGCGTGAAGCACGCGCTCCACGACCTGCGGTCGGAGCTGATGCGCGACCGCATCCTCTCGCAGGGCGTCCGGATCGACGGCCGCACCACGACCGACATCCGGCCGATCTCCTGCGAGCTGCGGATCGCTCCGCGCGCGCACGGAACCGGGCTGTTCACCCGCGGCGAGACGCAGTCGCTCGTCTACTGCACGCTCGGCAGCTCCGACGACGAGCAGACGATCGACGCGCTCACCGAGCGCTACGAGAAGCAGTTCCTGCTCCACTACAACTTCCCGCCGTTCTCGGTCGGCGAGGCGCGTCCGCTGCGCGGCCCGGGCCGGCGCGAGGTCGGCCACGGCAATCTCGCCGAGCGCGCGCTCAAGGCCGTTCTTCCGGCGCACGAGAAGTTCCCGTACACCATCCGGATCGTCGCGGAGACGCTCGAGTCGAACGGCTCGTCGTCGATGGCCGCCGTCTGCGGCGGGACGCTCGCGCTGATGGACGCCGGCGTCCCGATCAGCGCGCCGGTCGCGGGAATCGCGATGGGGCTGATCCAGGAGGGCGATCGCGTCGCGGTGCTCTCCGACATCCTCGGCGACGAGGACCATCTCGGCGACATGGACTTCAAGGTCGCCGGGACGCGGCGCGGCGTCACCGCCGTGCAGATGGACATCAAGATCGAGTCCGTCGATTGGGGAGTGATGGAGCGCGCGCTGCAGCAGGCGAACGCGGGGCGCCAGCACATCCTCGACTGCATGGAGGCGGAGACGCGCGAGGAGCTGACGAGCCTGTCCGCACGGCCCGAGCTCTCGCGTTACGCGCCGCGCCTCGAGGTGATCTGGATCAAGCCCGACCGCATCCGCGACGTCATCGGCCCGGGCGGGCGCGTGATCCGCGCGATCCAGGACACGACGGGCGTCAAGATCGACGTCGAGGACTCGGGCCGCGTGACGATCTTCTCGCCGGATCTCGACGCGCTCGAGCGCGGGCGCGCCATGGTGCAGGAGCTGACGCAGGAGGCCGAGATCGGCCGGATCTACCTCGGCAAGGTGAAGCGCATCACGGACTTCGGCGCGTTCGTCGAGATCTTCCCGGGGACCGACGGGCTCGTCCACGTGAGCCAGCTCGCCGAGGGCCGCGTCGAGCGCGTGACCGACGTGGTGTCGGAGGGCGACGAGGTGCTCGCGAAGTGCATCGACATCGATCCGACGGGCCGCATCCGGCTCTCGCGCAAGGAGGCGCTCGCCGACGTCGCGGGGCGGGAGTGAGCCGAACCGGCCGGCCGGGCGGCGCGCGCGGCGCCGGGCCGGACGTTCCGGTGCTGCGCGTCGCGATCCGCCGCCTGCCGGGGGCGCGGGACCTCCCGCTCCCGTCGTACGCGACGGCCGGCGCGGCCGGGCTCGACGTGTGCGCCGCGCTCGACGCCGATCTCGTCGTCGAGCCCGGCGCGCGCGCCCTCGTCCCGTCGGGCTTCGCGCTCGCGATCCCGGAGGGCTACGAGGCGCAGGTGCGTCCGCGCAGCGGCCTCGCGCTGCGCCACGGGCTGCTGCTCCCGAATGCGCCGGGCACGATAGACTCCGACTATCGCGGGGAGGTGAAGATCATCGTGCTCAACGCCGGCCGTGACCCCGTGACGATCCGGCACGGCGACCGCATCGCGCAGCTCGTCTTCGCGCCGGTTCTCCGCGTCGCCTTCGACGAGCGCGACAGCCTTCCCGAGACGCCGCGCGGCGGCGGCGGCTTCGGCCACACGGGGACGGAGCGCCGCGGAGACCCGGCGTGAGCGGCGAGCCGATCCACCCGCGGCCGCCGACGCCGGTCGCCGAGAAGGCTCCGCGCCGCGTGAGCAACCTCGCGCTGCGCCTGCTCACGGCGTCGCTCGTGATTCCGCCGGTCCTGTGGCTGATCGCGATCGACGGCGTCGCGTATCTCGTGGTGGTCATCGGGATCACGCTGATGGGGCTTCGCGAGTTCTACCGCCTCATCGAAGACAAGGGCGCTCACCCGCTCGTCGGCTTCGGCCTGGTCGCGGGCGCCGCGCTGCCGTGCGTCGCGTACCTCGGCAACGAGTACCACGCGACGCTGCTCATGACGGCCGTGCTGCTCGGCGTGATGGTGGCGCAGGTCGGAAAGGCCGAGATCACCGAAGCGCTCGCCAGCATCTCCGGGACGTTCTTCGGCGTCTTCTACGTGGCGTGGCTGCTCTCGCACGCGATCGTGCTGCGGCAGTTCCACGACGTCGTCGCCGCTCGGTTCGGCCCGGTGGCGGCGGCGCAGGTCGCGCCCGACGCGGGGGCGTTCTACATGATCTTCACCCTCGCCGCCGTCGTCGGCTGCGACGCCGGAGCGTATTTCGCGGGGCGCAAGTGGGGCCGGCGCAAGCTCGCGCCGCAGATCAGCCCGGGCAAGACCGTCGAGGGCGCGCTCGGCGGGATCGTCGCGGGGACGCTCAATGCGATGCTGTTCAAAGGGATCTTCGACGTGTGGTGGCCCGACCTCTCGGCGTCGTTTCCGTGGTCCGCCGCCGTCCCGTTCGCCGTCGTGCTGACGATCGTCGGCATCATCGGCGACCTCGTCGAATCGCTGCTCAAGCGCGATGCGCAGCGCAAGGACGCCGGCGGGGCGCTTCCGGGGATGGGCGGCTTCCTCGACCGCATCGACTCGAGCCTGCTCGGGATTCCCGTGATGTACTATCTGCTCCTCAGCTACACCTACCTGCGCGTGGGCTCGCCGTGATCGACCGCTACTCCCGACCCGAGATGCGCGCGTTCTGGACCGACGCCGCGAAGTACGGCCGCTGGCTCGAGGTCGAGCTCGCCGTGTGCGACGTGCTCGCCGAGCGGGGAACGATCCCCGCGAAGGCGGCCGAG
Source organism: Myxococcota bacterium (assembly GCA_041912475.1). Taxonomy (GTDB): domain Bacteria; phylum Myxococcota_A; class UBA9160; order UBA9160; family UBA9160; genus MYXO. The sequence continues at coordinate 21,482 of JAYRMX010000008.1, forward strand.
ACGATCCGCGCGAAGGCCGGCTTCGACGCCGCGCGCGTCGACGAGATCGAGCGCGAGGTGCGGCACGACGTGATTGCGTTCCTCACGAACGTCGCCGAGCACGTCGGGCCCGAGGCGCGCTGGGTGCACTTCGGCATGACGTCGAGCGACGTGCTCGACACCGCTCTCGCGCTGCAGGTGAAGGCGGCCGGGGAGCTCCTGCTCGCGGGCGTCGACCGCGTCGCCGCCGCGCTGCGCCGGCGTGCGCTCGAGCACCGGCACACGCCGTGCGTCGGAAGGACGCACGGCGTGCACGCCGAGCCGACGACGTTCGGGCTCAAGCTCCTCGTGTTCTACGAGGAGATGCGCCGCGGCCGCGAACGCCTCGATGCGGCGCTCGCGGGCGCGTGCGTCGGAAAGATCTCGGGGGCCGTCGGCACGTTCGCGCACCTCGATCCTGCGGTCGAGGAGGCGGTGTGCGCGCGGCTCGGCATCGGCTTCGAGCCCGCGGCGACGCAGGTCGTGCAGCGCGACCGACACGCGCACCTGGTGTCGACGCTCGCGCTCGTCGCGACCAGCCTCGACAAGTTCGCGGTCGAGCTGCGCCATCTGGCGCGCACCGAGGTGCGCGAGGTGGAGGAGGAGTTCGGCCGGGGCCAGAAGGGCTCGTCGGCGATGCCGCACAAGCGCAACCCCTGGCGCCTCGAGAACGTCTCGGGCCTCGCGCGCGTGGTGCGCGGCCACGCGACGGCCGCGCTCGAGAACACCGCGCTGTGGCACGAGCGCGACATCAGCAACTCGTCCGTCGAGCGCATCGTTCTGCCGGACGCGACGACCCTGCTCGACTTCATGCTCCACCGCTTCGCGCATCTCGTCGAGACGCTCGTCGTGCATCCCGCGCAGATGCGCCGCAATCTCGACCTCACGAACGGGCTCGTGTTCAGCGGAACGCTGCTCGTCGCCCTCGCAGAGAAGGGCCTCTCGCGCGAGGACGCGTACCGCCTCGTCCAGGGGCACGCGATGGAGACGTGGGAAAAGGGCGGCGAGTTCCGCGCGCGAATCGAGGCCGACCGCGAGATCGGCAAGGTGCTCTCGCGTGCGGAGATCGAACGGGTCTTCAGCGAGCAGCAGGCGCTCCGGAACGTCGACGCGATCTTCGCGCGCACGCTGGGGCCCGGCGGGGAGGGTGCGTGAAGGCGACGATCTTCGTGACGCTCAAGGCGGACGTGCTCGACCCGCAGGGCAAGGCGATCCAGCGCGCCGCCGAATCGCTCGGCTACCGGGCGGTCCGGCAGGTGCGGCAGGGAAAGCTCTTCGAGGTGACGATCGACGCGCCCGATCGCGCCGCTGCCGAGCGGCTGCTCCGGGAGATGGGCGAGAAGCTGCTCTCGAACCCCGTGATCGAGGACTACCGGATCGACCGGGTCGAGGGCTAGCGCCGGGCGCGCAGCGGTCGGGGGCGGCGCCGCGCACGCGCACGGCGTCTCGCCCGGATCGCCGGGTCCGTGCGCTGCCACGTCCGCAGCGCCGAAGGGGCATCCTCGGATGAGGCTGTGGCGCGACGCCGCACGCCGCTTCGATCGGCTTTCGAAGCCGCTCGAAAAGTCCCTCATTCGAAAGCGTTTTTCGAGAACGCCACAGAAGGCACGGCGCTTGCAAAACCGTATCGCGAATCTCAACCAGGGAGGGTCCGAGATGGCGGTGCGAAAGCGGGCGGCGAAGAAGAAGGCGGCGGTGCGAGGGCGAGGGGCGCGCGTTGCCGCGGAGGTTGCCAAGGTCGAGCGCGAGCTTCCCGAAACGCTGCGCGAGTTCTCGGCCCGGGTCCGAAAGCGCCTCGGGCAGCTCGAGCGCGCGGCGGTGCGCGCGCAGGAGCGCTACCAGCGCGAGGCCGTCCGCGTGCTTCGCGTCGCGAGCCACCGGCTCGGCCGATTCGAGGCCGAGGGCGAGCGCCGCTGGAAGAAGCTCACCGCGACGGCGCGGCGCGACGCCCTGCAGGTCCTCAGGAAGATGGAGAAGGCGCTCGGAAACATGGAGAAGGCGCTCGAGGGCAAGGCGGCGCGCGGGCACAGGCCTGCCCGCAAGGCCGGGCGGCGAGCCTCGTCGCTGCGGGCCGGAGCCGAGGGCGTGATCGCGGCGGCGCAGCTCTAGACGGCGGCCGCCGCGCAGCGACGCCGACCGAGGCTGCGGCGCGCCGCCTTTGCGGCGGGATGCCACAGCAGCATGCGCGCGAGCGGCGCACCGGGTCGCCGGCGCAGGGGAGGCCGGAATGTCCGTCCGGGACTACTGCTCGCGCAAGCCCGTCACCGTCGACCCCGACGCCAGCGTTCGCTCGGCCGTGCGGCTCATGGAGGAGCGCGGCGTGGGCTGCGTCGTCGTCACCGAGCAGGGCCGGACGGTCGGGATGCTCACGGACCGCGACGCGGCGCTCACGGTGCTCACGCGGCGCCTCGACGCCGACGCGGTCCCGGTGCGCGAGGTGATGCACCAGCCCGTGCAGACGCTCGATCCCGACGCGCCGTTCGCCTGGGCGCTCTCGCTGCTGCGCGCGAGCCGCCTGCGCCGGCTCCCCGTCGTCGACTCCGGCGGCGCGCTGGTCGGCGTGCTCTCGCTCGACGACGTCGTCCGGCTGCTCGCGACCGAGATCGGCGATCTCGCCGAAGCGATCCGGCGCCAGCTCTCGCAGCCGCCGGGCGGAGGGCCGCGGCCGTGACGCAGGACGCCGGACAGGTGAGCGGAGAGGTGGTCACCGTCGGTCGACATGCATCGGTGTACGAGGTCGCGCGGAGGATGCAGCGGGAAGCGGTGGGCTGCGTCGTCGTTCTCGATGACGGCGCGCTCCCCGTCGGCGTGATCACGGATCGCGACCTCGCGCTCCGCGTCGTCGCGGCCGGGCGCGACGTCGGAAAGACGTCGGCGGAGGACGTCATGACCCGTCCTCTCGTCTCGGTGCAGGCCGGCGATCCGATCGAACGGATCATCGCCTGCATGGCCGAGCGCGGCATCCGGCGCGTCCCGGTGCTGCAGGACGGCCGCGTCACGGGGCTCGTCACGCTCGACGACCTGCTGGTGCATCTGGGTCGCGAGCTCGACGACCTCGGTGCCTCCGTCGGCGGGTCGTTCGCGCACTCGCGCGCCGAGGCGCGGCGCGTCGTCGCGCTCGAGCAGCTCCGGACCGAAGTCGAGTCGAGGCTCCACGGGCTGCGCGAGCAGGTCGATCAGGTGAGCGCGCACGCGCGAGAGACTCTCATGCGGGAGTTCGACGCGATTCGCGACCGCGTGCGCCGGATCCTCAAGTAGTCGGAAGGAGAGCATGGCGAGCACGAACGTTCCTGCGGCGAGCCCTCTCGCGGCGGACGAGCTTCGGACGCTGGCGGCGCGCGGCGACGGGCCGTGCGTCTCGCTGGTCCTGCCGCTGCGGCCGGCGCCGAACTCCGGCCAGAACGCGGTGCACGCGCGGCACGCGGCGCAGGAGGCGCTGGAGCGCCTCGCTGCGCGCGCGCTCGGTGCGCGCGAGCGCGCGCGCTTCGCGGAGCTGCTCGGCGCCGTCGAGCACGCGGTTGCGTCGCAGGCGCACCCGGTGGGGAGCCTCGCGGTCTTCCTCGACGCCGGGCACTTTCGGATCGTCCCGCTGGCCCGGGATCTGCCGTACGCGGTGCGCGTCGGGAGCTGCTTTGCCTTGCGCCCGCTGCTCCGGGCGCAGGCGCTCGACGCGCCGTACCGTGCCCTCGCCGTGTCGGTGAAGCAGATCCGCCTGTTCGAAGGCGACGCGCGCGGCCTCGCGCCTGCGAAGATCGAGGGCCTGCCGGCGAGCCTCGAGGACGCCCTCGGCAGCGAGAAGACCGAGAAGCAGCACCGGCTGCGCGGAACGGCCGCGGGCGGCGGTGCCCCGGTCTACTACTCGCACGACGCCGCGAGCGACGAGCAGAAGCGCGATCTCGCCCGTTTCCATCACGTGCTCGCGCGCGCTCTGGCGCAGCGGTTCGGCGACGACGCGAGAGCCCTCGTGCTCATCGCCGACGTGACGCACCAGGCCGGCCTGCGGGCCGAGCTGCGCCTGCGGGGCCTGCTCCCGCAGGGCGTGCTGGTGGCGCCCGATCATCTGGGCGCGAGCGAGATCCACGCCCGCGCCTGGCCGCTCGTCTGCGCCGCCCTCGCCGAGCGCGCACGCGATGCGCGAGGGCGTTACGAAGCGGCCCGCAACGCAGGCAAGGCGCTCGACCTGCTCGACGACGTCGCGGCGGCTGCGGTCGCCGGAAGGATCCGCCGGATCTGGCTCGAGGACGGCCGCTCGATGGCCGGCCGGGTCGACCTCGCGAGCGGGCGCATCGTCGCATCGGAGGGTGACGACGTCTACGACTCGCTCGCGGCCGCCGTGCTGGCGCGCGCGGGGGAGGTCTTCGTCGTCGACGCGGCCGCCATGCCGACTGCGACGGGGGTGGCGGCCGAGGTACACTGAGCTCCCTCACGACCGGAGGAGGGAGCCTTGGCCGACACGACCGGGGGCGGGATCATCGCCCGGATGCTCGAGCAGGAGGGCGTCGAGACCTTTTTCGGGATCGTCGACGGCACCTACACGCAGCTCTTCGCGCACTGCGTCGAGCTCGGCATGAAGATGATCTCGCCACGACACGAGGCGGTGGCGGCGCACATGGCCGGCGCGTACGCGCGCCTCACGGGGCGACTCGGCGTATGCATCGCCAGCAATGGCCCCGGCGTCGCGAACATGCTCTCGGGGGTCGCCGTCGAGAACGGCGAGGGCAACCGCGTCCTGCTGATCACGAGCTCGCGCCGCACGGGAATCGTCTACCCCGACCGCGGCGGCGCGTACCAGAGCTTCGATCAGGTGAAGACCATCTCGGCGATGTCGAAGTGGTCGCAGGTCGTGTCGTCGATCGACCGGCTGCCGGAGCTGATGCGCGGCGCGCTGCGGGCGTGTTTCACCGGGCGTCCAGGCGTCGTGCACCTCGACGTTCCCGAGAACCTGATCAACGGGCCGTGCGCCGAGGCTGCCTTGCACGCTCCGCATCAGTACCGGCGAACGCTCCCGATCGAGCCGCCGCCGGCGCAGATCGACCGCGCGGCCGAGATGCTCGCCGCGGCGCGCCTGCCGATGCTGCACGTCGGCAGCGGCGTCGTGCACGCGGGCGCATTCGCGGAGCTGGCGCGTGTGGCCGAGCGGCTCCACGCGCCGGTGACGACCTCGTGGAGCGCGCGCGGCGCGCTGCCGGAGACCTCGCCGCTCGCCTGGCCGATGGTCCACATCGAGGCGTGCAACCACCTGCGAAACGAGGCCGACCTCGTGCTGTGCGTGGGCTCCGAGCTCGGCGAGACCGACTGGTGGGGAAAGCCGCCCTACTGGGCGCCGCCGCGAAAACAGCGCTTCATCCAGGTCGACGTCGACGACGCTGCGCTCGGTCGCAACCGGCCGGTCGACCTCGCCGTCCTCGGCGACGCGCGCCTGTTCCTCGCGGGGCTGTGCGAACGGCTCGAAGGCCGGGTCGACGCCGCGCGCCTCTCGGCGAGGCGTGCTGCGGTCGCTGCGCTCGCGGCCGACAAGGCGAAGGACCGCGCCACGCTCGACGCGGTGCTCGAGAACCGCGGCGCTCCCATGATCACGGCGCACGTTCCCGCAGTGTGCCGGCGCGTCTTCGACGACGACGCGGTCGTGGTCTTCGACGGCGGGAACTCCGCGGTCTGGGGGCAGTCGTTCACCGAGCTGCGCGTGGCCAACACGCAGCTCTCGACCGCGCACTTCGGGCACCTCGGCGCCGGCGTGGGGCAGGCGCTCGGAGCCGCCGTCGCGCGGCCCGACAAGCAGGTCTACTGCATGCTCGGCGACGGCGCGATGGGCTTCCAGATGCAGGAGGTCGAGACCGCGGTGCGCCACGGCCTTCGCGTCGTGTTCCTCGTCTGCGCGGATCGCCAGTGGGGGATGGTCAAGATCAACCAGAAGTTCTCGCTCGAGCCGGTGAAGCAGACGTTCAAGCGCGCGCTCGGGCCGAACCACGACCAGACGATCAACACCGACCTCGGCGAGATCCACTGGGACCGGCTCGCCGAGGCGATGGGCGCGTACGGCGAGCGCGTCTCGGAGCCGGCGCAGCTCGAGCCCGCGCTGCGCCGTGCGATCGCCGCCGAGCGCTGCGCCGTCCTGCACTGCGACGTCCACGCGAACGCGCACCTGCTGGCGCCGGGGCTGCGCTGGTTCAAAGACATGCACCTCGAGCCGGCGGGCGAGTGAGCAGCGCCGCGAAGCCGCAGGAGGCGCCGTACCGCTCGGTGCTCGTGACGGGCGCGGGCGGCTACGTGGGGCGCCTGCTCGTCGAGGCGCTCGCGCGAGATCGCCGCAGCGTCGAGCGCATCGTCGCGACGGACATCCGGCTGCCGCGCGAGGAAGAGCGCCTTCCCGGCGTCGAGTACGCCGTCGCCGACGTCCGCGAGCCGGGGCTCGCCACGCTGCTGCGTGCGAGCGGCGCCGACCTCGTCGTGCATCTCGCGGCGATCGTGACGCCGGGCGCCGACACGAGCCGCGAGCTCGAGTACGCCGTCGACGTGATCGGAACGGAGAACGTGCTGCGCGCGTGTCTCGAGGCCGGCGTCCGCAAGATCGTCTACACCAGCAGCGGCGCGGCCTACGGCTACTACGCCGACAACCCGGAATGGATCGACGAGAACGACGCGCTGCGCGGCAATCCCGAGTTCGCGTACTCGGACCACAAGCGGCTCGTCGAGGAGATGCTCGCGCGCTGGCGCAAGGAGCACCCGGAGCTGCTCCAGCTCGTGTTCCGGCCGGGAACGATCTTCGGCGCGCGCGCTCGAAACCAGATCACCGCGCTGTTCGACGGACGCTTCGTCCTCGGGCTTCGCGGCGCGTCGACGCCGTTCGTGCTGATCTGGGACGAGGACGTGGCCGGCGCGATCCTGCGCGGCATCCACTCCGGCGGCGTCGGCACGTACAACCTCGCCGGCGACGGCGCGATCGGCCTCGAAGAGATGGCGGGCCGGCTCGGCAAGCCGTTCGTTCGCGCGCCGGTCTCGCTCGTGACGGCGGCGCTGTGGGCCGGCAAGCGGCTCGGCCTCACCCGCTACGGCCCCGAGCAGGTGGGCTTCCTGCGCTACCGGCCGGTGCTCGCGAACCGCAGGTTGAAAGAAGAGTTCGGCTACGTGCCCCGCAAGACGACGCGCGAGGTCTTCGAGGAGTTCGTCGCGGCGCGCCGCGGCCCGCAGCACGGTCCCGCCGCGCGTTGACCCCCCGGCGCGGCGTCGATACCCTTCGCGGCGTTCCCCCCGGTCCTCCGGCATCCCGACTTCGACGACGAGACGCGACCGGCCCGGCTCGCTGAGGTGCGCGTGTTCGCAGTGGTCCAGTTTCCCGGCTCGAACGACGTCCGGGACATGCGCTTCGCGATGAAGTCCGTTCTCGGTGCGCCGTGCGCGCTCGTCTGGCACAAGGCGCCCGCGCTGCCGGCGGACGTCCGCGCGGTGCTGCTGCCCGGCGGCTTCTCGTACGGCGACTACCTGCGCTGCGGCGCCATGGCCCGGTTCTCGCCGATCATGGCGGCGGTCCGCCGCTTCGCCGACGCGGGCGGCCT
>JAYRMX010000009.1:0-4557 GCA_041912475.1 Myxococcota bacterium
AGCAGCGTTCCGGTGTCCGGATCGTGCACGCAGAAGTGGTCCGCGGTGTGGCCGGGGGTGTGGAGGACGAACATCTCGCGGCCCGCGAGACGCAGCTCGTCGCCGTGCTCGACCGGGTGCGTGATCTGCGGGAGCCAGCGCCGGCCGAGCATCAGCATCACGCGGAACTGGTGGCGGCGCCGCTGTGGGGGCGGGGGGCGCTCGCCTCCCCAGGGGGTGCGCCGGGCCCACGGCACCGCCGGCGGCTGCGCGGCCTCGCCGGCCTCTTCGTGCGCGGCGTGCGCCGCGAGATCGTCGGCCGAGACTTCCGGCTTCGCCGCCTGCACCGGCTCGAACGCGAAGCGGTGGTGCGCGATCACGCGCGCCCTCGCCTCGCGCTGGAAGCGTGCCGCTCCGCCGAAGTGGTCCGGATGCGAGTGCGTGATCAGGACGGTGTGTACGTCGCGCGTGCGGAGCCCCGCCTTCGCGAGCCGGTCCTGGATCGCGCGCCAGGCGAAGGGCCCGGGAAGGCCCGGGTCGATCACCGCCGCACCCTCGGCGTCGAGCAGCGCGTACATGTTCACGTGCCCGAGGCCCGGCATTCGAATCGGGAGCTCCATCCGCAGGATGGACGGCGCCACCTCGACGACGTCGCCGCGGGCGGGCTCCTGCTCCTGCCGGTGCGCCATGTCGCCTCCCGAATCCGGGGTGGGACGCGCGAGAGTATCAGACCCGCCGCCGCGCGGGCGCGGGCGTCGGCCGCAGCGACGCGGCGTGCGCGCGCAGCGAACGCAGCTCCTCGGGCGAGAGCGGGCGCGCAGCCGCGCGCGCGAGACGCCCGAGCCGGAGCGTTCCGATTCGCGTGCGCACCAGCGCGAGCACCGGATGGCCGAGCGCGGCGAGCGTGCGGCGGATCTGGCGCTTCCTGCCTTCGGTGAGGACGAGGACGAAGCGCGTCGCGCCGGCCTTCTCGTCGTAGCCCGCACGCGCGACGCGGCACGGAGCGGTCGGACCGTCGTCGAGAACGACGCCACGCTCGATGCGCCGGAAGGTCTCCGGCGCCACGCGTCCGCGGACGGCGACGCGATACTCGCGCTCGCTCCCGAGCGACGGGTGGAGCAGGCGGTGCGCGAGCGCTCCATCGTTCGTGAGCAGCACCAGCCCCTCGGTGTCGGCGTCGAGCCGCCCGACCGGAAACAGACGCGGCACGCCCGCGGGCAGCAGTTGGAGCACAGTCTGCCTTCCTTCGGGATCGCGCCGCGTCGTCAGCACGCCGCGCGGCTTGTTGGCCATCCAGTACGCGAGCGGCTCGGCCGCAACGCGCCGGCCATCGACCTCGATGCGGTCCGCGGCCGGGTCCGCGCTCTCGCCCACCGCGGCGAGGCGTCCGTTCACCCGGACGCGTCCCTCCGCGAGCCAGCGCTCCGCCTCGCGACGCGAGCACAGCCCGGCCGCTGCGAGAATGCGCTGGAGGCGCTGCCGGGGCCGCTTCTCCTGCAAGTTCCGTCACGCACCCGCGCGGCGTCGCGGCCAGAGCGCGACGCCCTGCGTCTCTTCTCGCGCTCTCAGTGCGGGCCGCCCCGAGGCTCCGCGTCCTCGTCGTCGAGGTCGTCGTCGAAGAAGGGATCGTCGTCCTCGTCGCCGTCGCGCGGCTCGGAGTAGGCACTCTCGAAGCTTCCGAAGACCGTGCGGCCCCGCTCTTCTCCGGCGGCGTCGTCCTGTTCGGGCCCCGCGTCGTCGCCGGCTTCGGCCTCCGCGGATTCGCCGTCCGCCTGCTCCGTCTCGAGATCCGCGCCCCCGGAGTCCTCTGGCGGCGCGGGCGGCAGCACCTCTTCGAGCTCGCGGAGCGTCGGCAGATCCTCGAGCGACGCGAGACCGAAGAGCTCGAGGAAGCGCTTCGCCGTCGCGTAGAGCATCGGACGGCCGGGGATCTCGCGATGTCCGGCGATGCGGACGAGGTTGCGCTCGAGCAGCGTGCGCACCACCGCGCCGGCATCGACGCCGCGGACGTGCTCGATCTCGGCGCGCGTCACGGGCTGCTTGTAGGCGATCACGGCGAGCGTCTCGAGCGAAGCGCGAGAGAGCCGAGCGGCGCGCCGCGGCTGCAGGGCGCGAACGTGGTCGGCGAGGTCGGCACGCGTGCGGAGCTGGTAGCCGCCCGCCACGTGCTGGATCTCGAAGCCGCGCTCCTGCACGTCGTACTCGGCGTTGAGCTCGCCCACCAGCTCCTGCACGAGCGCCGGCGTCGCGTCCGGAACGACGCTCGCGAGCCTCCCGGCCGGCACCGGCTCGGGCGCCGAGAGCACGAGGGCTTCGAGGATCCGTCGCTGCTCGCTGCGTTCCATGTCTCGTCGCTCCTCCAGACGTTCTGTGGGTCCCACCTCTTCGCTTCCCACCGCTTCCGGACGCGCTCGCCTCACATGAGGTCGGAGATGCGCGCGCTCCACGCGCCGCCGGTCTCGTCGCCCGCGCGCCGCAGGCGAATCGGCCCTTGCGGAGCGCCCTCCGTCCCCACGCCCTGGTAGATGCGGATCGCCGAGAGCCGCGTGAGCTCCAGCATCGCGAGGAACGTGGTGACGATGCGCGTTCGGCTCGGCGTCCCGCCCGCGACGCGCATCACGAGGTCGAAGAACTCCATCGACTCCGCGCCCGCGAGCGCGTCCATCAGATCGATCATCCCCTGCCGGACCGTCAGCGTCTCGACCACGACCTCGTGAATGACGCCCGCCGCCTTTGCGCGCTGGAGCACGCGGCGAAGCGCATCGAGGAGCTGCACCAGCGTGACGTCGATCTCCTCCTCGCCGACCGGAACCGGCTCCGGCTCGGGCGGGATGGCCTCGAAGACGTCGCGGCCGAGCAGCGGCCGGCGGCCGAGCTCCGCGGCCGCCTCCTTGAAGCGCTGGTACTCGAGCAGGCGCGCAACGAGCTCGGCCCTCGGGTCGGGCCCGTCCTCCTCTTCACTCACGCCATCGGGCGGGAGCAGCATGCGCGACTTGATCCACGCGAGCGTCGCCGCCATCACGAGGTATTCGGCCGCGACGTCGAGGTGCAGCTCGCGCATCAGATCGAGGTATTCGAGGTACTGCTCGGCGATGCGCGCGATCGGGATGTCCGCGATGTCCACCTCGTCGAGGCGGATCAGGTGGAGCAGCAGATCGAGAGGGCCCTCGAAGGCCTGCAGCTTGACGGCGCACGCCGCGCCTTCGCTGAGCGGCTCGAATGCGGGCGCAGCCTCTCCGCTCGGAACGGGGCCGTCCAGGCTCACGGGCATGGCTCCAGGGAGGATCCGGGAACTGCGCGGGGGGCGCGCAGCCGAAGTATGCGAGACTCGCTCGCGATGGGCAACGCCGCCGGCCGGCGAGCCTACGCGCGCCGCGCGGGTCGGGAGGCCGCGGACCCGGCCTTTCGCCGCCCGATCTCGCGCGCGAGCGCGAGCGCGTCGTCTCGGCCGCGCAGGCGTCCGTCGAGCATCTCGGCCCGGATCCGCGCGAGCGCCCTGCCGACGGCCGGGCCCGCGAGCCCGAGCGCGACGAGATCGTCGCCCGTCACCGGGAGCCGCCGCGGCCGGTCCTCGGTCGCATAGCGCAGGATCCGCCGGCGCGGCGTCGGCGCCGCGAACGCGAGCAGAGCGAGCAGCTCCTCGTCGCCGAGGCCGCCGAGCGCGGCGTCGATCGCTCCGCGGCCGCGCGCCTTTCCGAGCTCGCGCAGCGCCGCCTCGCGCAGCCGCGGAAACGCGGCGATGCGCGCCGCAACCTCGCCGCGGACGGCCGCGCGCTGCAGCGTTCTCTGGCGAAGCCCCGCGTCGAGCGGCGCGAGCCACACGGCGAGGCCCGCCGCGAGCCGGCGCAGCCGCGGACTCGGCCACGGCGGGGTCGCAAGGAGCCGGCCGAGCCGTCGCAGCGGCGCGACCGCCGCGCGCGGAAGCCGAAGGCCCGGCTCGAGCGCCGCGAGGACGTGCCACTCGTCGAGCGTCCGGAGCGCGAGCGCGGGGTCGGTTCCGCACGCCGCATCGTCGAAGAGCTTTTCGAGCTCGCGCCGCAGCCGGTCTCCGCTCACGCGGCCGAACACGCCGTCGCGCAGGGCATCGCGCAGCGCCGCGCGCGACCCGCGCGAGAGCGAGAAGCCGAGCCGCGCGCCCAGGCGCGCCGCCCGCAGCGCGCGCGTCGGATCGTCGTGGAGGCTCCGCGGGTGAAGGATGCGGAGTGTCCGCGCGGCGAGGTCGTCCTGTCCCTTCGCGAGGTCGACGACCGCGGCGCGCCCCTCGCGCGCGCGCGGCGTGAGCGGCACTGCCAGCGCATTCACCGAGAAGTCGCGGCGCAGCAGGTCGCCCTCGAGCGTCCCTGCGGCGACGATCGGCAGCGATCCCGGGTGCGGATAGTGCTCGCGGCGTACGGTTGCGAGATCGCCGCGCGCGTCCGGCAGATCGACCCGGACGGGGCCGAAGCGACCGTGGGAGACGACGCGCGCCCCCGGAAGCGCCTCGCGCGCGAGGTCGAGCGCTGCGCCGGGAATGCGGTCTTCGACGACGAGGTCCGCGTCGTGCACCGGGCGCCCGAGCAGGAAGTCGCGGACCGGCCC
>JAYRMX010000010.1:0-2876 GCA_041912475.1 Myxococcota bacterium
CGTTGCGGCCGACCTTCGGCTGCGCGCGCTCGATCGGCCGCCGCGGGCGCGTGACGTCGGCGATGTCGAGCACCGCCGCCACGAGCTCGTCGATCGCGTCGTCGAGGTCGTCGAGCGGCAGCTCGCGGTCGATCTCCGCGCGTTCGCGCTCGATCCGCCGCGCCGTGACGCTGTCGTCCCCGGGGACGGGCCGCAGGTGGCGCGTGACGTTGACGAGCGCGGCGTCCACGTCGTCGTCGTCGCCGTAGCGGTCGAGGAGCGCCGGGAACGCGTCGAGCGCTTCCATGAAGCCCGCCGCCCACGGCCACAGCGGCAGGAACTCGTCGCCGGGCTGCGCGGGCGGCGCTTCGTCGTCGTCCGCCTCGAAGACGATCGGATCGAAAGGCTCGCGCGCCGCGAGATGCGCCGCCAGGTTGTCGTGGTGGCGCATCACCAGCGCGATCGTGCGCTCCGCACCCACCGCGTCGCCCGGGACGAGCGGCTCGCCCTCCCGCGCGTCGAACACGAGCGGCAGCCACTCGGACGGCGGTACCGGCTCGGGCTGCAGCAGCACGCCGGCGAGGAAGCCGTCGAGCATCGAGACGTCGAGCGGCTGCCGATCGTCCGGCAGCGCGGCGAGTGCTTCGTCGAGCTCGCCGATCTCGCGCTCGGAGAGCGGCGACGAGGCGGGAGAGGGCGTCATGGGAGCAGCGCGGCGGGCATCAGGATCGTCATCGCGACGGGGTGCCGCGGCGTTGCGGCCCGGCCGCGCGAGTGTCGCCGGACTCGCGCGGCGCCGCAAGCCGTCGGCGCTAGCCTGCCGCCGCGCAGGCCGCGGCGCGCGCGAGCATGAGCTCCCGCTCGCGCTCGTTGCGGGTGAGCGCGGCCGCGCGCTCGAATTCCCGCCGCGCCTCGTCGCGGCGCCCGAGCTTTGCGAGCAGGTCGCCGCGCACGCCCGGCAGCAGGTGGTAGCCCGCGAGGTGCGGATCGTCGGCGAGCGCGTCGACGATCTCGAGCCCGGCCGCGGGGCCGAACGCCATCGCGACCGCGACCGCGCGGTTGAGCTCGACGACCGGCGAGGGCGCGAGCTCGGCGAGCCCGTCGTAGAGCGCCGCGATGCGCGGCCAGTCGGTCGCGTCGGCCGTGGCGGCGCGCGCGTGGCAGGCCGCGATCGCCGCCTGCACCGCGTAGGGACCGAGGCCGCCGGCCGGTGCGCCGGTCGCCTCCGCTCGCGCGAGCGCCGCGAGCCCCCGGCCGATCAGCAGGCGGTCCCAGCGCGAGCGATCCTGGTCGAGCAGCAGGACCGGCTCGCCGCGCGGGCCGACGCGCGCGCGGATGCGCGAGGCCTGGATCTCCATCAGCGCGACGAGGCCGTGGACCTCGGATTCGGCGGGCATCCGCTCGGCGAGGATGCGGCCCAGCCGCAGCGCTTCCTCGCACAGCGCCGGGCGCACCCAGTCCTCGCCGGCGGTCGCCGAGTAGCCCTCGTTGAACACCAGGTAGATCACCTCGAGCACCGACGAGAGGCGCTCGGCGAGCTCGGCGGCGGCGGGCACCTCGAACGGGACGCGCGCCTCGGCGAGCGTGCGCTTCGCGCGGACGATGCGCTGCGCGATCGTGGGCCCGGGCACGAGGAACGCGCGCGCGATCTCGCCGGTCGCGAGGCCGCCCAGCAGGCGCAGCGTCAGCGCCACGCGCGCCTCGCGCGAGAGCACCGGGTGGCACGCGACGAAGACGAGCCGGAGCGTGTCGTCGCCGATCGGGTCGTCGAACGCCGCGTCGATCGCGGACCCGAGGTCGGGCGCGGCGTCCTTGAGCTGCTCCTCGATCTCCCACGCGAGCTCGTGCGCCTTGCGCTCGTGCAGCGCCCTGCGGCGGATCGCGTCGATCGCGCGGTGCTTCGCGGTCGCCGTCAGCCACGCGGCCGGTCTCTCGGGCACGCCCTCGCGCGGCCACTGCTCGAGCGCCGCGACGAGCGCGTCCTGCGCGAGCTCCTCGGCGAGCCCGACGTCGCGCAGGACGCGCGCGAGCCCCCCGATGATCCTCGCGGACTCCATCCGCCAGACCGCCTCGACGGTGCGGTGGACCGGCGACGCGGTGCCGGAGCGGTCCGCGCTCACATGAAGCAGGGGCCGAACTCGCGCACCTCGACGGTCGCCCACTGCGCGGCCGGCACCTCGGCGGCGATCGCGACCGCCACCTCCTTCGTCACGCCGTCGAGGATGAAGTAGCCGCCGATCATCTCCTTCGACTCGGAGAACGGCCCGTCGAGGAACGTGCGCCTGCCGTCGCGGACGGTGACGCGCACGCCCTCGGTGTCGGCCTTGAGGGACTGGCTCGCGCGAAGCACGCCGCGGGCCTTCAGCGCCTCGGAGAAGTCGAGCATGCGCTGGTAGAGCGCGCGCCCCTCGTCCTCGGTGCGCGCGGCGCGCTGGCCGTGCGGCTCCAGGATCAGCAAGAGGTAGGGCATCGTCGAGGGCCGGAATCGGGAATGAGGGTCAGACCCTCGAAGTCTGGAATGAGGGTCAGACCCTCGAAGTCTCTCAAAGTCTCGACGGCTCCGCATCGAGGGTCTGACCCTCGTTTCCGCGAGGGTCCGACCCTCGCTTCCGGCGACGGGTCACTGCGGGAACAGCCCGATCATCCAGCCGACGCCGTAGCGGTCGGTCAGCATGCCGAAGCACGGCGACCAGAACGTCTTGCCGAGCGGCATCTCGATTTCCCCGCCGTCCGCGAGCGCGTCGAACGCACGCTTCGCCGTCGCCTCGTCGGGGACCGCGTAGGTGAGCGAGAACCCCGCGAACGCGGGCTTGCCCGCGCAGTGCCCGTCGGAGGCCATCACGACCGCGTCGCCGATCCTGAGCGACGCGTGCATGATCTTGCGCCCGGACCCCGGC
>JAYRMX010000011.1:0-14200 GCA_041912475.1 Myxococcota bacterium
CCATGGTCTCGGCGTCGGGCGGGAGCACGGCGAGCTCCCCGCCGCAGTGCGGGCACGTCGCGTGCTCGTCCGGGAGCTGGCAGTCGCAGGCTTCGCAGTGACGCATCGAATCGGCCTCGTTGTTTCCCAGCGGAGTAGCGGAGCGAGACTTGCGTCGAGGACTTCCCTCCGCGTCGGATCGGACTCGCCATCCGCGCGCCGTGAGAGGCGGCGGCCAGGGGCCTGCGGCTCGTCGCTACGAACCCGTCTCTCCGGCCCCGGCGACCGGTCCAGGGCAGAATGCGGACGAAGCGGAAGGAACGTCCCCCCTCAGCCGCCGCGCACTTCTTCCCAGGCCCATTCGATCCACGGCAGCAGCGCCTCGACGTCCTCGCGGTCGACGGTCGCGCCGCCCCAGATGCGAAGCCCGGGCGGCGCGTCGCGGTAGCTCGCGATGTCGTACGCGATGCCCTCGGCCTCGAGGAGCTTCACGAGGCCGGCGAGCGTCGTCGCTCGCAGCTTCGCGTCCTGCGCCTCGAAGTCGGCGTCTCCGAGCTGGAGGCAGATCGACGTGCACGAGCGCGTCGCGGGGTCGCGCGCGAGGAAGCGCGCCCACGGCGTCCGCGCGACCCAGTCGGCGACGGCCGAGAGGTTGGCCTCGGAGCGCCGCACGAGGCCGGGAAGGCCACCCTCGCGCTCGGCCCACGCGAGGCCGTCGAGCGCATCCTCGACGCAGAGCATCGACGGCGTGTTGATGGTCGAGCCCTCGAACAGGCTCTCGAGGAGCTTTCCCTTCTCGAAGAGGCGGAAGATCTTGGGAACCGGCCACGCGGGCGTGTGCGCCATCAGCCGCTCGGCCGCGCGCGGCGAGAGCGCGAGCATGCCGTGCGCGGCCTCTCCGCCCAGCACCTTCTGCCACGACCACGTGACGACGTCGAGCTTCTCGAAGTCGACGTTCATCGCGAAGACGGCCGACGTGGCGTCGCAGAGAACGAGCCCGCGACGATCGCGCGGGATCCAGTTCGCATTCGGGACGCGGACGCCCGACGTGGTGCCGTTCCAGGTGAAGATCACGTCGCGGTCGAAGTCGACGGCGCGAAGATCGGGCAGCGCGCCGTACTCGGCGTCGAGGACGCGCGCCTCGATGCGGAGCTGCTGCTGGACGTCCTCGGCCCAGCCGGCGCCGAAGCTCTCCCAGACGAGGACGTCGACCGGCCGCGCGCCGAGCAGGCTCCACATCGCCATCTCGATCGCGCCGGTGTCCGACGCCGGGACGATGCCGAGCCGCCAGCCCTCGGGCAGGCCGAGCAGCGCGCGGCTCTCTTCGATCACGGCCTGCAGCCGCTTCTTCGCCACGCCGGCGCGGTGCGAGCGGCCGAGGAGGGCCTTTTCGAGCGAGGCGAGGCTCCAGCCGGGTCGCTTGGCGCAGGGGCCCGACGAGAACTCGGCGCGGCGGGGGCGCTTTACGGGCTTCATGCGTCGCCTCAGCTCGCGAGCAGGCTGCGGGCGATCTGCGAGATCTGGATCTCGTCGGTTCCCGCGTAGATCTGGAGCACCTTCGCGTCGCGCGCGAGCTGCTCGACCTGATACTCGGCCATGTAGCCGTTGCCTCCGAAGAGCTGAACGGCCTCCATCGCGACCTCGGTCGCCGCGCGTGCCGAGTAGAGCTTCATCGCCGAAGCCTCGGCGAGCGTCATCGACTTGCCGTTCGCGACGAGCTCGATGTGCCGGAAGACCATGTTCTGCACGTTCATCCGCGCCACTTCCATGCGAGCGATCTTCTCCTGGATGAGCTGGAACTCGCCGATCGGCCGCCCGAACTGGATCCGCGTCTTCGAGTAGTCGATCGAGAGCTCGAGGCAGCGCTCGATGATGCCGAGCGCCATCGCGGCGACGCCCGAGCGCTCCATCGAGAAGGTGTCCTTCGCGCCGGCGCGTCCGGCCTTCGCGGCCTTCTCCTCGCTCTCGCCGAGCAGGCGGTCGCGGCCGGCGCGGACGTCCTGCAGGAAGAGCTCGCCCGTCGGCGACGAGTGGAGGCCCATCTTCCGCATGCGTCCCGACTGCGTGAGCCCGGGCATCCCGCGGTCGAGAACGAAGTGGAGCACCTTGCGGTTGCGAGGCTCGACTCCCGGCTCGTCGAGCTTGCAGATGAAAACGATGGTGTCGGCGTACGGGCCGTTGGTGATGAAGGTCTTGTTGCCGTTCAGCACGTACTCGTCGCCGTCGCGCCGCGCGCTCGCCTTCATGCCGCCGAAGGCGTCGCTTCCCGATCCGGGCTCGGTGATGGCCCACGAGCCGATCTTCTCGAGCGTGAGCAGCGGGAGCGCCCACCGCTCCTTCTGCGCGGTCGTCCCTTTGCTCATGATCGACGCCGCGGTCAGGCCCATCGAGACGCCCATCGCGGCGACGAGGCCGGGGCTGAAGCGGCACAGCTCGATCACGGGGATGATCTGCATCGCCGCCGAGTCGCCGCCGTCGGCGCGCGGCTTCTTGTCTTCGCTCGTGCCGGCCTTCTCCCTCTCGATCTGGTGCCGGAAGCGCTGCCGCGCGAGCTCGTCCATCCCGAAGGTGCGCACCATCTTGCGGAGAACGTCGTAGGGCGGCGCGTCGCCGTGCTCGAGCTCGTCGACGCGGGGCTTGATCTCCGCCTCGACGAACTTGCGAACGGCGTCGCGGATCATCTGCTGGGGTTCGGTCCACTCGATCATGGGGCTCCTCGAAACCGCTCGGGAATGCTCGGGAGTGTTCGCGGGGGTCCGGACGCGCTCGCCCCGAGAGCCGGATCGCACAGTTTGAGGCGGAAGGCGCCGCCTCGCCAGGGCCGCGTTCGCAGCGTGCGGGGCGGCCGTCGCGCCTCCCCGGCGACGCGCCCGACGAGCGCCGCCGTGCGCGTTGCGCCTGCTCGCCGGCGTCATCGCGGCTCCATTCGGCAGCCGACTTCCGCTCCTGCGCACGCCTCGCCGGCGGCAGCTCCGCTTCAGCGGGCGCGCAGCGCGCGACGCAAGCGCGCGGCGCGGCGGCGTCGTGCGCACCGCGCCCGCGGCCCGGCGCCGGCTGGCACCCGCCTTGCACTTCCGGGGCGCGCCCTGGGAACCGGATAAGCGGCTTCTGACGAATTCATCGGTCGAATGCGCCGGCGAGTGCCGTCGCGGCGGGCCGTTGATGCGGAGGAAGCGCACGCATGTTCGGTCTCAACCCGCTCCAGTCGAACAAGTGGATCGCAGCGCTCGGCCTCGGCGCCGGGCTCGCTCTCGCGCCGATGGGCGCGGGCGCGGTCACGATCACGGCGGCGGACCTGCCGTCGGGAACCAACTTCGTCGATCTCGGCTTCGCGACCGTCGCGTCGGCCCCCGGCGACTTCACCCACAAGAGCGTCGCCGGCTACGACGTCGCCGGCGTTCTCGGCGGCTACGAGAACGGCGAGATCGACCTCGGCGGAGAGTCGATCAAGATCACGTATGCCGCGCCGCAGACGATCGGCTCGCTCGATCTCGGCCTCTTGTTCGCCGCGGGCGAGGAGGACGACCTCTACAACGAGCAGGCGATGGTGATCGCGACGCTCTCCGACGGCTCGACCGCCTCCTATACGCTCTCGGTCGTCGACGGGACGACGGCGGTGTGGAGCGGCCCCGGCAGCGTGACGAACGTCTCGCCGGCGACGAACGGAAACGCGGCGGTCTGGTCGCTCTCGAACCCGTTCGGTGGCGCGGCGGTCGTGTCGCTCGAGCTCGTCGGCTACGGCCCGGCGCTCCCGACGACCTACCGCAACAACGACTACGGCCTCGTGTCGGTGACGAGCACGCCCGTTCCCGAGCCCGGCGTGATGAGCCTCATGGGCCTCGGCCTCGCGGGCCTCGCGTTCGCGGGCCGCAAGCGGAGCTGAGCCCGGCTCTCCGCGGATCCTCGCTCTCTCTCTGTGTCTCTGGCGCGCCCCGGCCGCTCTTGCGGCCGGGGCGTCGTCGTCCCGGCGCGAGGATCGCTGCGGCGGGAGCGAGGAGCCGCCGGCGCGTCTAGGGCGCGAGCGCGTCGAGGATCTGTCCGCGATACGCCGAGAGATCGGCCGCGTACGTTCGATCGCCGAAGAGCGCCGCGCCCTGGCTGCGCGCGGAGACGCCGAGGAGGATGCCGGCGAGCTCGTGGCCCGATCCGGTCTCGACGAAGACAGGGCCGCCCGAATCGCCGACTCCCGCCTGCGCCTCGCGCGGGGTCGGAAGGCCGTCACGGAAGAGTGTCACGAACACGCGGGTGCGTGCTCCCTCGGGGCCCGGGAGGATCTCGCCCGTGCTCGCGACCTGATTCGTTCCCCACTGCAGGCCGTTGGTCTTGCCTTCCGGCGTCTTTCGCCACGCGAAGCCGCACCGAACGCCGGGCTGCGCATCCGGTGCCGGCCGTCCGGAAGCGTCCCAGCACGCGCGCCGGCTCTCCTGCAGCGGGCCGTTGCCCGCGAGAACGAGGCGCTCGCCGATCGGCGGGGTTCGCGACGAGATCGAGATCGGAGGCAAGCCGGGATCACCTTCGATCCTCACGAGCACGAGGTCGGCTTTCCCGTCCTTGCTCTCGAGGCGAACGGCGCTCGCGAGATCGAGCGGGTACGAGTGGCCGCCGATCAGCGCATCGCCCTTTTTCTGGTTGCGCGCGGCGGCGAGCACGTGCCCGGCCGTCAGCACCCGGCCGTTTCCCAGATACACGCCCGAGAGTCCCGCGATGATCGCGACGCGCGCGACTCCCGGATCGGGCGCCGGGGGCTTCGAGTCCCCCGCGCCCGCGGCGACGATCACGGCGCCCGCGATGCGCGGCGCGAGCGCGAGGCACGCGGCGGCGGCAATCCGCCACCGCCGCGTGCGCCGAATCGCGGCCGCAGCCACTACTTCGACGGCGGGCCCGAAGGGATGTCGCGAAACGGCATGTCCTTGTCGAGCCGGACTTCCGGCGGAAGGCGCAGCACGCGCTCGGCGATGATGTTCTTGAGGATCTCGTCGGTGCCGCCCGCGATGCGGATGCCCGGCGTCGCGAGCCACATGCCCTGCCAGAGCGCCTCGTGCAGCGTCGCCGCCTGATCGCGTGTCGCGCCGAGCGCGCCCTGCAGCTCGACTGCGAACGCGGCCAGCTCCTGCGCCATCGGCGCGCCGACGGCCTTGCCGATCGAGCCCTCGGGTCCGGGGACCTTCCCCTGCGACAGCGCCGAGAGCGTGCGGAATCCGGTGTACTTGAGGCCCTGCTGCTTCACCCAGAAATCGGCGAGCTTCTGGCGAACTGCGGAGTCCTCGATCGCGGGACGCCCGGCGCGCTTCGCGTCGCGCGCGAGCTTGAGCAGATGGCGGAAGCCGCCCGCCGCCGACCCGGCGCCGATCGCGACGCGCTCGTTCATGAGGGTCGTCAGCGCCACTCGCCAGCCGTCGCCCACCGCGCCGAGACGGTTCGAGTCCGGGACGCGAACGTCGGTGTAGAAGACCTCGTTGAAACCCGAGCCGCCATTGATCTGCTTGATCGGCCGCACCTCGATCCCCTTCGACTCCATGTCGAGGATGAAGTAGGTGAGGCCCGCGTGCTTCGCGGCATTCGGGTCGGTGCGAACGACGATCATTCCCCACTTGCTGAAGTGGGCGCCCGTGCTCCAGATCTTCTGGCCGTTGAGGATCCAGTCGCTGCCGTCGCGAACGGCGGTCGAGCGCAGGCCCGCGAGATCGGACCCGGCGGCGGGCTCGCTGAAGAGCTGGCACCAGATCTCCTCGCCGCGTGCCATCGTCCGCAGGTGCTTCGCCTTCTGCTCCGGCGTCCCGTGCACCATGATCGTGGGGCCGAGCATGCCGTGGCCGATGGTGTAGATGGGCGGCGGCGTCTTGAACTTCGACTGCTCCTGATTGAAGATGACGTTCTGCATCGTGGTGCCGCCCTGGCCGCCGTACTCCTTCGGCCAGGTGATGCAGGCCCATCCCTCATCGAACTTCTTCGCCTGCCACGCCTTCGCGGCGCGGATCATTCCCTCGTCCTCGCGCTCGGCGAGCGGGTCACCGGAGGGCTCGTTGGGGTCGATCGGCTCGGCGTTGGCCTCGAGCCACGCGCGCGCCTTCGCTCGGTACGCGGCCTCTTCGGGGGTGTCGTTGAAGTCCATGGTGGGTTCCTTCCGGTTCCTTCGAAGATGAGGAGAAAGTGATGAGGAGAAGGTGATGAGGAGAAAGTGATGCGGAGAAAGGGTTGCGGAGAAAGAGCTGGCGGCGCTCGGGACTGCGGCGGGCCTACGCGGCCTCTCGCGCCTCGAGCCGGGCCATCAGCTTCTCGCGCCACTCGCTCGCGCTGCCGAGCGTGAGGCCGAGCAGCTTCGCGCGGCGGTAGAACAGGTGGCAGTCGTACTCCCACGTGTACCCGACGCCGCCGTGGATCTGGATCATCTCCTTCGCCGCGAGGTCGAAGGCGTCGCTCGCCGAGATGCGCGCGCCGCACGCGGCGAGCGGCAGCTCGTCGTTGCCGTGGCTGAGCGCCCACGCGCCGTAGAAGGCGTTCGAGCGCGCGAGCTCGATCGCGCAGAACAGGTCGGCGAAGCGGTGCTTCAGCACCTGGAACGACGCGATCGGACGGCCGAACGCGTAGCGGCCCATCGCGTAGTCGCGCGCGATCTCGAGCGCGCGCTGCGCGCCGCCGAGCTGCTCGAAGGCCATCACGACCGCAGCGCGGTCGAGGACCTTCTCGACGAGCTCGCGCCCCTTGCCCGCGACGCCGACGATCTCGGCCGGCGCATTCGAGAAGGCGAGCTTCGCCAGCGGCCGGCTCGGGTCGAGCGACTCGAGCGAGGTTCGCGCAACGCCGCCCGCTCCGAGGTCGACGAGCGCGAGCGAGGCGCCGCTGCCGTCGCGCGCGAGAACGAGCGCGAGGCCCGCGGCGTCGCCGTCGGGAACGGGAAGCTTCTCGCCCGTCACGCGGCCGCCCTCGATGCGCGTGGTCGGGCTCGCGCCGAGCAGATCGCCGACGCCCTCGGCGACTGCGAGCGTTCCGATGAGCTCGCCCGAAGACAGACGCGGGAGATACTTCTTCTTCTGCGCCTCGCTTCCCGCGAGCAGCAGCGCCTCGGTCGCGAGCACCGCTGACGACGAGAACGGAATCGGCGCGAGGGCGCGGCCGACTTCTTCGGCGATCAGCACGAGCTCGAGGTGACCGAGGCCCGACCCGCCGTACTCCTCGGGCACTGCCGCGCCGAGCCAGCCCATCTCGGCCGCGCCTTTCCACAGCGCGGCGTCGTAGTGCTCCTTGCCCTCGAGCACGCGCCGGCAGACGGACAGCGGCGAGTGCTCGACGAGATAGTCGCGCGCGGTCTTCTGGATCAGCTTCTGGTCTTCGGAGAAGTCGAAGTTCATTCGGGGCTCCTTGACTGAGGAGTCAATCGGGCCGTCAGTATAGAGCGCAACCGGGCCGCTTCGAGGCGGTCGCGGACCGAGGCCGCCGATCGAGATCGACCACGAGGCGGCCCCGGACCGAGGCCGCCCGTCGAGGCCGCGGACCGAGGCCGCGCCCCGATGCCGCCCATCGAGACCGCCCATCGAGGCCGCCGCGGGGCCGCCCGTGGCGACCGCTCACCAACCGCCGGAGATTGAAGATCCGGACGCGCGGCGACGTCTACGGGTTGCAGTCCCCGCGCGCGCACGGCCCGGTCCGGACCCGGGGCTCCGATCCGGTGCCCTCCCTCCGATGAGGTGTCCTGGGCCTACCCCTTGGGGCCGAGCCGTGCGCGCAAGGGCCGATGCCGGCGGCGGGCGCGCGGCGGTACACTGGGCCGCTGGATGCTCGCGAGGCGGGGGAACGTTTTGGCGATGTCCCGGAAGCCCCGCAGCGCCGCCGCCGGCACGGGATTCGTTCTCGGGGCGGCCGCCGGCGTCTTCGTGGGCCTCTGGGCGGTCGGTCCGGCGGCGGGGTCGCTCTCGCGTAGCCTGCTCGCCCTGCTGCTGCCGGCGGCGCTGTTCGCCGTGGGCGGCGCGGCCGGGCTGCCGATCGCGTCCTGGGTGATCGGCGCGCGGCCGGCGCAGCTCGAGGGCGCGCGGGCGGGCAGCCTCCTCGCACGGGCCGGCCTCGCTGCCGGCGCGATCGCAGCCGCCGCTCTGCTCGCGCTCGGTCTTCACCTCGCGGTCGCCGCAGCGCTTCCGGCGGCCGGGTGGCGGCCCCGCTTCGCCGCCGGCTTCGCGCTCTGGCTGCTGCTCGCATCGGTGGCACTGCGACTCGTGCGCGCACCGGGCAGCGAGCGGCTTCGCCTCGCCGGCGCCCTCGCCGCGATCGGCGCGTGCGCAGCCGTACTCGCGAGCGGCGTTGCCCGGGGCCCTGTGGCCGCGCTGGCCGGGCAGACCCGCGCGAACGGTCCGGCCGCCGCGGACGCGGCGCCGGCGGGCGCCCCGTCGAGCGCCCACCGCCCGAACCTCGCGCTCATCGTGCTCGACACGACGCGCGCCGATCACCTCTCGCTCTACGGATACCCGAGGCCGACGACTCCGTTCCTCGAAGAGCTCGCGAAGGACGCGACGGTCTACGACGACGCGATCTCGCCTGCGCCGTGGACGCTCCCGGCCCATGCGTCGCTCTTCACGGGACAACTCCCCTCGGTGCACGACGCGACCACCGAGCATCGTTATCTCGACGACCGCTTCGTGACGGTCGCCGAGATCCTGCAGCGCGCCGGCTACGACACGGCGGGATTCAGCTCGAACTCGGTCGCGGGCAGCATCTACAACCTGCATCAGGGATTCGCGCGCTTCGACGACGTGTGGCGCCTTCGCGCGAAGGCGGGAGACGATCCGCTCGCGCGCCTTCTTCCCGCGCCGGTGCTGCGCTGGCTCGACACGGGAACGTTCGAGGGCGACAAGGGCGCGGCGCTCGTGAACCGGCTCGTCTCCGGCTGGCTCGATGCGCGAACGGCGAATCACGACGAGCGCCCGTTCTTCTTCTTCGTGAACTACATCGAGCCGCATCTGCCGTACGATGCGCCCGAGCCGTGGCGAAGCCGCTTCGTCGAGGGGCCGCTTCCTCCGCGCCTCGCGACGGTCACGGGCGCGGACGCTCCCGACGTCGTCTTCCAGCTCATGGGCTCGGGCCACGAGCTCACGGAGCAGGAGCGCAGCCGCCTCGGCGATCTCTACGACGCGGGGCTCGCGTACGAGGACTCGCGGCTTCGCGAGCTCGTCGAAGACCTCGCGCGACGCGGCGTCCTCGACGACACGCTGCTCGTGATCGTCGCCGACCATGGCGAGAACCTCGGAGATCACGGCGGGCTGCTCGCCCACGCGTTCTCCGTCCACCAGACGCTCGTTCGCGTCCCGCTCCTCGTCCGCCATCCGTCGCTCTTCGCACGCGGCGTTCGCGAGAAGGCTCCGGTGTCGACGCTCTCGATCTTCGCGACGCTGCTTCGCGCGGCGAACGCGGAGCCCGACCCGGCGTTTCCGCCCGCGGCGGGGCCGCTCGGCAACGGCGCCGCTGGCGCGCAGGGAACGGCGATCACCGAGTACGGGCTTCCGGTCTTCGAGCTCAGCCTGCTCGCGAACGAAGCGCGCGGCACCGACATCCGCCCGTTCGCCGTTCGCCAGCGCGCCGCGCAGGACGCACGGCACAAGCTCGTGGTGCGCTCGTCCGGTCCGGCGCGGCTCTACGACCTCGCGCAGGATCCTTCCGAGGATCGCCCACTCCCGGCGGCGGGAAATCCCGAGGCCGAACGGCTCGCGCGTCTTCTCGGAGCGACGATCTCGGACGCTCCCGAGGCGCCGCGCGACGAGACGCGGGGCCCGGGCGGACTCGACGCTCCGACGCGAGACGCGCTGCGTGCGCTCGGCTACGTGAAGTAGGCCGCGCGGCCCGGCGCGCCGCGCGTCAGGGCCGGATCGCGTAGAACGCGTTCACGGGATGGCCGAAGTCGAGGCTCTCGAAGCGCGTGAACCCCGCCTCCGCGGCCATGCTCCGCAGCAGCGCCGGATGCAGGCCGAGGGTCCCGAGGCCGGCACCGCCGGGCTCCGAGAGCGCGGACGACATGCACGTGAGCACCGACGTCCCGTACATCATCGATGCCATCGGGTTGTGCTCGACGTTCTCTTCGTAGCTCGCGTGCGACTTGATCTCCGAGACGAGCCAGGTGCCGTCGTCGCGGATCGCGCGGCGGATCGCGCGCATCGCTCCTGCCGGGTCGGTCATGTCGTGCAGGCAGTCGAGCGTGAGGACGAGATCGAAGCAGGCGTCGGCGGGAAGGGGATCGCGCGCGACGTCGTGAAAGACGACGTTCGAGACGCCGGCGTCTCGCCGGTTCTCGTCGGCGCGTGCGAGCGCGTGCTGTGAGAGCTCCCAGCCGTGGAAGGTCGACCGGGGGAAGGCGCGCGCCATCGTGAGCAGCGCCTGCCCCGCGCCGCAGCCGACGTCGGCGGCCAGCGCGCCGCGCTCGAGGGCCGCTCGAACGCCGCCGAGGCGCGGGATGACGAGCGGAACGAGCATCGCCTTGAACCACGGCGCGACGCCACGCTCGACGCCGCGCGCTCCTTCGGGGCCCGCGGCGTCGTACGGAAGGCCGATCCCGGTGCGGAACGCTTCGGGCAGCATCTCGAGTACGCCGAGCGTTTGCGGAAGCGGCGCGAAGAAGCCCGCGCCGAAGGCCGGGTGGCTCTCGTCCGCGAGAATGGCGGCGCCCTCGGGCGAGAGCTCGAAGCGCCCCTCGCTGCGATAGTCGAGGATGCCGGCCGCGCCCTGCTGGTGCAGCCACTCGCGCAGCCAGCGCTCGGAGAGCCCCGTCCGCTCGGCGAGCTCCGTGCTCGTCACGGCGCCGCTCCCTGCGAGCGTGCGGTACAGGCCGAGGCGGTCGCCGAGACAGATCATCGCCGACGTCATCGCGCCGCCGAGCGCGCCGAAGACGCGCTTCGCATAGACGCTGAAGCGCTCGGGATCGATGGGGGCCGGCGCGTCGGTCATCGTCTTCCGGGGCCTCTCACGCTGCTCCGTCGCAGGCTATCAGAGGGCACGAGACGTCGCCCCGCCGCGAGCCGATCCGGCGCCGCGAGAACGGGATCGCGAACGCGCCGGCTGCCCGGCGAAGACCGCCGCCCCGCCGTCACCGAAGCGCGTCGGCCACGGCTCTTGACCCCGGGCCGGCCCGCGCCGATTCTGGCCGCATGAAGCCCGCCGCCGAAATCCTGCGCGCCGCCCATTTCGCCGCCGACAAGCACCGCAGGCAGCGCCGCAAGGGCGCCGATCTGGATCCGTACATCAATCACCCGATCGCCGTCGCCGAGCTCCTCGCGCGCGAGGGCGGCGTTCGCAGCGTGAAGCTGCTGCAGGCCGCCATTCTGCACGACACGATCGAGGACACGCAGACGACGCCGAAGGAGCTCGAGGCGGCTTTCGGAAAGCGCGTGCGCCGCCTCGTCGAAGAGGTGACCGACGACAAGCGGCTGCCGAAGGCCGAGCGCAAGCGGCTGCAGATCGAGCACGCGCCGGCGCTCTCGAAGAAGGCGCGCTGCATCAAGCTCGCGGACAAGATCTGCAACGTGCGCGACATCGCGGCGTCGCCCCCGGCCGACTGGACGCCCGAGCGGCGGCTCGAATACCTCGACTGGAGCCGCAGGGTCGTCGACGGCTGCCGCGGCGCGAGCCCCGCGCTCGAGCGCCTCTTCGACCGCACGCTCCGCGACGCTCGCAAGGCGTTCGGGAGGCGCGGAGGTCGTCGTCAGCTTTCGCCGGCGGCCGCGCGCAGCAGGTCGGGCACCACGACGCCGAGCAGGTCGAAGCGCGGCCGGTAGCGGACGAGCAGGCCGCCGAGCGAAGCCATCACGCGTCCGAGGAGCACCGCATCGGGCGGGATGGTCGCGATCGGGCTGTCGTGCAGCAGCTCGAGCGCGATGCGAAGGCGCGCGCCGGCATCGGTGCTGCCGGGCGCGAGCGCGCCGCCCGGTCCAACGGCCTCGACGAGTCGCGCTGCGTACTGCTCGAGCGCCGCCGGATCGCCGCGGCTCGCGAAGCCGAGCTCGGTGAGCAGCTCGAGCACGCGCGGCACGTCGCGGGCGACGCCCGCGAGAACGATCCGCGCCCACGCGCGCCGCCGCTCGCGAGGCAGCGCCTGCACGCAGCCGAAGTCGAGGACGGCGAGGCGCGGGCCGCCGTCGCTCTCGACGACGAGGAAGTTGCCCGGGTGCGGGTCGCCGTGGAAGAAGCCTCGGCGAAGGATCTGCGCGCTCGTGGTCCGCACGAGGATCTCGAGCAGCCGGTCGCGCTCGGTCACGCCGGACTCGCCGCGGGCCTCGCACGCCTCGAGCCAGTCGGGAAGCCGAACGCCGTCGATGAGCTCGAGCGCGAGCACGCGCTTCGACGAGCACTCGCGGTGGATGCGCGGGACGACGACGCCGGGGTCCGCCTCGGACGCGAAGCGCTCGGCGTTCGCGGCCTCGGTCTCGAAGTCGAGCTCCTCGCGCAGCGAGCGCGCGAGCTCGCGCGCGACGGTCTCGAAGTCGAGGCCCGGCCAGACCTCGCGCAGCGCGGGGACGAGCACGCGAAGCGCGGCGAGGTCGGCCTCGACCACGTCCTCGATGCCCGGCACCAGCGCCTTCACCGCGACGCGGGTGCCGTCGTGAAGGCGAGCGGCGTGGACCTGCGCGAGCGACGCCGCGGCGAGCGGCTCGGCCGAGAGCTCGGCGAAGTGCGTGCCGATGGGCACGCCGAGCGAGTCTTCGATCGACGCCTCGATCAGCGAGGCCGGTATCGGCGGAACGCGGTCCTGCAGCCGGCCGAGCTCGCGCGCGTACGCGGGCGGAAGAAGATCGATTCGTGTCGACGCGAGCTGGCCGAGCTTGAGGACGCCGCCCCGCAGATCGGCGCACAGATCGTGCAGCCGCCGCGCGCCTTCGCGGTGCAGCCGCTCGCGCGCCGCATCGACGGCGTTTTCGCCGAGCAGCTCTGCGCCGGGTCCGCGCGCCGCGTCGTGCAGGCGGTACGCCGCGGCGACCAGCAGGCCCTCGCTCACGATGCGGCCGAAGCGCGGCGCGGCGCGGACGGCGTCGCGAGCGGTGGCGCCGTGCGCGGCGACGACGTCGCGCAGCCGCTCGGCTTCGCGCGCGACGGCCACGGAGTCGGCGGCGAGGTCGTCGACGAGATCGCCCACCTGGCCGAGCAGGCGGCCGAGGCGCGCCGCCGAGTCGCCGACGCGAGCGCCGATCCGCGCGCCGAGATCGGCGAGGTCGGGACCGAGGCGGCCCCGCAGGTAGTCACTCGTTCGGCGTGCGCGGTTCGGCATCGGCGCGGATCTCCTCGAGACACGGCTCGCAGCGGAAGACGGGCGCACCGGGCCCGTCGAGAACGGCGATCCCCGCGCGTGCGCCGCGCGGAAGGATCGCGTTGCAGCGTTCGCACAGCGCGTTCACGGCGAGGATCGCGGTCTGCCATCCGATCACGCGGGCGGGGCGGAGGGGCGCAGCGGCGGCGCCGTCGTCCTGTCCGGCGACGCTCCGTCGCGCGGCCCGCACGGCCTCGGCGCCGTCGAGGACGATCTCTTCCACCAGCCCGATCGTGTTCTGGAGGATGTTTCGCACCAGGTTCGAGACCGAGACGCCGAGCGTCTGCGCCCGGCGCTTGATCTCCTCGTCGAGGTCCTCGGCGACGCGCGTGTGGATGACGCGCTCCTTGCGGTCGTTCGGCGGCTCCGCCATGTCACCGTTTGTATACGTCTCGTATACGATCGGCGCAAGGGCCGAGGGTGCTCGCGCCAGGTGCCCGCGCAGGGCCGCCGAACCGGACGACTGGACCGGGCGACCGAGCCGGCTGGCCGGGCGGACGGGCGCGTGGGCAGGCAGCCGGGCTCGCGCCGGGCGTGCTGGCGAGCGCCGGTCGCGGGGCAGGCCGGGCTCGCCGGGTATCCTCCGCCGCCGGAGGCCCCCGGATGATCACGCTCCACCAGTTCGAGATCTCGCCCTTCTGCGACAAGATCCGCCGCATCCTGCACTGGAAGCAGCAGCCGTACGTCGTTCGCGAGGTGCCGCTGCGCGATGCGATGAGCGTGCGGAAGGTGAATCCCGCCGGGAAGCTCCCGTGCCTCGAGCACGACGGCCGCTTCGTCGCCGACTCGACCGACATCGCGTACTACCTCGAAGACAGATTCCCCGATCCGCCGCTCGTCCCGCGCGACCCGAAGCTGCGCGCGCTGTGCCACGTCTTCGAAGACTGGGCCGACGAGAGCCTCTACTTCTACGAGATGCGGCTGCGCTTCACGGTCGACCACAAC
>JAYRMX010000012.1:0-11040 GCA_041912475.1 Myxococcota bacterium
ACCTTCGCGCGCTGCTCGTCGCGGTGCTCATGGCCGCGGCGTGGCTCGGTCCCACGAAGCCGCGGCGCATGGTCCCGCAGCCCCCCTCGCCCGAGTACACGGACATCATCGTCCGGCCCGCGGAGCGCCCGGACGACAAGGATTGGCAGGACGCGCTCACGAAGGGGCTCACGGCCTTCGTGCTGCGCAACCGCCCCGCGCCGCCCGAGCTCGTCGGAAACACGATCATCACGACGCGCGCCGGCGAAGCGGGACTCGTCACGAACGCCCTGAACACGAGCGCGATCGGCGCGTGGGGCGCGGCGGCCGTCGTCGGCGTCGCCGGCGTCGTCGGCGCCGTGCTCTACGGCTGGCTCTCGCAGAAGAACGAGATCGCCTACGTCGGCCTCGAGGCGGACACGAAGGCGAAGCAGACGGCCGCCGAGCTCGCGACCGCCGCCGAGGTGATCGAGCGGCACAAGGCGCGCGAGGAGCGCGAGGGCCGCTCGCTTCCGTACGACCAGGAGGAGCTCCGCTTTCTCGACACGTTGAACGCGTCGATCGAGTCGCTCACGCACTGGAAGGCCCCGCCCCCGAAGACGCTCCCGCCGGTCGGACCGATTGGCGAAAAGGTCGGCGGA
The DNA here is from genome assembly GCA_041912475.1 of Myxococcota bacterium. Lineage (GTDB taxonomy): Bacteria > Myxococcota_A > UBA9160 > UBA9160 > UBA9160 > MYXO. The sequence goes on from JAYRMX010000012.1 coordinate 621, forward strand.
GCGGTCGAAACCGTTGGGATCGGCGCTGGTGCCGCACTCCCCATCGCCGCGGCTCTCGCGGTGTTTCTGTTGCTCAAGTGAATCCAGAGATCCGAGGAGAGGACCACCCCCCATGGCGCAGAGTTTCAAGGAAAAGTACGCGGCGGCGAAAGCGAAGTTGGCGACGCGCGCCCGCGCCGCCGGCGGCAAAGCCATCACGCACGTGAAGCCCTTCGCCATGGGCGGCGGCGGCGGCTTCGCGGCCTATCACCTCGAGATGATGGCGAGGAAGAACCTCGACTTCGCGCGGAACACCGTGTGGGGATCTCCGGTGCTGCTCGCCGCGGCCGGGATGCTCGTCGCGCGCAAGAACCGTGACCTGGGCTTGGGCATCGCGGGCGCCGCGGGCTACTCGCTCGCGTTCAACCTGGCGAGCGATCGCACCTCGCAGGGGAGCGCTGCGCCGCCGCCCGCGGGGACGAAGGGCGTCGACGATACCGGCTACGTCCAGCAGCCGAACACCGCGGCCGTCGACATGCCCGACACCGGGGCGTTCGCGGACGATACGGGGGTGCCCGAAGACTACGCGTGAGGCGCGCTCGAGCGAGCAGCACCCGGCCCGGAGGCGCGCGGAAAACCGCAGCCCCGGGCGCGGGCAGTTGAACCCCGAAAGTAGGGAGAAGAGACCATGTCCGACGCCACCGTTTCGAAGCTCGTGAAGTCCTCGTTCCAGCGCCTGATGGAGCAGTACACGAAGGCCGGGAAGCCCTTCGACATCAACACGCGGCCCTACTACTCGTCGGCCGGCGTGAAGTTCACCGTGGTGGACATCGCCGTCGTGGGCCTCGCCAACCGCGCCTTCGCCCTCGCGACGAATCAGGAGCTCGAGCTCTTCAGCTACGGCAAGGGCAGCGACGTCTCGGCCGTGAACCTCGGCGCGCGGACCGCGCTCGACTCCGACACGAACATGGCGACGGCGCAGCGCACGAACGGCGAAGACTTCGCGGTGGAAGGGATCTCGATGACGAGCCGCGGGGTCCGCGTCGCGTACCAGCCCCTCGCCGTCGCGAGCGTGCCGAGCTTCGCCGCCGGTCCTCAGGAGGTGCGTGACGCCCTGTTCGGCCTGAACACGATCGCCGATCCGGGCTCGGTCGTGGTGGCCGCGGAAGCGAGTTCGCCGCTCGTGCTCGAGGACGCGTTCTGGGGCGCCATCGCGCCGAAGCTGACCCTCCAGACGCAGTGGAACCGCAAGGCCGTCGATCTGCTCGGCACGGCCGACCAGATGCCGGAGGGCGGCGGAAAGTCGTACCTGCGCGCGAACGGCGAGCCGACCCACCACAACTTCTTCCGCATCCCGGAGGGCTACATCTGGCAGCGCGACGGCGCGGCGCAGGACACGCTCTTCAGCGTGCTCGCCGAGCTCGCCCAGAACGTGGTGATCCCCATCACCCGTGCCGAGGGCTACCAGGCCGGCGGCGCGGACGGCGCCCTGGGCTGGCCGGCGACGATCGTCGCGGAGTTCAAGCTCCGCGTCGAAGGCCGCGCGTTCTCCGAGCAGTCGAAGAACTGAGCCGGCGCGCGGGCGCCGCACTGACGCGGCGCCCGCTCTCCCCTCCCTCGTCGTTTCGTAGGAGCGCTCATGTCTCGACTCGCAACCGAAGTCCGCGCCTTCATCGCGAAGGCCCGATCCTCCCCGGCCGCGGCCGTGGGCGTCGAGCTCGACGAGCTCGAGAAGGCCGCGAAGCGCGGCGACGATGGGAGCTTCGCCGCGTTCAACGCGCCCGTCGCTCCCTACACGTGGATGGTCCGCGGCACGCTGCCGGTGGACCAACTCGACGTGGACTCTACCGAGCTCCGCTTCGGCGAAGAGGTGGAGCTCGTCGGCGCGCACGTCGTGCTGGTCTCGGCCGACGCCAACCCCGCACTCCCGGTGCCCCCGCTCGCGGCGCTCGACGTGCAGTTGAAGCTCAACCGGAAAGAGCTCTACACCGCGAAGCTGAAGCAAGGCCCTGGCGATGGGCCGGAAGACTTCTGCTCGCTCTCCGCCCTCGACGTCGCGGCGCCGCGCCTCTTCCGGCTGCTCGCCACGGGCTCGAAGGACCCGATCCTTTCGATGAAGTTCCGGTGGGCGATCCCGCTCCCCATCGTCGGCACGCGCGGATGGGCGAAGACGCAGATCAGCGTCAACTTTTTCGTCCGCACGCAGCCGTCGGGAAAGTGCTGCTGAACCATGGCCCTGTTCCCCCCCGAATCCCCCCAGGGGAAGCTCAAGATCGCCGCCTTCCTCAGCCCTGCGACCCTCCCCGGCGGCAACCCCATCGCGCAGGGGGCCTTCCCGGGTGATCCCGTCGCCTCCCTCCGCGTGCTCCCCCTTCGCATCGGGCTCATCCGGGGCTTGGTCTACCAGCCCCCGGTCCGTCCGCCGCCCGAGCCCCCGGGACCCGGCGAATGAAGCAGTGCGCTCGCGAGCAAACGACGTCGGAGCGCGCGACCAGCGAAGGCTCCGGCGTCACGGTCGCGATCTCGCAGGCGGCAGGCGATCCCGGTGGCTGGCGGATCTCCGTCTTCGCCACGCTCCACGGGACCGAGACCCTCATCGCGCGGCAGATCCTCGCCGCGCGAGCGGCCGACACGCCCGCCGATCGCGTGCTCTTCGTGGGCTCGGCGCCGGGGTCGAGCTCGTGGAGTGTGCTCGTGGAAGGCCCCTTGGGCGCTGGACCCTCGCTCGGCGTCGGCGTCTGGGCGAGCGACTGCTGCACGCCCCCCACCCTGTGCATCCCCTTGCAGGTCTGACCCCATGCAGGAATGGCGAACGCTCGACGATGGATGGCGCACGTGGTCGCGCGTGACCGGCGGCGCGGAGTGGCGTTACGCGCCCTCCGGCACGCTGTACGCGCGCCGCGGCGCCACGCCGATCATCGTCGCCGGCGATCCCATGCTCACGACCGCGCGGCGCATCGTCGCGAAGAGCGCGGACGAGCTCGCCGCCGAGCTCGGTAGCTCGGACGCGGGGCGCTGGTACCTCCGCTCCCTGCTCGCCATCGGCTGCATCGAGTGCCCGCGGGGCGATCTCCCCTGCCCTGGTGACTGCCGGAAGAACGGCGTGCCCGTGCCGTGCGGCTCGCCGGGCGCGGACGCGCCGCGGAGCATCGGCCTCTACCAGTTCCTTCGGACGACGGCCGCGGCCGTGGGCGCGTCGTGGGACGAGCTCGCGAGCTCGCGCCGCGCGAACCACGTCGCGGCAAGCCGGCTCGCGCACCGCGAGGAGCCGCGCCACGCGCTCGACTTCCCCACGCTCGCCGTGCTGTGGAACGCGGGCAGCGTGAAGCCCGACGCGGCGAACGCGTGGGGCGTCCACGTGTGGTCTCACGATCTGCTCACGAAGTACGCACGCGCGTGGAACGCCGTCGGGATGGCGCTCGAGGAACGTCCGCCGAGCTCGAGCTCGGGCGCCGGCGGCATCGTGGGCGCCATCCTCGCCGCGCTGCTCCTCGGCTCGTGCGCGCCGGCGGCGGACCCGAACGTCCAGCGCGGCGAGCAGATCGCGAACGAGGCGTGTCGTGCGCTCCTGCGCGTCGATCCGGGCAACCCCGACGTACGTCGCGTTTGCGCCGTCGAAGCCATCGCCGCCGAGCTCCTGGACGTCGCCCGCGAGGCCGCGCGCGACGGCGGCGCCGGCGACGCGGAGGGCGGCGCGCCGTGACGAAGACGCTCGACGGCTCCCCGCTCACGCTCGAGCTCGGCGCGACGTACCGCGGCGTACTTCACGTCGGATATCCGCGCTTCCTCGTGTCGAAGGACGACGTGCGGCAGAAGTTCGGCGAGCTCGGCTTCGTCAACGTCACGACGTGGCTCGAGGCGAACGAGCTCCCGCCGGACTGGCCCGCGGACGAGCGGCCCGCGCCGCCGGGCTCGGGATGGTGGGCCTTCGCGCAAGGCACGTGGGGGAAGCCCTCCGCGTCCGTGGCGAGGCCCGACGCTGTCCACGCCGTGTGGCTCCACGCGGCGGCGAACGGCGCGGCCGTGCCCGTGTGGAAGGCCCCGCCGCTCGGCGCGGACCCGTACCGCAACGCCGTCTTCGCGCTTCTCACCCTCATCGGAATCGACATCCTCGGATCGCTCGCGGAAGGCCTCGCCGACGAGCTCGGGCTCCCCAAATGACCACCTTCCCCCGCTCCTACGTCATCGACATCGTGGCCGTCCTCGCGATGGCCGCGCTCGGCCTCTCCGGCAAGCTCTCCGGGCACGAGGCCTTGGGCGCGATCCTGCTCGTCGTCGTCGGTCGTCTTCGCCCGCCGCACGAGGCCGGCGGCGGCGGCGGCGGACGCAGCGGCGGCGACGGTCCGGGCATGGGCGGGATCGCGACCATCCTGCTCGCCATCTACACGCCGGCGGAGCACGCTATCCGCCACATCACCGCCGGGAGGCATCACGCATGAGCACGAAGCCCAAGCCCAACCGTGGCAACGTCGGGCTGAACATCGAGCGGCTTTGCACGGAGGCCGCCCAGGAGCACAAGGGCAAGACGCGGGACGCGCTCGTGGTGCTCGGTCGCGCCGTTCGCGCGCAGGGCGCCCACGTCGGGCCCGCGTGGATCGACACGTTCGAGCGCATCATGCGCGGCGACCACGGAGGGCACTGACCCATGAAGCGCTGGACGAAGCACGACAACGATCGGCTCTGCGCGTACTTCGGGCTCGGCGGCGCGAAGGCGAAGCCGGCGAAGAAGCACGGCAAGCACCACGCGAAGCCGAAGGCGAAGCCCCACGCGAAGAAGCACACCGCGAAGGCGAAGCCCCACGCGCCCCCGAAGCGCGCGCGCAAGCGCTCGAAGAAGGGGGCCTGAGCCATGACCCTCCAGTCCGAGCTCGCGGCCCTCGCCGCGCGATGCACCGAAGACGGGACGTGCTCGCCGGACGATCCGCTGTTCAAGTGGATGCAGAAGGTGGCGCTCAACACCGGCGCGTTCGGCTCGCGCTTCGGGTTCGATCAGACGACGCCGGCGAACCTCGCGCTCACCGACACCTTCCAGCTCGCGCGTGAGCTCGCCGTCCCGGCCGACCCGGGCGATCGCGTGCTCATCAACGCTTCGTGGTCCACGCAGATCACGACCGTCGGCGGTGACCGCGTGGTCTCGCGCCTCATGGACACGACCAACGTCACGGTCCAGATCGCCGGGCTCGTCACGCCGGATGATCTCGCCTACGTGCCGGGCGCCTACACCTTCGTGCGCGTGTGCCCCGCGGGCGAAACGGCGGTCAAGATCCGCCTCGACCTTCGCATGCAGAGCGTGGGCGGAACGGGCGTGATCGATCCGGCGCTGGACCCCAACACGTTCGTCTCGCTCGCGCTCTTCAACGTCGGGCAGCCGTGAGCCGCTCGAGCGGCGCGGGATGGTGGGCGCTCGCCGCGGCGGCCGTCGTCCTCGCCGTCGCATCGAGCTCGCGCGGGACGAGCTCGCCGGTCCCCTCCCTCGCCGCGTCCGATCGCGTGCTCGTCGTGGGGGACTCGCTCGCCGTCGGCATGCGCCCCGGCTTTCTCGAGCTCGGCGCCGGCGAGCGGATCCCGACGGCGGTCGACGCGCGCGGCGGGACCGTCACCCGGCAATGGCTCTCGCGCGGGTGGCTCTCCGCTGCTCTCGACGCGCACCGCCCGACGCTCGTCCTCGTCTCGCTCGGGACCAACGACACGAGCGGGCAGATCACCGCCGACGAGCTCGCCCGCGTCGCCGGCGAGCTCGCCGCGGCGTGCCGAGCTCGAGGCGCCCGCGTCGTGTGGCTGCTCCCGCCCCCCATGCCCTGGAAGACGGACGCCATCGCCCAGGGCTTGCGCGCGGCCGGGGTGACCGCGCTCGAGGCGCCCACGGGCCTCCAGCGAGCGCCTGACCGCGTCCACATGACGCCCGAGGGCTATCGGGCGTGGGCGCGCGACGTCTGGGCGCGGCTGCGCACGCGCTAACGGCAGCACGCGCCGGAGCTCGTGCGCGGCCGTCGCGACGTCGATCCGCGCTTTCTCGTACGCGCCCCGCGTGAGGGGCGCGGGCTCCAGCCGGCGCACGGCCGCGGCGAGCTCGAGCAAGGCGCGCAGGTCCCCGCGGGGGATCGTCAGGAGATCCGCGTCCGACGGGGGGAAGGGCCCGCCGCTCCGGCACGTCGCGCGCGCCGCGCGGAGCGTCCGCCATCCCGGGAGCGCGGGATCCTTCACAGCGACCGCACCGCGCGCCGAGCTCGGCACCGCACGCACGCGACGCGGACGCCGTTCGGCGTGCGCGTCCACACCTGCCGCCCGCACCCCCAGCACCGCCGGAGCGACACGCGCTCGAGCTCGCCGGCGAGCCACGCGACGACGCGGCGGATCACGCTGCCCCCCGCTGGACCATCTCGCGCACGATCCCGACGGCCTTCGCCGCGTCTGAGGGACACCGCTCCGCGTGCGCGCCGATGCGCCCGCACTCTGCGCACGCCGGCGCGCGCAGCGGGCAGCGATCGGCGTGCCCCTCGCGGAAGCTCGCAACGCCGGCGTGGGCCCATCGAACGCGGAGGGATTGCCCGCAGTTCGGGCAGTGGGTTGCGCTGGACATGTGTACAGGGGACGTTAGAGACTACTGAACAAGCGTGCAACCTCGCCCCAAGCCCGGGGAAGGCTCGCGCCAAGGTTTTGCCGAGGTTTCGATGGTCGTCCTCTGGATCGGTCCCGTGCAGGCAAGCACGCTCGAGCTCGCGCGCTGGCCCTCCCCCGCCCCCCAAATCGTCACGATCGGCGCGGGCGCGAACGGTGGGATCGGCTCGAACGCCTTCGCCCAGCTCGGGATCGACTACCGGCACCGCGCGCGCACGCCGCTCCGCGGCGCGCTCGAGGCGCACGGCGTCGATCCCGACACGAACGATCGGATCCTCGTGTGCGGCTTCTCGGCGGCTCACGGGCTCATCGAAACGATTCTGAACACGCCCGCGGACCGCGAGCGCGTGTCCGCCGTCGGCGCCTTCGATGCGTACTACACGGGCGCGGCGGGCACGCCGAAGCCGGGGTACCGCGCCTTCGCCGAGCTCGCCGCGAACGGGGCGCGCTCGATGGTCATGACGTCGAGCAACATCCCCGGCGGCGTCGGGCTTCCCACGGGCGCGGACGCGACGGCGAAGCTCCTCGCCGGCCTGGGGCTCGAGTTCATCCCGCCGCGCAACATCGGCAAGGCCGTGTGCGAGCGCGCCGAGGGGCGCGGCAACCTCGCGTGGTACGTGTACGCCGATCGCGACGACAAGCCAGACCCCACGGCGAACGCGAGGGCCACGCACGTGCAGCACGCGACCGTGCTCGCCCCGGTCTTCGCGCCCGAGCTCGCCGGCGGCGCGCGCGTCGAAGGCTCGAGCTCGTCCGGCGCGGGAAAGGTCGCCCTGGCGATCGTCGTCGCGTGGATCGCATTCGAGGTCGCACGTGCGGCCTTACAGTTGCCAAAGCCGAGCGGCGAGCGGAGGGACCGAGGACGTCGGCTTCCGCAGTGACCCGTGTGAGGGCAAGCCTGTCCGTGGGCAGCGGGGACGCTCGGCCTCCCGCTGCACGGACGCTTCATCATGAGCACGCCGGCGCGCACCCTCGAGATCGACATCGTCCGCGACGAGCAGGACGTCTGCCTCACGGTGAAGGGCGCCGGCCTCCCCGAGCTCGCGACGCGCATCACGCGCCGCGGAGCGCTCACGCTCGCCGCCATCCTCTCGACGGCGGGCCGCGAACCGAACGCGGACGATGTCGTCCTCCACTGCCTTCTCACGCGTCGAGACGAGCCATGACGAAGACCGCGACCAAGCCCGAGCCGATCACGTACCCCCTTCACCCGCTGCTCGTGAACACGAAGAACGTCGAGCCGCTCACCGAGCCGATCGAAGCGCTCGACGTCCACCGCCTCACGGCGGACGGCAAGCGGCCCATGCTCGCGTGGGTGCCCGCGGATGAGCTCCCGGACGAGCTCGCGTTGCTCGAGCGCTTCGGTCCGGGCAGCTACGAGATCGTCGGACGAAACGGACTTCGAAGCGCCATCCTCCGGCGCGCGTTCGTCGATGTCGGTGAGCCAGTCGCCGCCCCGCCGCCGTCGCCCGCCGCGCCGGCGACGTCCGCGCCCGCTTCGCCTTCGCACGACGTGTTCGCTCTGTTCGAGCGGTTCGAGCGCTCGCGCGCCGAAGACCGGCGCGAGCTCGCGCGAGAGGCGCAGCAGCAGCGCGAGCGCGATGCGAAGCAGCAAGAGACGTTGCTCTCCGTCGTGATGACGTCGATGCAAGCGATGATGGCGCGGCAGGCGCCCGCCGCGCCCAGCGACGGCGGCGACGCGTTCGACAAGTTCCTAGACCGGATGGCGAAGTGGAACGAGGCGCAGCGGAACGAGCGCGCGGAAGCCCTCGCCGAACAGGAAGTCATCCGAGAGAAGGTGACCGAGGAAGTCCAGGCGACCGAGGCCGCGAAGGCGAAGAGCTCGGACGCGGACGTCCTCACGACGATCATCACGCCCCTGGCGGAGAAGCTCGCAGAGAAGATGGTCGACAAGCCGCACGGGGCCGCGTCGTGACCGAGCACACGCGCAAGCGGCGAGTCGCCTTCGCGAACGACGTGGAGAAGTGGAAGTGGATGGACGCCGGCGCACACCGCGACGCGCGGATCCCGACGATCGTCGAGCTCGCGTCGACGCTCGTCCGCCCTTACGCGGCGGACGACTGGCAGGGCATGGCCACGACGATCCACCGCTTCGTCCGGGATGCGATCCGCTACCAGCACGACCCCGACCGGCGCGAGCTCCTAGCCGACGCGGCGGCGACGCTTCGCCGTGGCGCGGACGACTGCGACGGCAAAGCGCGACTCGCTGCCGCACTTGCGAACGCCGCGGGCCTCGAAGCCATGGTCTGGCCGGTCTTCAAGGGGCCGGTACTCGGTCACGTCCAGTGGGCCGCGAAGTGGCCAGGATCGGAGCGTCTTCCCTCGGCCAAGGCCCACCCCATGCGCCCAGGTGGACCACGCGAGTGGATCGTTGGTGACGTGACGATCCGGGGTTGTGAGCTCGGCGAGGATCCTCTCTCGAAGCCACGCGATCCGACCACAGGCCGCCTCCCACTGGCGTAGCGCCGGCGGACGCGGCGGCGCGTTGCGCTCTTCGGTGCCGAGAGCGATCGTGACGAGCGCTTCGCGAAGCGTGCAGTGCGGGCAGAGCAGACGGGCCCACACGCCGTCAGGGTTCGTCGATCGCGTCCGCTCGATGCGCTCGCGTCGTCCGCAGCGGAAGCAGAGGACGACGGGCGGTAGCGGCTGGCTCGTGTCGTAGCGACGGCGGGAGCGATGTTTCCGAGGCATGTTCGGATTGTCGCTCCCGCCGCTCAAGTGGCCTACTTCGCGACGCTTTTGCGGCCGACGAGCCGCAAGAATGTCCTGTTTCTGGACACTCTGCGCCTACCGGACACGCGACAAGATCACCTCGTCGCACGGCAGGCGGGTGACGAGCTCCACGAGCTCGTCCGGATCCCAGTCGAGCGCGACCCCGGCGCGGTTGGCGATCTCGATGAGCTCGAGCGCGCGGACGGCGACCACCTTCCGCATCGGTCCGCCGTAGTACGAGACGGCCCGAAGCTCCGTCATCACCTCCCCGAACCGCGTCCGGAGGACCGTCTCGAGGGGGTGATCCGACGGCACCGGAGGGGCCGCCGGGATGGTGTCGGACGCGTCATGCAACATGGGAACCTCCTGCGCGTGTGTTCAGGCTGGACGGGGGGACTTTCGAAGCGTGTAGGGGTGCCGCACCCCCCTCCGGATCGGACGACGGCGGGCCGGCTCCGTTCGACGGCGGGGGGGTTAGAACCTTGGGTGGGACGAGGACGGCGGCCAAGAGGGGGTCGAGAGGGCGTGACGCGCCGCGGCGACGAGCAGGCGGGGCGACCACCTGACTCGGCGCGTTAGGCGTCTCACCGACGAGCGTTCGGCGACGGGCCGCGCGCTCGCCCTTGGCCCAGAGCTCGAACGCGTCAGGCGAGGTCACGACGGCGAACCGGTCGCGGACCTGGCCGACGAGCGGCACGGTCGCGGCGTGCCGCACGTACGCCGTGAGCTCGCCGATCGAGTCGGCGAGCGCAGCGAGCGCGAGCAGCCGGCGGAAGCCCCACGGGCGCGACCGAACCGGCATGCCGAGCGAGCTCGCCAGCGTGAGCAGCTCGTCCACCAGCTCGTCCGCCTCGCCGCCCTCGAGGTCCAGATCCCGGAGCTTCCGGACCCCTTGCGAAGCAACCGCCCGCTCGCCCGCCCGCCCGGAGCGAGCGGAGCGAGCGATCATCTGTCCATCTGTCCTATCTGACGTTACAAGGTGCGCGGCCTTAGCTTGGACCGACGCCGGTCCAAGCGCTTGGACCGACGCCGGTCCGACCTCTTGGACCGACGCCGGTCCGACCTCTTGGACCGACGCCGGTCCGACCTC
>JAYRMX010000013.1:0-15688 GCA_041912475.1 Myxococcota bacterium
CCCGAGCCGCACGGCTCGCTTCGCTCGCCGGCAGCGGCCTTCGCTCGGCCGCAGACGGCCTCGCTGCGCGGGCGCTGCGCGCCCTTGCTCAGCGCTGCCGATCCTCCGCCTCGGCCACGTCGCCACCGTCCACGAGGCGATCGATCTCTTCCTTCGCGTAGCCCAGCTCCACGAGAAGCTCCCGGGTATGCTGCCCCTTCACCGGGGGTGCACGGCGCACGCCTCCCGGCGTGCCGCGAAGCTTGATTGGCACACCGGTGACCTCGAGCGGCCCGAGCGTCGCGTGGTCGGTCGTCACGATCATCTCGTTGTGCCGGATCTGCGGGTCCGCGACGACGTCGGGCACTTCGTTCACGGGCGCGGCCAGCACGTCGGCGGCGAGGGCGCGCGCGAGCAGCTCGTCGCGCGAGAACGCCTTGCAGCGCTCGGCGATCAGGCGATCGAGGTCGTCCTGGTGGCGAAGGCGGTCTTCAGTCCGCGCGAAGCGCGGCTCCGAATCCCACGAGACGCCGAGGGCACGGCACAGGTTGCGGAAGAACTTCCCGGACGGGCACGTGATGCAAAGGCTCCGGCCGTCGCCACACGCGTAGACGCCCGACGGCGCGAAGAAGTGGCTGCGGTTGCCCGTCCGCGGCACCACCTCTCCCGCGAGCAGGTAGCTCTGCAGCACGGTCGCCTGCGCGTGCGTGAGGACGTCGAGGAGCGAGAGGTCGATGCGCTGGCCCTTGCCCGTCGCGTCGCGGACTCGCAGCGCGGCGAGCACGCCCGTCGCGACGCACATCGACGTCATCACATCGACGAGCGGCGCAGTCACGCGAACGGCCGGCGACGCAGGGTCGCCGTTCCCGGCGATGAGCCCCGCGTAGCCCTGCGCGAGGAAATCGATCCCGGGCCGGCCCGCGTACGGCCCGTCTGCGCCGAAGGCCGTAACGCCCACCCAGATGACGTCCGGCCGGTGCCTGCACACGGATGCGTAGTCGAGGCCGAGGCGCGAGAGCGCCGGCTCGCGCACGTTCGTCACGACGACGTCGGCCGTCGCGGCGAGCCGCGCGAAGGCCTCCTGTGCCGCGGGCTTCGCGAGATCGAGGACGATCCCGCGCTTGTTGCGGTTGAGCGCGAGGAACGGGGCGTGCTCGCCGTCCTTGTGCGCACCGAGGTGCCGGCTCTCGTCGCCATCGTGCGACTCGACCTTCACGACGTCGGCGCCGAGGTCGCCGAGCAGCGTCGCGCCGTACGGACCGGCGAGCATCGTCGAGAGGTCGAGGACGCGAACTCCCGCGAGCGGCCCGCCGGCGCCCGGAGGCTGCGTCACGGGATCACCTTCGCGGTCTTGAGCGCATCGATCTCGTCCCACGAGTAGCCGAGCAGATCCGCGAGCAGGAGCTCGGTGTCCTGCCCCAGCTCCGGGCCGAGGCTCTCGACGCGCCCCGGCGTCTTCGAGAGACCGACGGGAAGCCCGCGCACTCGCACCGTCCGCTTCACCTCCTCGCAGTGCGTCTCGAGCAGATAGTCGTTCGCCCAGGCCTGCGGATCGTCGGCGAGGTCGCGGAGCGTCCCGATCGGGCTCGCTGCGAGGTCCTCGGCGCGGAGGCGCGCCGTCCAGTCCTGCGCCGTGCGCCCGCGGAAGACGTCGTCGAGCGCGGCGACGAGGTCGGTCGCGTGATCGCGGCGCTGCTTCGGCGACGCGAAGCGCGCATCTCGGAAGAGCGCGGCGTCGCCGAGCGCGCGCCGAAGCCGCGCAAAGCTCGCATCGTCGTTCTCGGCGCACAGGAACATCCAGCGGTCCTGCGCCGCGTAGGTATTCCAGAGCGGGTTGTCGGGCTCTCGCCGGGAGCGCTGGTGCGCATGGCGCGCGTCGCCGGTCGCGAGGTACGCCTGAAGCGTCGGCGCCGCGAGCAGGAGCTGGGCGCCGTAGAGCGATGCGTCGACGATCTGCCCGCGCCCCGTCTTCCGGCGCTGCTGGAGCGCGAGGAGGATGCCGAGCGCGCCGAGCAGGCCTCCGTACGCATCGCCCGATCCCATCCCGAGGTAGATCGGCGGCTCGCCCGGCTCGCCGAGCCGGCTCATGAGGCCCGTGAGCGCCTGCACCGTCATGTCGAACGCGGGCTTGCTCGTCGTCGCCCAGCGCCCGTAGCCGCTCGTCACCGCGTAGACGAGCCGCGGGTTCACCGCGCGCAGCTCGTCGTACGTGAGGCCCCACGCCGCGAGGTTGTCGGCCGCGAGGTTCGAGAGGAAGACGTCCGACTTCTCGGCGAGGCGATACAGGATCTCGCGCCCCTTCTCGTGCTTGAGGTCGACCGCGAGGCTCTTCTTGTTGCGGTTGATGACGAGGAAGTACTGGTTCCAGTCGCCGACCGGAAGCGCCTTGATGCTGCGAACGCCGCGTCCCTGATCGCCTCCCTTCGGCCGCTCGACGTGGATCACTTCGGCGCCGAAGTCCGCGAGGTGCTGCGCGGCGACGGGGCCCTGGAACCAGACCGTGAGATCGATGACGCGAATGCCGTCGAGCGCCGCGCGCACGGATCCCCCTACCCCACCACGCCCTGCGCTCGCAGCGCAGTGATTCGGTCCTCCTCGATCCCGAGCCACTCGTGCAGCACCTCGCCGGTGTGCTGGCCGGTGCAGGGAGCGAGGCGGCGAAGCGCCGGGGTCCCGTCCGAGAGGAAGACGGGAAACCCCAGCATCCTGACCGCGCCGAGCGCCGGGTGGTCGAGGTCGAGCAGATACCGGTTCCGGTATGCCGACTCGTCGTTCTCCGGAAAGTCGTAGCGCTCGATCACGTCGGCCGAGAGCTGGTTCCGGTCGAAGGCTGCCCGCCAGTGCGCCGCGGGATGCTCGCGGAAGGCGCGCTCGAGCACCTGCATCAGCTCGAGCCGATTCGCCTCGCAGCGCTTCTCGTGGCTGTCGAAGCGCGGGTCGGCCGGGTCGATGCCGACCAGCGGCGCGAAGCCCGGCCACCAGCGGTCGGTATCGGGCATCGTGAGCGTCACCCACTTACCGTCGGACGCCGGATACATGGTGCCGCTCATGGGGTTTCCCATGTCGAGGCGCGAGACCGGGTGCAGCATCCGTTCGCCGCCGATCGCGAGGTACGCCTGCAGGTCGAGGCTCGCGCCGTACATGTTTCCCGCGAGGAGCGAGACGTCGACCGTCTGCCCTTCTCCCGTCTCGTCGCGATGATGGAGCGCGGTCAGCACCCCGAAGGCGAGCATGACGGCGGTGTACATCGCGCCGTGTCCGGGATAGACCGGCGGCTTTCCCGGCTGCGGCAGGATCGGCATCATCCCCGTTCGCGCCGCGGCGAGCTCGTCGATCGCCGGCAGGTCGCAGTCGGGGCCCTTCGGGCCGAAACCCGTTCCGCGCGCGTAGACGAGATCGTGCCGCAGCGACGAGAGCGTCTCGTAGTCGAGGCGTCGCTCCGCGAGCGCGCGCAGCGGCGCGTCGACCGCCACGACGTCGGCGCGCGCGACGAGCCGCTCGAAGAGCTCACGACCCTCCGGCGAGCGGTCGTCGAGCGCGACGCTCTTCTTGTTGCGCCCGGCGAGCTCGCGCTCCCAGTCCCAGCCGCGCGCGCCGCCTGCCGCCTCGCGCTCGCGCGTCCGCTCGCGCCTCGCCGGCGCCTCGATCCGGAGCACCTCCGCACCGAAGTCGCCGAGCAGCGCAACGCCGAGCCCCGCCCAGAACGAGCGCGTCAGGTCGAGGACGACGACGCCGCCGAGCGCACGGCTCATCGGCCGCCGGTCCGCCAGCCTCGTACGGCGTCGAGGGTCTTGTCGGCGAACTCCACCTCGTCGGGAAGCGGCCGCCCGAGCCATTCGCGGTAGAACGTGTCGAGGTCGGGAAGGAACTCGAAGTCGGGCGGACAGCCGCGCGGCACCGCCTCGACCTCGAGCTGCGTTCCGCAGCCCGGGCAGATGTACTCGCGGATCTGGATCCACGACGGATCGGGCTGCTCGCTGCCCCGGTAGACCTCGCGGAGCTGCTCCTCGGTCTCGCGCACGTGGACGAGCGCCTCGAGCTTCCAGTTGACGCGGTAGTCGCCGAACTCGTGCCCGCAGCGGCACTTCACGATCCGCCCGCGGCCCTTTCGAACGATGAAGAGCGCGGTCGTGAGCGGAAGGAGGATGGTCTCCTTCCAGGGAACGCGCTTCTGCTGGATCGCCACCCACTTGTCGAAGCGGTCGGCGTCCTTCGGGTCCTTCATGATCTCCTGCACGCGGGTCCACGGCAGGTCTCCGTCGATCAGTCTCTCGAGCTCCGAAACGTCGTACGACGGCACGGGGCCTCCTCTAGAACGTGAAGTCGTCCGGCAGCTTCCAGAACGCCCGCAGCTCGGCGGCGTAGTCCGGCGAGAGCTCCATCGCGCTGCGCCACATCCCGAGAACCGCGTCGGCCATGTTCTCTTTCGCGATCACCTTCTCGCGCTCGGCGCGCCACCAGTCCCGGAACGGGACCGCGCGGCGCTTTCGCTCCTCGCGCATGGCCGCCCGCCGCGTGGCGGTCGCCGCCTCGTCGACGGCCCAGCGGCGCGATCCCTCGTCGAAGCGCGCGACGACGCCGCTCACCTCCGACGCGACGCGCTCGCGCGTCCAGCCGTCGTCGAGATCGCGCCGCACGAGCTCCGGGTCCCGCTCGAGCGGGTCGCCGAGCGCCTGCGACCCCGACACCGGGTGGACGATCACGTCCCACTCGTGCAGCGCGGCGGGCGTCACGAACGGAGCGATCACGTTCGGCGCGACGACGTCGGCCTCGACGTTCTGCGCGAGGTTCGGCCGCTCGGGGTCGCCACGCTCGTGGACGAGCGGCCGGCCCGCGTGCGCGAGCTCCTCGAGATTCGTTCCACTCGCGTACGCCGCGCGGTCGGGCCAGGTCGGGTACGCGCCGAACATGCCGTGGTTGCCGCAGACCTTGCTGCGGATTCCGGCGCAGCCGCACTGATACTCGATCCCGGGCGTGTTCTTCACCAGCCACACGGCCGTGTGTCCGAGGCCGCCGCGGAACTTGCCGTAGCCGCCCGAATCCGGCTCGACGTTGCGGCCGAGGTAGAGCACCGGGTAGTAGAGCTCGCTCACCTCGGCGTTTCCGAAGTCGGCGTTCGGCGTGTAGATGCACCAGGCGCTCGTCTCGCCGTCGGCGATGCCTCGTGCGGGGCCGCCGTTGCACGCCTGCTCGAGCGTGAGGCCCGCGGTGTAGAGGCCGTACTGGTTGGTGCCGGAGAACTCGGCGGTCATCGTCGTCGCCGCTCCGGCCGCCACCTCTTCGACGAACCCGCGCGACCAGTACAGGCGACCGAAAGCCTCGTAGAGCGAGCTCATCCAGACCACGGCCGGCGCCCACGCGACGCCCGACGCCGCGAAGTAGTTCGCGGGGTACGGGTTCGCCCACGAGCCCGGCGGCGGCTCGGCGAGGCTCCATGCCGCGACGGCGCCCCAGTTGAACATGTCGAATCCGACGACGTGCGAGTACGCGTTCAGCATCCCCGAGACGAGGGCGTTCGGCGTGATGTTCTCGCCGAACGGCACCCACCCGCTCGCTCCCCGCAGCGAGATCGAGACCTTCGCGCTGCGGTCGATCGTGATCTCGAGCGGCAGGCTGAACAGGCAGTCCACGTTCTGCTGCGGGAGCAGGACGCGCTTGCCCGCCATCGCGAGATCCTTGAAGTTCGACTTCCGGATCCGGCCCGGCGCCGCCTGCGTGCGAACGCGCGAGACCGCGTAGCGCCGGCTGTCCTCGATGTACTCGCGCGAGACGTCTTCGAAGAAGTCGAGGCCGTACTTCTCGATCAGCGCGAGGACGCGCTCGCGGATCGTGAGGCAGCCCGCGAGCCTCCCGCGCGCGTCGCCCATCGTCCAGTCGGGAACGCGCGTTCTCGACCGCATGCGCTTCTCGTACCACGGATAGAAGCGGTCGTTCTCGCCGATGCGCTCGGCGACCACCGGCACTCCGTCCGAGAAGCAGTCGGGGTTCATGAAGCCGATCGACCCCGGCAGGACGAAGCCGGCGTCCATCACGTGCGTCACCGATCCCGCCCACGCGACGAGCCGTCCTTCGTGGAAGATCGGGATCGTCGTCTGGAAGTCGGCCGAGTGGATCCCGCCGAAGTGCGGGTCGTTGTTCTCGTAGATGTCTCCCGG
The DNA here is from genome assembly GCA_041912475.1 of Myxococcota bacterium. Taxonomy (GTDB): domain Bacteria; phylum Myxococcota_A; class UBA9160; order UBA9160; family UBA9160; genus MYXO. The sequence goes on from JAYRMX010000013.1 coordinate 6,135, forward strand.
CCGGATCCCCGGGTCGTCCTCGTAGCCCGACTCGATGTACGAGCGCAGCAGCAGCGAGAGCAGCCCCGGGTGCGAGACGATGCCGCGCGAGGTGCAGATCGCCTCGCCGGTCGGAAGGTGCAGGCTCCAGAGCGCGTCGCCGCCTTCGGCGGCGATCGGAGAGCTCGAGACGCGGCAGCCGACGACGTGCGCGGTGTTGCAGATGTTGAGCAGGATCTGCCAGACGGCCTCGTAGGTTCCGGGGTCCGCCTCCTTGCGCCGCATCTTCTCGAGGCCGAACAGATGCCCGGTCTCGCGCAGCAGCCGGTCGTTCGTCTCGAGCTGCTCGCGAAGGCGGGGCGGAGCCGAGCCCCCGCCGCGCCGCGCGGGACGCGCTCTTCGCGAAGGCTTCGCGGCCTTCGGCTTGCGTGCAGCCGCCTTCGGCTTCGGGCTCATCGCTTGCTCCCTCGCGCCGAGCGCTTCGCCGGCCGCGCGGCGGCCCGCGGCCGGGACTTTCCGTCGCCCCGCCCGCCCCTTCGCGTCAGCCAGTAGATGAGGTGCTCGTCGATCCGTACGTGCCAGTCGTGCGGGACGAAGAGCGTCGTGTTGGGCGCCTCGATCACGGCGAGCCCGCCGATCTCGTTGCCCGGCCGCAGCTCGCCCATCTCGAAGATCTGCGCCGTGTGCCAGCGCCCCTTCTGGAACACGCGGCGCGTCCCCTTCGACGCAGCCTTCGGCGGCTTCTTGCCTTCGAGCGCGTGGCGCGCGAGCCTCGGCTTCACGGTGTCGACCCGCGCGACGACGCTCACCTCCGCGACGTGATACGTCGGCTGCGGAGGGCGCCCCGCGAGCGTGAACATCTTCGTGAAGACCTCTTCGAAGCGCCCGACGAGACGCTCGATGTCGGCGTCGCTGTGCAGGCGCGGCACCGGCGACGAGACTTCGACATCGCTCAGCTGCCCGAAGTAGCGCATGTACGCGATCTGCTCGAGCGCGATCTGGTCGCGCGAGAAGCCCTCCTGCAGCAGCTCCTTCAGCAGCTCGGCCTCGAGCTCCTGCCAGGCGGCCGTCACGCTCTTCGCGGCCGTGCTCCAGCCCTCGCGCGCCGCGAAGACGGCCGAGACGCTCTTGTGCCGGCGGTGCGCGTAGTCCATGCACGCGCCGCCCCAGGCGCTGAAAGCCCCCGCGTGCGGCACGGTGATGACGGCCTTCCACGGCGCGTCTCCGGCGTAGCCGAGCAGGTGCAGCGGCCCGCCCCCGCCGTATCCGAGCAGGACGTAGTCGCGCAGGTCGTGGCCGACCATGAGGCTCCGGACCAGGTGCTCGCGCATCACGACGTTCACGAGGTCGACGCACTGCTCGGCGGCGACGTACGGGTCGAGGCCGAGCGGGTCGGCGATCTTCTCGCGGAAGACGCGCAGCGACTTCTCGGGGTTCACCTTCACGCGGCCGCCGAGGTAGTAGTGCTCGTTGAGGATTCCGAGCAGGAGGTTGCAGTCGTTCACCGTCGGAACGTCGTCGTTCCCGCTCTCCTGGAACACGGGCCCGGGCGTCCCGCCCGCGCTGTCGGGGCCGAGCTTGATGCGCAGCGTCTCGGGGTCGAGGCGGATGTAGGTCCCGGTGCCCGCGCCGATCGAGCGGATGTCGAGCATCGGCACGTTCACGTACATCTGCTGGAACGGCGGCTCGCGATCGATCGGGACGATCCCCGCCGTGATCGCCCCGGCGTCGAAGCTCGTCCCGCCGACGTCGGAGCACACGACGTTCTGCTCGCCGATCACCTTCGCGACGTACGCGCCGCCCATCATCCCGCCGACCGGTCCGGACATCACCGTCTCGAACAACCGCGGGTACCGGATGTTCGTAACTCCGCCGTAGCAGAGCACGGTCTTGAGCGAATGCCCGTAGCCCGCCGCGACGAGCTTCTCCTCGACCTGGACGAGCTGCTTTCGCGCCGGCTCGGAGGCGTAGGCCTGGATCACGGTCGCGTTCGCGCGCGAGATCTCGCGCAGCGTCGGCGCCACCTCGCACGAGAGGACGACGGGAACGCTCTTTCGCGCTTCGCCGATCACGCGCCGCGCGATCTCGGCGGCGCGCTGCTCGTGCGCGCCGTTGGTGAACGACTGAAGGAAGACGATCGCGAGCGCCTCGATGCCCTCGGCGAGCAGCTCGCGCACGCCGCGCTCGACCTCGTGCTCGTAGAGCGGGATCACGACCTGGCCGAAGAGGTCGATCCGCTCGGTGACGCCGCGCGTGAGGCGCCGCGGGACGAGCGGCACGCGGTGCTTGCGGTACTGCATGTGCGTGATCTCGGACCACTGGCAGTCGATGAAGCTCTGCGAGCCGCGGCCCTGCGCGATCATGTCCTCGAAGCCGCGCGTCACGAGCAGGCCCGTCGCGAGGCCGTCGAGGTTGATGAGGGCGTTGAGCATCGACGTGCCGGTGTAGATCGCGGTCTCGATGCCGCGGAAGAAAGCCGGACGCTCCTTCTCGCCGATGCGCAGGTAGGAGAGCGCCTCGTCGAGCGACTCCATGTAGCCGACACTCTCGTCGTACCGGGTCGTCGGCGCCTTCCCGATCACGAAGCGGCCGCGCTCGTCGACCACGATCACGTCGGTCATCGTGCCGCCGGCGTCGCAGGCGACGAGGTAACGGGACATCAGCGGTCGCCTCCCCGGGTCGGTGCGTTCATTGCCTCGGGCTCGGGCCGCCCGAGGATCCGGCGCAGCAGGCGCGCGATCGCGGCGGCGATCGCGCCGAGAAGCAGCGGAACGAGGCGGATCGCGTCGTCGCGCTTCGCCGGAGGCGAAGCGCTCGCGAGCGCTTCACCCGCGCCGGCTGCCGCTTCGGCCGTCTCGAGCTCGGTGCGAACGCGCGCAACGAACTCCTTGAAGAGCTGCGCGGAGACCGCCTGGATCATTCCGCGGCCGACCTGGACCACCTTGCCCGTGAGGTCGACGCTCGCTTCGGCGACCACCTCGGTCGCTCCGTCCGCGAGCGCCGTCAGCCGGCTCGTGAGCGTGCCGCGCGCGGTTCCGCCGCCGGTCTCGCGCCCCTCGGCGACGGCCTTCACCGTGTGCGAGGCCTCGTCGACGTCGTCGAAGCGCACGCGGCCCTTGTAGCTCGCCGAGATCGCGCCGATCCGAACGCGGACGGTTCCGGCGAACGTTCGCTCGTCGATCACCTCGTCGAGCGTCGCTCCCGGCATGCACGCCGCGACCCGCGCGGGATCCATGAGCAGCGACCAGACGCGGCCTGCGGGCGCTGCGACGCGGAACGTCTCGCGGATCTCGATCGCCATGGCCGCCGCTCCGGTCTCGTCCGCGCGGCCGGCCTCGCGGCGGGCGGATCGCCCGCGCCGAGGCGCCGATCGTCGCTGGACCTATTTCTAGACGCGACGTATCGTATATCATCCGCCACGGAAGGCCAAGCGGTGCCCACGCGCGAGATCTACTGGAACATCGTCGGCGGCGCCCTGATCTACGTGCTGGCGGCCGCCGCGGCAGCCTTCGTCTTGTGGACGATCCGGGCGCGGGTCCTCCTCTGGCGCCTCGGCGGCCCCGAGGCCCGCACCGACCGGCCGTTCGAACGGCTTCGCGGCCTCGCGGCCGAGGTCTTCGCCCACCGGCGCGCGCTGCGCGACCGGGTCCCCGGCATCGCGCATCTTCTCGTCTTCTACGGCTTTCTCGCCGCATTCGTCGCGACCTCGCACATCGCCGTGCAGGAGTGGACGGGGATCCACTTCCTGCGCGGCACGTACTATCTCTGGTATTCGCTGCTCTCGGACGTCTTCGGCCTGCTCGCGATCGCGGGCCTGCTCGTCCTGCTGTGGCGCCGCGCGATCGTCCGCCCGCCGCAGCTCCACTCGCTGCTCGACGACTGGATCGCGCTCGGCCTCCTGCTCCTCGTGTTCGTTCAGGGCTTCGTCGTCGAGGGGCTTCGCATCGCGACGACCGAGCTGGCGCAGCAGCCCGCGCTCGCGCGCTGGTCGCCGGGCGGGCTGCTCTTCGCGCAGCTCTTCGCCGGGCTCGGCGAGCCCGCTCTGCGGTCGGCACACCGCGCGGTCTGGTGGTTTCACGCGGCCACCGCCTTCGCCTTCCTCGCCTACTTCACGTGGGGAAAGCTCGCACACGCGTTCTACGGCACGGCGAACGTCCTGCTCCGAAGCCTTCGTCCGACGGGACGGCTCGCGCATCCCGACGTCGAAGCGCTCGCGGAAGCCGATCCTGCCGCTCTCGAACACCTCGGCACCCGGCGCATCGACGGCTTCTCGTGGAAGGCCCTGCTCGATCTCGATGCCTGCATGCGCTGCGGCCGCTGCGAGGCCGTGTGCCCCGCGCACCTGAGCGGCGTGCCGCTCTCGCCGCGCAAGCTGATCCAGGACCTGAAGGACCACCTCTCGGCGGCCGGGCCGCGCCTGCTCGCCGCGCAGGCGGCCGGCGCGGCGCCCGCTGGCCTCCCGCCCCTCTACGGGCCCGGCGACGGCGGCCCGCAGCCGGCCGTTCTCGAGGTCGAGCTCTGGGGCTGCCGCACCTGCGGCGCGTGCCAGCGCGAGTGCCCCGTCTTCATCGAGCACGTTCCCAAGATCGTCGACATGCGGCGCGCGCTGGTAATGACCGACGCGCGCATGGGCGACGAGGTCCAGCAGCTCCTCAAGAGCCTCGACGACCGCATGCATCCGTGGGTCGGCTCGGCGCGCGACCGCGAGGAGTGGTGCGCGGACCTCGGGCTCAAGGTCCTCGGCAGCGGCGAGCGCGCCGAGTGGCTGTTCTGGGTCGGCTGCACCGGCGCGATGATCGAGCGCAACATCCGGGTGACGCGCGCCGTCGCGAAGGTGCTGAAGGCCGCCGGCGTCGATTTCGGCATCCTCGGGTCCGAGGAGTGCTGCACGGGAGACCCGGCGCGGCGCGTCGGCGGCGAGGTCACGTTCCAGGTCTGCGCGAAGACGAACGTCGAGACGCTGCGGCGCTACGGCGTCCGCAAGATCGTGACGGCCTGCCCGCACTGCTTCAATACGCTCGAGAACGAGTACCCCGATTTCGGCGGCGACTTCGAGGTGGTGCACCACACCGAGCTGATCGCTCAGCTCCTTCGCGACGGGCGGCTTCGTCTGTCGAAGCAGATCGGCGACCTCACGTACCACGATCCCTGCTACCTCGGCCGACACAACGACGTCTACGAGGCGCCGCGCGAGGTGCTGCGTGCCGTCGCGGGCGACGCGGGGCTCCGCGAGCTGCCGCGCAGCCGCTCGCGCTCGCTGTGCTGCGGGTCGGGCGGCGGCTACGCGTGGATGGACGACGACCCGAAGACGCGCATCAACCACCTGCGAGTAGACGAGGTGCTCGCGTCGGGCGCGAAGACCGCCGCGGTCTCGTGTCCCTTCTGCATGCAGATGTTCGAGGATGGCCTCGCGGCGAAGGACCCCGCGCGCAGCGTCCAGGCGCTCGACATCGCCGAGATCGTCGCGGACGCGCTGGAGGACCGGGCATGACCGAAGACCTCGCAGCGAGCGTTCGGCGCCTGCTCGACCTCGAGGCGATCCGCGATCTCGCCCGCGCCTACGCCCACTGCATCTGGCGCCGCGATGCGGACGGCGCGGCCGCGCTCTTCATCGAGGACGGCGTCATGGACACGGGCGACCGGCCCGCGCTCGCCGGCCGGGCGGCGATCCGCGACGCGTACCGCGCGATCCTCCCCGCGACCGAGTTCCTGCCCTTCGTCCACGATCACCGGATCGACCTCGACGGCGACCGCGCGACGGGCTGCTGCCATCTCGACCTGCGCGCGACGCGAGAAGGCGCGAGCCTCGTCGGCGCCGGCGTGTACGACGACCGTTACGTGCGGGAGCGCGGCGTCTGGAAGTTCGAAGCGCGCCGGCTCACGCTGCGCTTCCTCGTTCCGCTCGACGAGGGCTGGGCGGCTCGCGGCGCAGCGGAGCGCTAGCCCCGACTCACGTATCCTCACCTCGCTGGAGGCAAGACATGGCCCGACTCAAGACCGGAACCCGGCTCCGCAGCGCGGTGTGCACCACGCAGGTGATGGTCGTCGCCGCTCCCGACGGCGACCTCGATCTGACGTGCGGCGGCCACCCGCTGATCGACGTCTCGGCGGCGCCGCCCGAGGGGCTCGCGCTCTCGCCCGACGCGTCGAAGGGGACGACGCTCGGCAAGCGCTACGTGAGCCCCGACGGCAAGCTCGAGCTGCTGTGCCTCAAGGCCGGCCAGGGCACGCTCGCGCTCGGCGGAGCCGCCCTCGCGCTCAAGGAAGCAAAGCCCCTTCCGTCGTCGGACTAGCGCCATGAACCTCATGATGCTGCTCGAGATGGCCGTCTCGGGGTTCGGCGATCGCGAGGCCGTGCGAAGCGCAGGCGACGCGCTCACGTACGAGCAGCTCTTCGCCGCGGCCGGCGCGGCGGCCGAGACGATCGCTGCGTCTTGCTGCGCGAATGCGGCCCTTCTCGACGTCAACAGTCTCGCGGTGCCCGTCGCGCTCTTCGCGAGCGCATGGGCCGGGCGGCCCTTCGTTCCTCTCAACTACCGCCTCACCGACGCCGAGCTCGCGGCGCTCGCCGAGCGAATCGCGCCGTCGCTGCTCATCGCCGCGCCCGAGCGCGCGAGCGCGCTCGCCGCGCTGCCTGGCGCGGCCGTCCGCGAACGCGCCGGGTGGCTCGCCGCGGCCCGCGGCGAGCCGGTGCGCGAGCCGGGCTGGCCGATGGAGGGCGACGACATCGCGATCCTGCTCTTCACGAGCGGAACCACCGGCGCGCCGAAGGCGGCCGTGATCCGTCACCGTCACCTCGTCTCGTACGTCCTCGGCTCGGTCGAGTTCGGCGCGGCGGGCGAGGACGAGACCGCGCTGGTGAGCGTTCCGCCGTACCACATCGCCGGAATGGCGGCGATCGCGAGCTCGGTCTACGCGGGCCGGCGCATCGTCCAGCTTCCGTCCTTCTCCGCGGAGTCGTGGATCGAGACTGCGCGGCGCGAGCGCGCGACGCACGCGTTCGTCGTCCCGACGATGCTCGCGCGGATCGTCGATACCCTCGACGCGCACGGCGGAGAGATCCTCCCGCACCTCCGCGCGATCTCCTACGGCGGCGGCAAGATGCCCCTCGCGGTGATCGAGCGTGCAATGAAGCTCCTGCCCGAGGCCGCGTTCACGAACGCGTACGGGCTCACCGAGACGAGCTCGACGATCGCCGTGCTCGGCCCCGAGGACCATCGCGCGGCGGCGGCGAGCGGCGATCCCGTCGTTCGCCAGCGGCTCGCGTCCGTCGGGCGGCCGCTGCCGAGCGTCGAGGTCGAGATCCGCGACGCCCGCGGCCGGCGCCTCGGCGCCGGCCAGCACGGAGAGGTCTTCGTCCGCGGCGAGCAGGTCTCGGGCGAGTATCTCGGCCGCGACAGCACGATCGACGCCGGGGGCTGGTTCCCGACGCGCGACGGAGGCCATCTCGACGAGGCGGGCTATCTCTTCCTCGATGGCCGGATCGACGACGTCATCGTGCGGGGCGGAGAGAACATGTCGCCCGGCGAGATCGAGGAGGTGCTCCTCGCGCACGACGCGGTGGCCGACTGCGCCGTCGTCGGCGTTCCCGATGAGCAGTGGGGCGAGGCCGTCGCCGCCGCCGTCGTGCTCGCGCCCGGGCGCGCGGCGAGCGCCGAGGCGCTGCAGCAGTGGGTGCGTGAGCGCCTGCGCTCGTCGCGAACGCCGCAGCGCATCGTGTTCCGCGAAGAGCTTCCGTACAACGAAACCGGAAAGCTCCTTCGCCGCCGCGTGAAGGCGGAGCTGATCGAGGAGGCGTAGTGCGCGAACGCGGTCTCGCAGGCCCGCTTCCGCTCGCCGAAGCCGCTGCGCACCTCGCGTCTCCCGGCGCGCTCGAAGCGCACGGCGCTCTCGCGGGCGTCGGCGCGCTCTACGTCGACGCCGATACTCCTGCGGAGCATCCGGGAGACGCCGCCGTCGCCGCCGCGCGCGCGACCCTCGCGCGGCTTCCCTGCCCCAGCATCGCCGTGTGCCGCCGCCGTCCGGACGCCGCAGCAGCCGATCTGCTCGACCGCTTCGACGTCGTGGCGGCCAGCGAAGCCGAAGCCGCCCCCGTGCTCGCGAGCGCCACGCGCGCGCCGATCGCCGCAGCGGTCCTCGTTCAGCTCTTGCGGCTCGGCGAGCGCCTCTCGCGCCACGACGCGCTCGTCGCCGAGTCGCTCGCTTACGCGACGCTGCAAGCCGGCCCCGAGTTCGCAGCCTGGCGGCGCGATCATCCGCAGCGGCTCCCCACCGCGGCGAGCGCCACCCCTCCCGTTCTCGTCGAGCGGAGCGACGGGCGGCTCGCGATCACGCTGCACCGCCCCGAGAAGCACAATGCCTTCTCGGCGGCGATGCGCGACGCGCTCGCCGAGGCGCTCGTCGTCGGGGTTGCCGACCCGTCGATCGCCGAGATCGTGCTCGCCGGCGCCGGGCCGTCGTTCTGCAGCGGCGGCGACCTCGACGAGTTCGGAACGCTTCCCGATCCGGCGACCGCGCACCTCGTTCGAACGACTCGCAGCGTCGCTGCGCTGCTGGTCGCGTGCAGCGACCGCACGCGAGCCATCGTGCACGGCGCGTGCGTCGGCGCCGGTGTCGAGCTTCCGGCGTTCGCGCGACGCGTGTCCGCACGTGCCGGCGCCTTCTTCCAGCTCCCCGAGCTCTCGCTCGGCCTCGTTCCCGGCGCCGGCGGAACCGTGAGCCTGCCGCGGCGGATCGGCCGCCAGCGCACCGCGTGGCTCGCGCTCTCGGGCGAGCGCATCGGCGCCGAAACCGCGCTCGCCTGGGGCCTCGTCGACGAGGTCGTTGCGTGAGCGCGGCCGGGGGCACACGGCGCCGTGTCGCGGCGGCTCGCGGAGGCGACCGAGAGCGTTCGCAAGCGGACGGGACGCTGGGCGAGACCGCGCACGGAGACTCCCGGGATGCGGTTCGCGCACCGGACGCGCACCCCGATCTCGTCTGGGCGCAGTCGGGAGCGATGGCGCTCACCGGATTGGCCGACGGCCCTCCCCTTCTCGCGCCGGCTCCGCTCGCCGCGCGCGCGAGAGCGCTCGTTCGCACCCTCGCGGAGCGGGCCGCGGCACCGGCGCTCGCAGCGATCGACGGCGCCACGCTCCTCGGCGAGCACGCGGCGATCTTCGGCCACGTTCGGCGCGGGCGCATCTCGCCGGGCGGGCGCTGTCGCCTGCTGCGCGCGAAAGATCGCTGGATCGCCGTTCAGCTCGCGCGCCCGGACGACCTCGCCCTCGTTCCCGCGTGGCTCGGCGAAGGCGACACGAGCGACCCGTGGCGCTTCGTCGAGCAGCGCGTCGCGACGCGAGCCGCGGAGGAGGTCGTCGAGCGCGCGCGCCTGCTCGGTCTGCCGGCCGCGGTCGCGGCGGATCCCGACGAGGCCCCGCCGCCGGCCGTTCGCGTCGCCGTACGCGGAACGCCGCGGACGCCGCCCGCGCGACCGCTCGTCGTCGACCTCTCGTCGCTGTGGGCCGGGCCGCTCTGCGCCCATCTTCTGCACCTCGCCGGCGCGAACGTCGTCAAGGTCGAGAGCACGCGGAGGCCCG
>JAYRMX010000014.1:0-5110 GCA_041912475.1 Myxococcota bacterium
CGAGCGAGACGGCCCGCGGGCCGCCCTGGCCGCCGATCCCCGAGACGTCCCCCGCGCCGCGCGAGCAGGCGCGCCCGCGCCTGCGGCGCGGGCTCGCCGAGGGCCGCCGGCTGACCGCCGATCTCGCGACCCGCCACGCGAGCCGCGACACGCTGCTCACGCTCACACGGGACGTCGCGTCTCCCGCGCGTCGCGCCGCGACCGAGACGTTGTTTCGAAGCCTCGCGGGGCCGGCGGCGGATCGCTCGCGCGAGGTCCGTGCGTTCGTCCTCCTCGCGCCCGACGGCCGTCCGCTCGTTTCGACGGAGCCCGGCGAGACGCTGTCGGAAGCGGAAGGCGCCGCCCTGGTCCGCCCCGCGGCGCCGCTCGTTCAAGCGTTCGCGAGGTCCGGGCGCGCCGTGGTGCTCGCCACCAGCGTTCCCGTCCTCGCCGCCGACGGATCGCTCGCGGCGTACCTCGCGGGCCTGCTCCCGTCCGACGGCGTCCGTGACGTCCTCGCGAGCGGTCGCATCGATCCCTCCATGCGCCTCGACCTGCTCGGCCCCGGCGGCAGCCTCCTCGTTCACGCGGGGCTCCCGGCCGAGACCGGCGCCCCGGGCGGCGACGGCCCGCTCCCGATCGGCGGCGTGCGCGAGTACACGAACCTCGCGGGCGAGCACGTGATCGGCAGCGCACGACCGCTCGGCGCCCTCGGCTGGATGCTCCGCGTCGAAGCGCCGTACGACCGGGCCTTCGCACCGGTTCTCTCGGTGGTCCAGCGGCTGCTCCTGATCGACGTGTGCGTCGTCGCGATCGCGAGCCTGCTCGGCTACGCGATCACGACGCGGATCGTTCGTCCGATCGAGGCGCTCTCCGAGGGCGCGCGCCGCCTCGCGGCCGGGCGCTTCGACCGCGAGCTCCCCGAGGCGGGGCGCCGCGACGAGATCGGCCTGCTCACGCGCACGTTCAACGAGATGGCGCGGCGGCTGCAGCGAAGCCAGGCCGAGCTCGAGTCCGCGAACCAGCGCCTGCGAGACCAGAACCAGAGCCTGCAGGCGAGCAACGAGGTCCTCGAGCAGCTCTCGATCACCGACGGCCTCACGAAGCTGCACAACCACCGCTTCTTCCAGGATCATCTCTCGCGCGAGATCAAGCGCGCGATGCGCACCGGCGAGCCGCTGGCGATGATCCTCCTCGATATCGACGACTTCAAACGCCTCAACGACCGTCTCGGACACGCCGCGGGCGACGAGGCGCTGCAGTGCATCGCCGGCACCCTCGCCGAGTGCGTCCGCGACAGCGACCTGCTCGCTCGCTACGGCGGAGAGGAGTTCGCGGTCGTCGCGGCCTCGACCGATCTCGCGGGCGCAACGGTGCTCGCCGAGAAGCTGCGTGCCGCGGTGGCGGCGAGGCCGTTCACGCCGGGCGACTCCGCCCGCGCCGTCACGCTCAGCGTCTCGGCCGGCGTCGCCCAGTACAAGGGAGACCGCAAGGCGTTCTTCCGGGCGGCCGACCGGGCGCTCTATCGCGCGAAGGCCGAAGGCAAGAACTGCGTGCGCGTGGCCACGTGACGGCCGGCCCTTGAGTGGGGCCGGCAAAGCCGCGATCCTGCCGCCCCATGACGCGGGTGGCGGGACTGACGGGCGGCATCGGCTCGGGAAAGAGCACCGTCGCGAAGCTGCTCCGCGAGCTCGGCGCCGTGGTGATCGACGCCGACGCCATCGTCCACGAGCTGCAGGCGCCCGGGGCGCCGCTGCTCGCCGAGATGGCGGCCGCCTTCGGCCCCGGAATCCTCGACGCGAGCGGCGCGCTCGACCGGGAGGCGCTCGGCCGCATCGTCTTTGCCGACCCCGAGCAGCGCGCGCGGCTCGGCGCGATCGTGCACCCGAAGGTCGGCGCAGAGATGGCGCGCCGCCTCGCGGCCGCGCGCGCCGCGGGCGTGCCGCTCGTGGTGCTCGATGTCCCGCTGCTCCTCGAGGGCCGAGCCGCCGGGCGTGCGGCGCCCGCGCCTTACGACTGCGTGATCGTCGTCTGGGCACCCGAGCACGCGCAGCTCGAGCGCCAGATGCGGCGCGACGGCCGCGACCGCGACGAGGCCCTGCGGCGCATCCGCGCGCAGCTCTCGCTCGACGAAAAACGCCGGATGGCGGACTACGTGATCGACAACTCCGGATCGACGGAAGACACGGAGCGACAGGTGCGGGCGCTGTACCGGCGCCTGGTCTCCGAGTCGCCCCGAACCGAACCAACCCAGAAAGGCCACGACGCATGCTGACGCGCTTCGACGACTACCTGATCCACCAGACGGCCGACCCGGTGGCGCACCCAGGCTCCGGCGACCGCAACTTCTACGACCGCTACTTCTTCAACGGCTACGACCGCGACGGCGAGCTCTTCTTCGCGGCGGCGCTCGGCCTGTATCCGAACCGCCGCGTGATGGACGCCGCGGTCAGCGTCGTGCACGACGGCGTCCAGCACTCGGTCCATGCGTCGCGGCTCGCGCCGCTCGAGCGCGGCGAGACCCGCGTCGGGCCGATCTCGGTCGAGATCCTCGAGCCGATGCGACGCTTCCGTGTGACGCTCGCGGCCAATCCGAGCGGCGTCGAGGGGGAGCTGATCTTCCACTCGCGCGCGCAGCCGATCGAGGAGCCGCGCTTTCACCGGTCGCACGAGGGCCGCGTGGTGATGGACTACACGCGCCTCACGCAGTTCGGGAGCTGGGAGGGTTCGATCTCGATCGAGGGGCGGCGCCACCGGCTCTCCCGCGCGCGCCACATCGGCTGCCGCGACCGCTCGTGGGGCATCCGGCCGGTCGGCGAGCGCGACGCCGGTGCGCCCGGGCCGATGCCGCAGTTCTTCTGGCTCTGGGCGCCGATGCAGTTCGACGACTGCTGCGCGCACTTCGACGTCAACGAGGACGGCGACGGCGCCCGGTGGCACGCGTTCGGGAGCGTCATGCCGGCGCTCGCGCCCGACGCGCCCGAGGACGCCGCGCTTCCCGCCCTGCCGTCCGAGATGGCGAGCGTCGCGCACGACATCGTCTGGCAGCCGGGAACGCGGCGCGCGACGTCGGCGCGGATCGCGCTCACGGCCGTCGGCGGCCAGACGCACGAGCTCGCGCTCGAGCCGATCCTCACGTTCCAGATGCTCGGCCTCGGCTACCTGCATCCGGAGTGGGGGCACGGCCTGTGGAAGGGTGAGAACGCCGTCGCGGTCGAGCGCTGGCGCCTCGCCGACTGCGCGCCGATGGACCTCCGGCACATCCACGTCCAGCAGCTGTGCCGGGTGCGCATGGGCGACCGCACCGGCGCCGGCGTGCTCGAGCAGCTCGTGATCGGCCCGCACGCGCCGTCGGGCTTCAAGGGCCTGATGGATCCGGCTTCGTAGCGCGCCACGCCGCGGCGCATGGCCGCGAACGGCCGGCCTACGCCGGACGCAGCGCCGCCTTGAGCTCGGCGACGAACCGCGTCGCGACGTCGAGCTTCTCCTCGCGCGTCGCGGCACGCTCCATGCGATCGATGATCGCGCTCGCGACGACGACGCCGTCGGCGTAGCCGCCGATTTCACGCGCCTGCTCCGGCGTCGAGACGCCGAAGCCGACGCAGATCGGGACGTCCGAGACGTCGCGAACGCGCGCGACGCCCGCACGCAGGTCGGCCGACACTCCGGCGCGGGCGCCGGTCACGCCCGTGAGCGCGACGTAGTAGAGAAAGCCGCGCGTGCGCGTCGCGAGCATGGCGAGCCGCTCGGGCCGCGTCGTCGGCGCCGCGAGCAGAATCGGGTCGACGCCGCGCGCCTCGAGCGCGCCGTAGAACGACTCGCCCTCTTCCGGCGGCAGGTCGGGACAGATCACGCCGTCGACTCCCACCTCGGCCGCGGCCGCCGCGAAGCGCTCCTCGCCCATCGCGAAGAACGGATTCGCGTAGCCCATGAGGACGAGCGGCACGCCGACCCGGGGCCGTACGCGCTTCACGAGGTCGAGGATGCGCCGCAGCGACGTGTGGCTCGCGAGCGCCCGCTGGCTCGCGCGCTGGATCGTCGGGCCGTCGGCGATCGGATCCGAGAACGGAACGCCGATCTCGAGGCCGTCTGCGCCGGCCGCTGCGAACGCGAGGACGAGCGCCTCGGTGAACTCGAGATCCGGGTCGCCTGCCGTCACGAACGGCAGGAGCGCGCCCTCGCCGCGCGCACGGAGATCCCGAAAGCGGTCGGCGAGTCGGCCCATCGCTCAGTGCACCCCCGTCCGGCCGCCGCGCAGCAGCTCGCGCACCTGCGTCACGTCCTTGTCGCCGCGCCCGGAGAGATTCACGAGCAGGATCGCGTCTCGCGGCAGCGTCGGTGCGAGCGCGCGGACGTGCGCGATCGCGTGCGCGCTCTCGAGCGCCGGGATGATGCCCTCCATGCGCGAGAGGTACTGGAGCGCATCGAGCGCCTCGGCGTCGGTCACGGCCACGTACCGCGCGCGCCCGGTATCGCGCAGAAACGCGTGCTCGGGCCCGACCCCGGGATAGTCGAGGCCCGCCGAGACGGAGTGCGCCGGGAAGATCTGCCCGTCGTCGTCCGAGAGCACGAGCGTCCGCTGTCCGTGGAAGATTCCGGGGACTCCCGCGGTCATCGTCGCCCCGTGCCGCCCGCTCGCGAGCCCTTCGCCCCCCGCCTCGCAGCCCACCATCCGGACGCCCGCGTCGTCGAGGAACGGATGGAACAGGCCCATCGCGTTCGACCCGCCGCCGATGCACGCCACGAGCACGTCCGGGAGTCGCCCCTCGACCTCGAGGATCTGGCGGCGCGCCTCGATGCCGATCACGCGCTGGAAGTCGCGGACGAGAGTCGGGTACGGGTGAGGTCCCATCGTCGACCCGATGCAGTAGTACGTGTCGCGAACGTTGGTCACCCAGTCCCGCATCGCCTCGTTGATCGCGTCCTTGAGCGTTCGCGATCCGGCGTCGACGGGCCGTACGCGCGCGCCGAGCAGCTCCATGCGGAAGACGTTCAGCGCCTGCCGCTCGACGTCCTCCGCTCCCTGATAGACCTCGCAATCGAGGCCGAGCAGCGCGCAGGCGGTGGCGGTCGCGACGCCGTGCTGGCCGGCTCCGGTCTCGGCGATCACGCGGCGCTTGCCCATCGACCG
>JAYRMX010000015.1:0-1681 GCA_041912475.1 Myxococcota bacterium
CTCATCATCATCGGCTCGGGTCCCGGCGGATACGTGGCCGCGATCCGGGCCGCGCAGCTCGGGCAGAAGGTCGCGGTGATCGAGCGCGACCGTCCGGGCGGCGTGTGCCTCAACTGGGGCTGCATTCCGTCGAAGGCGCTGCTCACGGGCGCCGAGCTCGCGGAATCGCTGAAGGCTCACGGCGCGACGTTCGGCATCACCGCCTCGGGGGTGACGTTCGACTACGCGAAGGCGATCGATCACAGCCGGAAGGTCGCCGATCGCCTCGCGCGCGGCGTCGAGTCGCTGTTCAAGAAGAACCACGTGACGCTCGTCCGGGGCCGCGGACGCCTTGCCGGGCCGCGCTCGATCGCGGTTCCGGGTGAGAGCGAGACGCTCGTCGAGGCCGCGCACCTGCTCGTCGCGACCGGCTCGGGAGAGCTCGTTCCGGCGGGCGTACCGCTCGAACCCGGGCGCATCCTCACCTCGCGCGAGGCGCTCGAGTCGCGCTCGATCCCGCCGCGCCTCGTCGTGATCGGCGCCGGCGCGGTGGGCCTCGAGTTCGCGTACGTCTACGCGATGTACGGCGCGAGCGTCACCGTCGTCGAGATGGCCGATCAGGTGCTGCCGGGAGCCGATGCCGAGGTCGCGCAGGCGCTGCAGCGCGAGCTGCGCCGCAAGAAGATCGACGTTCGCCTCGGCACGCGCTTCGAGCAGATCAAGACCGCGAACGGCATCGCGCGCGTCGAGGTGCGAAGCGGCGATGCAGCCGCCGAGCTCGAGGCCGAGCAGGTGCTGGTCGCGATCGGCCGGCGCCCGCTCTCGCGCGAGATCGGCCTCGAGACGGCGGGCGTATCGCTCGACGCGCGCGGCTTCGTCGCGGTCGACGCAGACCTGCGGACGAGCGTTCCGAGCATCTCGGCGATCGGTGACGTCGCGGGCCCGCCTCTGCTCGCGCACAAGGCGAGCGAGGAGGGCGTCCACTGCGTCGAGCGCCTCGCCGGCCTCGCGCGGCCGCCGCTCGATCACCGCAAGATCCCCGCGTGCATCTACACGCAGCCGCAGGTCGCGTGGATCGGCCGCACCGAGGCCGAGGCGCGCGCCGAGTTCGGCGACGACCTGCTCGTCGGCCGCTTCCCGTTCCAGGCGTCGGGAAAGGCCGTCGCGACGACGCACACGGCGGGCTTCGTGAAGATCCTCGCCGAGCCGCGCTACCGCGAGATCGTCGGCGCGCACGTGGTCGGCGCAGGAGCGACCGAGCTCATCGCCGAGATCGGCCTCGCGATGACGCTCGAGGCGACGACGGCCGAGATCGCGGGAACGAGCCACGCCCACCCGACGCTCTCCGAGGCCATCCTCGAGGCCGCGCTCGCCGCGGAAGGCCGCGGCATCAACTTCTAGGGGGAATGCACATGGCGATCGCGGTGGCGCTGCCTGCGCTCGGCGAGAGCGTGGTCGAAGGGACGGTTTCGCGCTGGCTGGTGAAGGAAGGGGATCGCGTCGAGCGCGATCAGCCGCTCGTCGACGTGACGACCGACAAGGTCGACGCCGAGATCCCGTCGCCTGCCGCGGGTGTCGTCGAGAAGATCCTGGTGGCCGAGGGCGCGACGGTGCCGGTCGGGGCGGGGGGGCGGGGGCGGGCGCGGGCCCCGGCCGGGGGGGGGGCGGCCGCGCCGGCGCGCGGCCGGGCCGGCGCCCGGCC
>JAYRMX010000016.1:0-3552 GCA_041912475.1 Myxococcota bacterium
CCGCGATCCCGGCCGGGCGCGAGGCGCGCGTCGATTGGATCTACGACCAGTGGTCGCAGCTCGACGCCTGGCTGGAGAGCCACGTCGAGCCCGCGCGCGCACCGGCGGCTTCCCGGTGACGGTCCACACTCTCGAGCGCGAGCAGTGGATCCCGGCGCCGCTCGAGCGAGTGGCTGCGTTCTTCGCCGACGCCCGCAACCTCGACGATCTCACCCCGCGCTGGCTGCGGTTCCGGATCGTCACTCCAGCGCCGATCGAGATGCGCGAAGGCGCCCGCATCGAGTACGAGCTTCGTCTCGCCGGCGTTCCCGTGCGCTGGCGAACCCGGATCGCGACGTGGAAGCCGCCCGACGCCTTCGTCGATGTTCAGGAGCGAGGGCCCTATGCGCTCTGGGAGCACACGCATCGCTTTCGCCCGCTCGGCGACGGAGTTCTGATGTCCGACGTCGTGCGCTACGCGGTTCCTCTGGGCCCGCTCGGTGCACTGGCTCACCGGGCCGGCATCGCGGCTGCGCTCGCCGCGATCTTCGACTACCGATTCAGCCGCATCCGCGAGCGCTTCGGGTCGTCCTTCGACCTTGCGCGGGTCGCATGAGCCTCACGGCCACCCTCTGCAACGGCACGAGCCTGGCATTGCTGATCGTGTGATTGCCGCCCGGCTCGGCGTTCGCGACAAGACCGTCGCCAAGGGGATTGCGTGACGCCAGCACTCCCGCGAAGAATGAGGTGCGTCACTGCTTCTCGGGTCGCGCGAGCTCCGCGAGGCTCGTGGAAGAGCAACAGCCGGCGCGCGGCACGGCACCAAGGCGGCGCAGGAGATGCCGTCCACCACGCCTGCTCGGTCGGGTCGGTCGAGGAGCAAGTACGCCGTGCCGAAGCCCCGCTCCGCCCGCCCCCTTGACATTCCCATTTCTTTCGCATATCCTGCTCCGTGTCATCCCACCGGTCCCGAACGGTTCGCGGATGCCGCATTCGACGACGACGACGAGTCCCGGGTCGCGGAGCGCCGCGCCTTCGCAGGCGCCGCCGTGCGAGCGCCCGGACCCGGACGGCAACGTGCGGGCGGTGCCGGGGGCGAGCACGGCGCCGGCGCGCCTCTCGCGCGCGGCGCTGCTCTTCCTGCGCGGCCGCGACGCGGACGCGCGGATCGGGGCGCTCGTGGCCGAGCGCCGTTCACTGCGGCCGGCGCTCGGCGTGCTCGCCGCGCGGTTCGTGAAGGGCGGCCGCCACGAGCCGCTCGGCTTCCGCTCGCTCGGCGACTGGGCCCGCGAGCGGCTCGGCGTGACGGCGCACGCCGTTCGCGAGTGGGCCCGCGTCTGGGAGACGCTCGCGTCGCTGCCGCGGCTTCGCGAGGCCGTGGCCTCGGGCGAGGTCTCGTGGTCGGTGGCGCGCCGCGCCGCGCCGCACGCAGCGCCCGAGACCGACGCGGCCTTCGCCGCGGCGCTTCGCGGCCGCACGGTGAGGGCCGCGGACGCGCTGCTGCGCGCGGCCTTCGGCGAGGCGTACGAGCGCGAGCAGGCCGCGCGGGAGGAAGGGCGCGAGCGCGTGCGCGTCTCGGTGCCGCTGGCCGCAGCCGAGCACCCGCGCTGGCTCGCGGCGCTCGAGCTCGCGCGCCAGCTCGCGGGCGAGAGCCTTCCGGTCTGGGAGTGCGCCGAGGCGATCGCCGCCGAGGCCCTCGCGGCGCTCCCGCCGGCGTGCGTCGCGGCGGCGGCCGCTGGCGAGCGCGCCGCGTGTGGGAGCGCCGCGCCGCACGCGGAGCCAGTCTCGGAGACGGGCTGCTGGGGGATGGAGAATGCGCGGGGCGGTGGCGGCGCAGACGATGCGCGCGTTGCCCAAGAGCACGGTGCGCGCGCCGCCGCGTGCGTGCGCACACCCGCCGCACGCTCGCGCGAGCACGGGCTTCGCCACGCGGCGTTCCCGCTCCTGCGCTGGCAGCGCCGCGGGCCGGGCGGCGGCGCCGGCCTCGATCGCGTTGCGGCCTGGGCCGAGACGGCCTCTCCCCACGGCCTCGACGCGGCCCTTCGCCGCGTGCTGCGGCGCATGCAGCGCCTCGACCACGACCTCGGCCAGCTCCTGCGCCAGGTGCTCGATCGCCGGCTCTACCGTGAGCTCGGCTTCACGAGCTTCGAGCGCTACGCCGAGGAGCGCGCCGACCTCTCGCCGCGAACGGCCCGGCGCCGGGTTCGCCTCGCGCGCCTCGGCCCGGCCGGGAGCAAGGTGGCGAGCGCGTTTCGCGCCGGGGAGATCACGGCCCTGCAGGCCTCGCTGATCGCCGAGGCTGCGGCGCCGCACGACCAGCCCGCTGCCGTCGCGCGCGCCCGGGCCGTCACGCTGCGGCGGCTCGAGGACGAGCTCGCCCCGGCCTCGCCCTTCCCCGGCGCCGTCCACTTCTTCGCTCCCCCGGAGGCGGCCAGCGTGTTTCATCTCGCCCTCGCCGCGGTGGCCCTGCACCTCGAGGCGCAGGGCGTGAGGCAGCTCGCCCGAGATCCGCACGCCACGGATGGCGGCGCGCACCGCGACGGCGAGCGATCTGCGCCGGGCGCACGCCGCGAGAGCGCGCGCTGCGCGCCCGGCGCCGTGCCGCCTGCCGCCGCGAGCCGCGCGCTCGCGTGGATGATCGAGCACGCGATCGCGGAGTGGACCGCGCAGGGCGAGCAGTTCGGCGACTACGCCGACTTCACGCGCGACGGCTTCCGCTGCACCGCGCCCGGCTGCACGGCGCGCCGGAGCCTGCACTCGCACCACATCGTCTTCCGCTCGCACCACGGCGCCGACGAGCCGTGCAACCGCACCACGCTCTGCGCCTTCCACCACCAGCGCGGCGTCCACGCCGGGACGGTCTCGTGCCACGGCCGCGCGCCGGACGGGCTCGTCTTCGCGCTCGGCCTTCGCGCGACGGGGCCGCCGCTGCTGCGCGCCGGCTCCGGGGACGTGCTGCTCGCGTGAAGCGCCGTCTCACACGAAGCACGGCTGCGCGCGGATCACCCGCACGCAGCCGTGAGGAGAGTTGGTGGAGGCGGCGGGAATCGAACCCGCGTCCGAATGGCGTCCAGAGAACGCGTCTACGTGCGTAGGCGCCGATCGATGTCGGCCCGGTCTGTCTCGGCGTCGGGAGTAGACCGGACCCAGCCTCATCTTGATCTCGGCGCCCGCCGGAGAGGCGGCGGCGGGCGTCCAGCCTTCTGATGACGCCCGCGACCCGCTAGAAGGCGTCACGGACGGGCGTCGCTACGCTAGTTTCAGCTAGGCAGCGAGAGCGTCATCAGCGTCGGCAGTTATCACTACCAACTGCCACCTGTTTAACGAGGGATGTGACGACCTCGGCACGCAGCGCTCACCTTCGACCACCCGTCGAAGCCGATCGCCCCCTACCGCCGAAAGGCTAAGGTCGGGCGGGAGGCGGCGCAAGCGCCCGCGCGCAGTGCCGAGCAGGCATGCCGCGCGGCGCGTGGGGCGCGGGCATGACGGCAAGTTGCAGGGACACGCCAGATCGAGAGTCCGAGCGCCGGAGGGCGCAGAGAGGGGGATTCGATGTCGAACGAGGACATGCAG
>JAYRMX010000017.1:0-5328 GCA_041912475.1 Myxococcota bacterium
CCCGGCGCCGGGGGCGCGGGGGGGCGGCCGCAAACCACTGGGGGCGTCCCGCCTGGCGGCGCCCCGCCCCCGGATCGAACGACCCTACGGCCGCTAGAAGCGGTAGTAGAGCTGCGCGGCCAGCACCTGCTGGTTGGCCTGGCTGACGAGACCGGTCGAACGGTTCGTCGAGGTGCGGAAGAAGTCGTCGCTCGCCGTCTGGTTGTTCACCCAGTCGGAGCGGAACTCCGCACGCGCCGTGAGCTGGCTCGTGAGCGCGTAGTCGAGCGTCGCGGTGACTTCGTACGCCGAGCTCGCGAGATTCACCCCCGTCCCGGCGCAGCGCGTCGAGTTGTTGCCGGTCGGGTTGAACCCAGCGTAGTTCACGCCCTGCGTGCAGAAGAAGCCGCTCCGGTCGTCGTTGAACCACTCCGCGCGAAGCGCGAAGCCGAGCCGATCTGTGATCGCATACCGGCCGGCGCCCGCGATCCCGAACCAGAAGGGCGACTTCTGATTGAAGTTCGGCGCGCCGTCGTTGATGGCCACGTACGAGCCGCCGAAGTCCTCCCAGCCCATGTCGATCTGCAGGTACGTCGACAGCGCCTCGATCGGGTTGGCCGTGAACACGAGGTCGAACACGCCGCGCTTGTTGTCCTCGTTTCCGACCTGCTCGGCGCCGTAGATCAGGTTGCCGAGGACGCCGTAGTTCTCACCCTGCCACCCGAGGCGGCCGAGGAGCGTCTTCGACGTGTTGTAGTCCGCGCCGTTGTCGCGGTCCCAGCCGTTCATGACGCCGAGTTCCCAGGTGAGCCCGTTGTCGTACTTCTTGCTGGCCATCGCGCCGATGTGCTCGATCGGCAGATTCCAGAAGAGGATCGAGCGCGTGATGTTGTAGTTGTACGGCGAGTCGATGACCTCGGCGCCCAGCAGCGTGTACATCTTGCCCATCTTGAACGTGATGTCACCGATGGGCGCGAGGTACTGCGCGTACGCCTGCGACACGTGCACCTGCGAGTCGCTCTTCGTGTCGCCGTACGCGACGCCGTCGCTCTGGTAGAGGACGTACGCCTGGCCGGTTCCGACTCCGAGGCTGTTCAGCACGCGCGCCTGCTCGCCGAATACGATGTCCGCGCGGAAGCCGCCGCGGTTCTCGACGTTGATGGGCCGCTCGAGCTCGAACTTGAGCGCCTGCAGGTTGAAGCTGCTCGAATCCGCCGTCGACGTGTACAGGCCGTTGCCGCCCGAGAGATTCGAGATGACAGGGCCTGCGACGCCACCGCCGATGTAGTCACCGTTGAGATGGTTGATGTTGTAGTTGTACGTCGCGTCGACGTAGCCGCCGAACTCGAGTGAATCGAGGAACGAGTCGAGGCCCGACTGCGAGCCCTTCGCCGTCGCCACGCCTGCGCGCTCCAGCATCTGCTGCTGCTCGGCCGCACGCTGCTCCGTCACATTGAGCTGATCCGTCGTGGCCTGGAGGCGGTCCTCCAGCTGCGACATGCGCTCCTGCATCTTCTTCAACTGATCCGAAACGTCGTCCGCCGCAGCGAGCTGCGGCGCCACGAAAAGACCCGCCGCAACCGCGGCGAGCGCCTTCCAGCTGGATCGCATTGCGACACCCCTCCTTGATTGACTGTGTCGATTGAGAACTCTGCCCGGAAGTGAGAATCGGGTTCGGATGGGGGACTGATCCCTATTCGAGGCGTGGCGCAGTTGTTCCACGAACTCTGTCACTCCCGGCCCAAGGCCCCGCTCTCGCAAGGCCTCACGCGCATTGTACGCAAGGCTTTCGGGCTCCGCCGCCTCCCACTTGAATTTTTCTTTGCCCCTGCGCGGCGGCAGCCAGCCGGACCCTAGCGAGCAGATTGCGATTTGTCTGCCGGCATGCCGCGGTGTCGGGAGGTGTTGTGAGTTCCCTGCACTCATGCTCCCCGGGGTCACGCGCCGCGTCTCCTCGAGCACACGGGCGACACCGGGCCGAGTCACGACCCGCCCGGGACGTGTCGCCACAGCTCGTGGTCGTCGAGGAACGCGAGCGTCCGAGGACAGGAAATGGATGGGCGCTCCGATCGCGCGGCGCTCAGCGCTGCGAGATCGCCGATCGTGTCGACGTCGAAGCCGGCCGCAAGGCGCTCCGCCCGCAGATTTCGTCGCGCTGCGTGCTGCAGGAGCTCGTCGAGGGTCGATGTCACGCTCATTTTGTGGCTAAAAAGACCCGCAATTGGTCTATGGACGCCAACCAGGTTGTACCCGCCGTCCCGGTCGGGGCTCACGACGAGGTCGGCCTCCGACAGCTCCTCGACCGCGTCGCGCAGCGTCTGCGCCGGGACAGCCGGGCTGTCGCTGCCCCGGAGCAGGATCGGATCGAAGCCACCGGCCGCGGCCTCGGCGACCGCGTGGGCCATCCGCGCGCCGAGGTCCTCTCCGCACTGGGCGATCACGCGGTACGCGGCCGGCGCGCGAGCCGCCATCGACGCCGCGGCGTTCGCCGGGTGGACGGCGAGGACCGGCTCGAGGCCGAGCTCGGGCGCCGCAGCCGCGGTCGTCTCGAGCACGTCGTCGAGCATCGCCGCGTACAGGCCCGCGGCGAGCTCGGGCGACAGCGGCGGCACGAGGCGCGTCTTGACGAGCCCCGCTCGCGGCTCCTTCGCGAACACGACCACGACGCCGCGGGCGCTCAGGCGACCGCCTCGTGCGGCGCGACGAAGGGCAGCGCAGCGACGCGCGCAAGGGCGCCGTCCGCATCGAGCTCGGTGCCGGCCGCATCGTACCCGACGCGAACGTACGCGAGCGCAATCGCTCCGGCGTGCGGCGAGCGCACGGCGCTCGTGATCTCGCCGACCTTCTTGTCTCCCGCGCGGAGCGCCGTTCCTGGCGGCGGCGGCGTGTCGCCGGCGAACCGAAGACCCACGAGCAGATGGTTCACGTGGCCGCGCGAGCGCAGCCGCGCGACGATCTCCTGTCCGGTGTAACATCCCTTTGTGTAGGATATGGAGTCTTCGAGGCGCGCCTCGGGGGGGAGCACCTCTTCGGAGAGCTCGGCGCCGAGCCGCGGCCGGCCCGCTTCGATCCGCAGCGCTTCGAGCGCCTGCGCCGAGCAGGCGCGCCCTCCGACTCCCGGGAGCGCGGCGAGCAGACCGGCGCGCACCCGCTCCCCCTCGTCGCGCGCCGCGAAGACCTGGACGGCGTCCTCTCCGCTCCATCCGAAGCGCGCGACCAGCACGCGGGCGCCGGCCACGAGGGCCTCGGCGCAGGCGTGCGGAGCGAGCCGAAGGGCTGCGCCGGACGCGGCTTCGACGACGCGGCGCGCCGCCGGCCCTTCGACTGCGAAGCGCGCGAGATCGTCGCTGCGGTCGGCGAGCCGCACGTCGTCGGCGATCACGAAACGCGAGAGCCGAATCGCGAGATCGGCCGCCGCCGCGCGAGACGTCTCGAGCCAGAAGCCGCCGGGTACGACCAGCACCTCGACGTCGGCGATCACGCGGCCACGGTTCGTGAGAACGAGCGCCGGGCAGCCCGACCGCTCTGCGCCGGCCTCGAGTCGCGCGACGTCGTTCGTCAGCATGCCGTTGAGCCACCGGCGCGCGTCGCTCCCGAGGACCTCGAGGACACCGCGGTCGGCGAGATCGAACAGGCCGGCGCTGCGTCGCGCGCCGACCACTTCGTCGTCAGGAATCGTCACGCGCCGCCTCGCGGTGCACGATGAGCGGCGCCGGCGTCTCGCCCGGCGGCGAGGGGAGCTCGAGCGCGCCGACCCGCTCCCGGGCTCGCGCCGCCTGCGCCTCGCGCCACTCGTCGTAGCGAACGATCGCAGCGTCGTAGTCGTGTTCGTTGTCGATGTCGATTCCGCAGCCGCCGAGGTCGGTCACGCAGAAGCGCATCCGCGTTCGCAGCAGCAGCGAGAGCGTCGCCTCGACGCGCGCGAGCGGGAGGCGGCTCCGCATCCGGTCCGCGAGCCGCCGCCACCCGTGGCGGTCGGCGAAGCCGGCGGCATGCATCAGCACGAAGTAGTAGAGCAGGCGGATGCCGCCCTGCTCGGTGCGGAGCAGCTTCCACGCGAGCCGCACGATGTTGCCGAGCTCCTTCTGGTAGCGGTGCTCGTACATCTCCTCGACGTACTGCCGGTTCTCGAGGCGCGCCGGCCGCACGAGGTGCAGGTTGCTCTGCCGGAAACGCCCTTCGGCGAGGTTGAAATAGGCCATTCGGATTCCCGGCTCGCCGGGCGCCTTCGGGTAGAACGCCGCCAGCGACTCCTCGCTCACGAGACCGACGACGTAATCGACGTCCATCGCGAGCCCCGCGCGAACGAAGCTCGAGATCTCCTCGGGCTGCGCGAACGGAAGGTCGCCGGAGAGGTAGAGGACGCGCTGGTCGAGGTCCGGTCCCACCGGGTCACGGCCCTGCGGTCCGGCGCCGGGAAGCAGCCGCCGGAACGTCTGCCAGGCGTTCTCGTACAGGTTGCGGAACTGCGGCACGACGTGCAGCGGCTTTCGCAGCGCGCCGCGCACGCAGTCCGCACCGAGCGCCGCTTCGAGGCGGCTGGCGCTTCCGACGACCCACACCTCGGAGATTTCCGGAACGCGCTGCAGCGCGAGGACGACGTGCGCCACCAGCGGCAGCCCGCCCATCTCGAGGTAGACCTTGCTCTCGCCGTGGACGGCCTTCGCCGCCCGGCGATCACCGGCCGTGACGATCGCGGGAAGCACGACGCGTCTCGCCGGCGCACGCTCGCGGGCCCCGCGCGCGCACTACGACGCGGAGTCCTCGAGGATGAAGATGATCCGGAGCGTCACGAGGAACTCGGTGATGCGCCCGTCTTCGACGCGGGCCTTCTCCTCGACGACCTGCAGCCCCGTGATGTGGCGCAGCGTCTTGCGCGCGCGCTCGAGGCCGCGAAGCGTCGCGTCCTGCCAGCCGACGGGAGACGCCGCCGTGATGGTCGAAACGCTCGCGACGGCCATGGCGCGCTCCTCACCGGTGCATCTCGGTTTCGGGCGCCATGTCGAAGACGAGACGCAGCCGCACGCGATACTCGACGATGCAGTCGTTCTCGACGCGCGCGCGCTTCTCGACCACTTCGATCCCGGTGATGCCGCGCAGCGTGCGATTCGCGCGTTCGACGACGCAGCGCGCGGCGGCTTCGAAGCTCTCGGGCGAGGAGCCGATGAGCTCGCTCACCTTGGCGACCGACATGCGCCCGAGGGTACTTCGTTTCGCGCGATCCATGGGGACCGCCCGCAGAGCGCGGCCGGCGCCATGCGCCGGCCGCGCCGCGAAGCGGGGGTGGAGCCGATCGGGCTCGAACCGACAACCACCGCATTGCGAACGCGGCGCGCTCCCCGGTGAGCG
>JAYRMX010000018.1:0-2007 GCA_041912475.1 Myxococcota bacterium
GCGAGCATCCAGCCCGGGTATCGCATGTCCGGGAGGACGCCGGCATCGATCACGGTCGGGCTCTCGAAGCGCCAGAGCCGGCTCTCGCGCAGGAGATCGTTTCGCCACACGAGGTCCGACTTCCCGTCACCGTCGAGGTCGGCGACGGCGGCGACGGCCCAGCCCGACTCGGGCGGAGAGTCGAGCGCGACCGCCTCGCCGGGGCCGCCGTCGCGAGAGATCCAGAGCCGCAGGCCGCCGCCGGGCGTTCGCCAGACGAGGTCGGCGGTTCCGCTGGCGTCGAAGTCGCCGGAGCCGACGACGGCCGCGGCGAGTTCTCCGCCGAGGTTGGGCGCGAGGACTCCGGTGCGCGTCGAGCCCTGCATCAGCCAGATGCCCACCGAGCCGGTTGCCGCGTCGTGCAGCACGAGGTCCGCGCGTCCGTTGCCGTCGACGTCGTCGGCCGCGGCGATCCGAGCGCCCGCGGGCGGCACCGGGAGCGTGGCGGTGCGGACGCGAACGAGGCCGTTCATGAACCAGACGACGGCCTGCCCGGATCGCGCGTTCTGCCACACGAGGTCGGCGTGGCGGTCGCCGTCGAAGTCTCCCATCGCGACGAGGCTCCACTCCGACGCGGGCAGCGGGCCGAAGAGCTGCGTGTAGCCGAGCCGCACTGCGCCGCTCATCAGCCAGAGCTGCACGCTGCCGGTCGCCGTGTCACGCCAGACGAGGTCGGCGTGGCCGTCCCCGCTGAGGTCCGGCCCGATTCGCGGAGGCGCGAGGGGATCGCGCACGGTGAGCGTCACATCGGCGGTGAGGATTCGTGCGCGCGAATCGGCCGGGATCACGTAGAGATGCCCCGAGTGGGCTCCGCGTGCGAGGCCTGCGGGATCGAGCTCGACGGCGAGCGTGTCTTCGCCGGTGCTCGCGACTGCGCCGTCCGACGCCGGGCGGATCCAGTCGGCATCGGTATTGATCGAGTAGGTCGCGCCCGTGACCGAGCTGCCGAGCGAGACGACGGCCTCCTGCGGAGGTCCGTCCAGCGGCGCAGAGACCGAAATGCGCCCAGGCGAGAGCGAGAAGGTCGGGATCGGCTCGAGCACCGTGAGGATCACGGGAACCACCGCCGGCTGCGCGACTCCTGCTGCGCGGATCGTGACGGCCGCGTAGTGCACGCCGGGATCGAGCGCGGACGTGTCGAAGCCGAGACGAACGCGGACGTCGGCCGTGGCGCTGCTCCCGAAGGCCGGGCTCGCCTGCACCCACGCGGGAAAGGTCGAGACGCCGAAGTCGAGGCTCCCGCCGCCCGTGTTCACGACCGAGATCGACGGCGCCGGAGGCTCGAAGCCCGGTGTCGCGGAGAGAAAGAGCGCCGACGTCGAGACTCCGATCGCGGGCGGCGACGGGTGGGTCGCGAAGCGGACCGGGTAGGAGAGCTGCGAGAGGGGTCCGACCGTCGCTCCCGGGCCGAGCGCAGCGACGCCGACGACGACCGTATCTCCGGCCGCTCCGGCGACGTCCGCTCTCGGCTCGTAGCTGAACTGCTCGGGAAACTGCGGAAACGGCGCGCCGTTGCGCGAGACGTAGACGAGATAGGCGGCGACCGGGCCGGATGCCGGCTCCCACGTGAACCGCGCAGAAGCCGCTCCGACGACTTCGAGGGCGCCCGCACCCTCCGCGCACAGCAGAGCCGCCACGACCGCGGCGCCGGCGAGCCACAACGCCGGATGCGCCGAGATCCGCCCGGCTCGTCCGGGGCTCACGAAGCGTCCTCGGCGTCCGAGGCTCGCACCCGCGCGAAGCGCCGTCGCGTGCGCTCTCCGGTCATCGGTCACCGCGTCCGGCCGAGCGGGTTTGGGAGGCCGGGGCCATAGATGATAACCGACGGCGCGCGAGAGGCCCGCATTCGAAGCGGCTACCCGGCCGCGGGATCTTCCTCCCCGGCGAGGCAGCGTGCGATCTCGCCGCGGATCTCGTCGCAGAAGCGTGGCACGGCGAAGCGCTCCGCATTGCGGCGAATCGTCACGC
>JAYRMX010000019.1:0-6102 GCA_041912475.1 Myxococcota bacterium
GCCGTCGATCTCGGCGCGCTGGCGCGCGATCTCGGCGCACCGGTTCGTCTCGTCGGGAACCTTCCGTACGCGATCTCGTCGCCGCTGCTGCGCCGCCTGCTGGATGCGCGCGCGCAGCTCACGGGCTGGGCCGTCATGCTGCAGCGCGAGCTCGGAGCCCGGCTCGTCGCGGCGCCGGGAAGCCGCGACTACGGCTCGCTCACCGTGCTGCACCGCCTCACCGTCGACGTCGAGCGCGTGATGGACCTTCGCCCGGGCTGCTTCCATCCCGCGCCGCGGGTCCTGTCGAGCTTCTTGCGCGTGACGCCGCGTCCCGGACCGGGGCTTCCGGCGGACGAGCTCGCGCGGGTGGAGCGCGTCGTTCGCGCCGCGTTCGGAACGCGGCGCAAGACGCTCACGAACGCGCTGCGCGCGGGACTCGGCGAGGCCGCGGATCCCGCGCGAATCGCGTCCGCGATCGCTGCGGCCGGGCTCGCAGCCGGCATCCGTGCCGAGCGCGTCGAGCCCGGGCAGTTCGTCGCGCTCGCGCGGGCGCTGCGTGACGAGGGGCTCGCGTGACGGCGACCCGCGCGCCCGCGCGCTCGCGCGATCTCGCGCGCGAGGTGCGCGCCGCTCTCTCCCGGCCGCTTCGTGCGGAGGGCGTGGCGTGACGCCGGCCGAGATCCTCGCGAGCCTCGTCGACATCGCACGCGAGGCGGGGCTCGAGGTGCGGGCGCTGCCGGCGCGCGGGGCGGCGGACGCCGACCTTGCGCCGCGCAGCGGCGTTTGCAGGGTCCGCGGGCGCCTTCTCGTCCTGCTCTCGGCAGCCGACTCCGTCGAAGACCGGACCCATGCGCTCGTGCACGCGCTGCGCAGCGCCGGCCCCGAAGCGCTCGAAGGCCGCTGGATTCCGCCGGCCGTGCGCGAGCGGATCGACGACCCCGTGCGAGGGCGGCCCGCCGGCCCCCGTTGACACGCCGCCTTCGGATCGCAACGCTTTGGGGGCCGAGGGGAATCGCACGGTGCGATCCCCATCGGTGACCGAGCTGACATTCGAATGGCCCGGGGCCCGCGCCCCGCGACAGAAACGGCAGCCTGCAACGCCCGTAGAGACGCCCGGATCCGATCGCGGACCGGGACGGGGGCGACGAAGGGGCCGAGCGTCCACGCCTCGACCCGGGAACGCATCCGCGAACGGATGCGGGACCGAGGAGGGAACGGACGCGGCGCCGCGCCTCCGGAATCCATCCGGCTGGCGCGTTTTTGTTTCTGGAAGGCGGGAATCCGGGACCGGAGAGGCCCATGTCCACTCCCCCCCGGAGCGGCTCCCCCGGCTTCACGTCCGCCGGCTTCGACGGCGCCAGCTTCGAGCCCGCCAGCTTCGAGCCCGCCGGCTTCCAGGGCCCCCGCTTCGAAGGGGTTCGCCGCGAGCATCGCGTGACCGCACGCTCGCTCGCCACGCGAAAGCGCCGCGGCGAGCGCTTCTCGATGCTGACCGCGTACGACTACCCCTTCGCGCGCGTCTTCGACGCCGCCGGGATCGACGTGCTGCTGGTCGGCGACTCGCTCGCGAACGTCGTGCAGGGCCTCGAGACGACGCTTCCCGTGACGCTCGACGAGATCGTCTATCACACCCGCATGGTGGCGCGCGGCGCGCGGCGCGCGCTCGTCGTCGCCGACATGCCGTTCGGCTCGTACCAGACGTCGGCGGACGACGCCGTCCGCGCGGCCGTTCGGCTCGTGAAGGAGGGCGGCGCGCACGCCGTCAAGCTCGAAGGCGGCGCGCGGCGCGCGGAGGCGATCGCCGCAATCGTCGCGGCCGAGGTGCCCGTGATGGGCCATGTCGGCCTCACGCCCCAGTCGATCCACGCGATGGGCGGCTACCGCGTGCAAGGGCGCAGCGACGCCGGCCGCGCGCGCGTGCGCGCCGATGCGCTCGCCGTGCAGGAGGCCGGGGCCTTCGCGGTCGTTCTCGAAGGCATGCCGTCGGGCCTCGCGCGCGAGATCACGAGCGAGCTCGCGATCCCGACGATCGGCATCGGTGCGGGCGCCGACTGCGACGGCCAGGTGCTCGTGATGCACGACATGCTCGGCCTCAACGACGCCGGAACGCCGAGCTTCGTGAAGCAGTACGCGAGCCTCGGGCTGCTCGCCGGGCAGGCCGCGCGCGCGTTCGCCGCCGAGGTGGCCGACGGCAAGTTCCCCGGCCCCGAGCACTCCTACCGGTAGCCGCCGTGCGGACCGTCGAGAGCGTACGGGCGCTGCAGGCGCTCGCGGACGCCGAGCGCGCCGCGGGCCGCCGCATTGCGCTCGTTCCCACGATGGGCGCCCTTCACGACGGGCACCTCTCGCTCGTGGACGAAGCGCGAAAGCGCGCCGACACGGTCGTCGTCTCGATCTTCGTGAACCCCACGCAGTTCGGCCCGAACGAGGACTTCGCGCACTACCCGCGGCCGATCGAGAACGACCTCGCGCTGTGTCGCGACGCGTTCGTCGACGTCGTCTTCGCGCCGCCCGCGTCCGAGATGTACCCGCCCGGGAGCCAGACCGTCGTCACCGTGAGCGAGCTCTCGCAGCCGCTGTGCGGCCGCTCGCGGCCCGAGCACTTCCGTGGCGTCGCGACCGTGGTCACGAAGCTCCTGCTCGCCGCGAAGCCGCACGTCGCCGTCTTCGGCGAGAAGGACTTCCAGCAGCTCGCGGTCGTGCGCCGGCTGGTTCGCGATCTGCTCATCGACGTCGAGATCGTCGGCGCTCCGATCGTCCGCGAGGCCGACGGCGTCGCGCGCTCGAGCCGCAACGTGAACCTCGACGCCGACGCGCGGCGGCAGGCCGTCGTGCTCGTCCGCGCGCTCGACGCCGCCGAGTCCGCGCTCTCGGCCGGCGAGGACGACGCCGATTCGCTGCTCGGCCTCGTTCGCGCCGAGATCGCGCACGCGCCGCGCGCCGAGCTCGACTATGCCGAGCTGCGCGATCCCGAGACGCTCGCGCCCGCGCCGGCGCGGCTCGCGGCGCCGGCGCTGCTCGCGCTCGCCGTTCGCTTCGCGCCGCTCCCCGAGGCCGGGGGGCCGCCCGTCCGGCTGATCGACAACCGCGTCCTGCGGCCCGTCCCGAAACAGGAGGAACGCTCGTGAAGCGAACCATGCTGAAGTCGAAGATCCACCGCGCGACCGTCACCGAGGCCAACCTCGAGTACGAGGGCAGCATCACCATCGACGAGGACCTGCTGCGCGCGGCCGACATCCTCCCCTACGAGCAGGTCGACCTCTACGACTGCACGAACGGGAGCCGCCTGCACACGTACACCATTCCCGGCGAGCCCGGCTCGGGCGAGATCTGCGTGAACGGCGCCGCCGCGCACCTCGTGAAGCCGCACGACGTCCTCATCATCGCGAGCTACGTGCAGGCCGACGACGCCGAATGCCGCGACTGGCACGCACGCCGCGTCTTCGTCGACGCGAGGAACCGGATCCGCGAGTAGGAGGGAGACGCCGCCGCCCGGGGCGTCGCCGCGAGCGCCTCCCCGGGGCGAGCGCCGTCTCCTCCGTGACAGGCGCTACGCTGCCCGCGTGGCCGAGGCGCAGGACAAGACGCGAAAGCTCGTCGCGACGAACCGGCGCGCGCGGTTCGAGTACGAGGTGCTCGATACCTACGAGGCCGGCCTCGTGCTGCGCGGCCCCGAGGTGAAGTCGCTGCGGGCGGGAAAGGCGAGCCTCTCGGACGCCTACGCCGTCGTGCGTCGCGGCGAGGCGTACCTCGTGAACGCCCACATCAGCCCGTACGAGGAGGCCGGCCGCGAGAACGCCGACCCGCGGCGCGAGCGGAAGCTGCTCATGCACCGGGCCGAGATCGCGCGGCTGTCGGGCGACGTCTCCGAACGCGGCTTCACCATCGTTCCGCTCTCGCTCTACTTCAAGGACGGGCGCGCCAAGGTCGAGCTCGCGCTCGCGCGCGGCAAGAAGCTCCACGACAAGCGCGAGACCATCCGCCGCCGCGAAGAGGACCGCGAGCTGCAGCGGACCCTGCGCGGCCGCCGCCACGGCGCGCGGTGAGCGCGGCGGGAAGTTGCGGGCGAGCGGGACGTCGCGCGCCGAGCCGCGGGGGCGCGGAGAGCGGCACGTGGCGGCGCGGGCTCGCTGCTGGGTCAGCGCAGCGTTGCGGGCGCGCGGTGAGCGCGGCGCGCCGGCGCGGGCGCGCGGCGGCCGCGCTGCTCGCGGCGGCTCTTCTCGCAGGGTCGGCCGGCTGCTCGGACGCAGGCCTCGAGGCCGAGTCGCACTCACCGCTCCCGCCCGACCGCCGCGAGTACGTCGCGTTCCGCGCTGCGCACACGGGGCTGCGCGAGCCCAACTATCTGCCGTTCCTTCTCCACCGGCTCCGCATCGAGGGCGTGGCCGAGGACCTTCTCGTCGCCTGCCGCTGGCCCGGCGAGCGCTTCCCGCTCGCCGTCGCGATCGACGCGCCCCGGATCGAGGGCGCGCTCGCGGACGAAGACCATCCGACGCCGCCCGCCGTCTACGTCGAGGCCGCCGAGAAGGCGCTCGCGCGCTGGGAGCAGGAGCTCGGCCCGCCCGTCCGCTTCCGCCGCGCCGCCGCGGGTGACGCGCCCGACGTGCGGATTCGCCTCACGGGCGAGCGCGCGCCCGTTCCCGAGGACGGCAAGGCCGTGCTCGGGATGACACCGATGAATGACGCCTGCGAGGTGCGCGGCGGCGACGCGGCGAGCGGCCGCATCGACGCCGCGCTGCGCCGGGTCGAAGTTCGCGTCTACGTCGCCGACGAGTTCGGGCTGCTGACGCCCGAGCAGGTCGAGACCGTCGTTGCGCACGAGCTCGGCCACGCGCGCGGCGCGAGGAGCCACAGCCCGTTTCCGTCCGACCTCATGCACGAGGTCGCGCGCGACCGCCTCGGTGCGCGCCGCCTCTCGCCGCAGGACGTCGCGTCGTTCGCCGTGCTCTACGCGCTGCCGAGCGGAACCGTCTACGCGCGCAGGCGCCCCGGCGAGAACCCGCCGCGCACGGCGGACGCCGCGCCGGCGGGCCCCGTTCGGCTCTCCGAGACGCCGTGGGACGCGCCTGCGCAGGGCTTCTCGCTTCGGCTTCCCGAGGGCTGGACCGTCGTTCCGATCGACCACGGCGTCGCCGCCGTCGACGGCCTCGCCTGGGACTACGACGCATCGCTGCAGGTCGTCGCCGTGCCCGTCGCCGGGATCGACGCCTACCTCGAGCAGTACGGAGCAGCGCACCTTCGCAAGGGCCCGCTCGTCGGGCGCCGCGAGATCGAGATCGGCGGTCGCCGCGCGCTGCGCTTCGCCGTCGAGGTCGAGGCGAGCGACAGCATCGAGGAGGTGACGCTCGTCGAGGCGGGCGGCGGGCGCGTGCTCCTCGCGATCGCCGAGTCGCCCGCACGGGAGTACGACGCCTACCGGCCGTGGCTCGAGGAGCCGCTCGCGACGCTCGGAGTTCGCGAGCCGCGCGCCGACGCGGTCAGTCCTTCGCCTTGAGCTTCGAGTCGTTCTCGCGGATGAACGCGCGAATGTCGTCCGCCATGTCGAGGAGCCTGCTCCACTGCTCCTTGTACAGCGTCACCGGGAAGCGGCCGAGGCCGTAGACCGAGACGCCTCCCTTCTCGCTCACCTTGAGCGAGACGCCGCGCTGCGTGCGGCGCTTCAGCGCCTCGTTCTCCGCGCGCAGCCGCTCGAGCTCTTCCTGCACGTCCTGGTTCGACATCGAGTCCCCCCTCTCTGCGCTCGCCGGCGCTCCAAATCTGGATCTCCGGATTTCCGGATCTCCGCATTTCACGTGGCCGCGCAATCTGCGTCCCGGACATCGCCGTCCCGGACATCGCCGTCCCAGACATCGCCGTCCCGGACATCGCCGTCCCAGACATCGCCGCGCCTCGCCTCGCACGCCGCCCGGCGATGCCCGCACGACACCGCGCATGGCCGCTTGCGCTGCCTCCGGCCCGACCTTAGCCTTTCGCCGAAAGGGGGCGATCGGCTTCGACGGGTGGTCGAAGGCGGGCGCTGCGTGCCGAGGTCGTCACATTCCTCGTTAAACAGGTGGCAGTTGGTAGTGATAACTGCCGACGCTGACTACGCTCTCGCTGCCTAGCCGAAACTAGGTTAGC
>JAYRMX010000020.1:0-41045 GCA_041912475.1 Myxococcota bacterium
GCCGAGGAGATCAAGCTCGGCTTCGCCGTGAAGAGCGTGTGCATGAAGTACTTCGGGATGAGCGCCGACTACCTCGGCTACGTGAACCGCGACGTGACGGCGCGCCGCGCGGTCGTCGCGCGCCAGCCGCTCGTGACGGCGCAGCCCGGCTGCGACGCCGCCGTCTACCTCGCCCGCATCGCGAGCAAGCTCGCGACGGGTGCTGCCCCCGAGGCGTCGTGAAGCCGCTCTCCGAGCTCGACCACTACGAGGTGCTCGAGGTGGCGCACGACGCGAGCGCCGACGAAGTCGAGCGCGCGTATCACGTCGCGCGGTCGGCGTACGCCGAGGGCTCGCTCGCCACCTACTCGGTCTTCGGCGAGCGCGACACCGAGGCGCTGCGACATCGCATCGAGCTCGCGTGGCGAACGCTCTCCGACCCCGCGTCGCGCCACGCGTACGATGTGAGCCTCGCGGGCGAAGCGGCCGGGGGCGAGGCGCCGGCGCTCGATCACGACCCGCTGCTCGACTCCGTCGCCCGCCGCCTCGTGGCGAAAGAGCGGCCGCTTCCGCCGCGCCTGCCGAGCACCGCGCGCGCCGTCGCGCCGCCGGACGTCGCGCCGATCGCCGACGCCGAGCTCGAGGAGGCGGGCGGCGAGTGCGACGGCGCGCGGCTCCGGCACGCTCGCGTCCGGCGCGGGCTCGATCTCGACCAGATCGCTGCGATCACGAAGATCAACCCGATGTATCTGCGGTCGATCGAGGACGACGCGATCGAGCAGCTCCCGGCGCCCGTCTACGTCCGCGGATTCGTGAAGGCGTACGCGCGCTGCGTCGGCCTCGAGCCGTCGTCGGCGGCCTCGGCGTACATGGCGCGCTTCGAGGCCGCGCAGCCCAGGCGGCGAGGCCGCCTGCTCGGGCGCCAGCCGCAAGCCTGACTTGCCTTCGTACCGGATCGGTGAAGGAGCGACGGGCTGGCGCGCGGACGTCGCGCTGGCGCAGGCGGCCGGCATCGCCCGCGCGCAGGCGCGGCGCTGGATCGACGAGGGCCACGTTCGCTTGAACGCCGCGGCGTGCCGCCCGGCACAGCGCGTGCGCGCGGGCGACGTCCTCGAGACGGACCCGCCCGCTCCCGCGCCGGCGAAGGCCGCCGCCGAGCCGATCGCGCTCGCGGTGCTCTACGAGGACGCGGACCTCGTCGTGATCGACAAGCCGGCCGGCCTCGTCGTGCACCCCGCGCCCGGCCATCCGAGCGGAACGCTCGTGAACGCGCTCCTCCATCACTGCGCGGACCTCGCCGGGGTCGGCGGCGCGCTGCGACCCGGCATCGTGCACCGCCTCGACAAGGGGACGTCGGGCGTGATGGTGGTCGCCAAGCACGACGCCGCGCTCGCCGCGCTCGCCGCGCAGTGGAAGCGGCACGACATCGAGCGCGTGTACCGCGCGCTCGTTCGTGGCGCGCCCGCAGCCGCATCCGGCCGCATCGAGGGCGCGATCGGCCGGCATCCGCGCGATCGCAAGCGCATGTCGCTCGCCACGCGGCGGGGCCGGCCGGCGGCGACGGGCTGGGCCGTGGTGCGGCGCTTCGCGAGGAGCGGATGCGCGCTGCTCGAGCTGCGTCCCGAGACGGGCCGAACGCATCAGCTCCGCGTCCACCTCGCGTCGGCGGGACTTCCGATCCTCGGCGATCCCGTCTACGGGAAGGCGCGCGAGCCGGGCCTCGCGCTCGTGCGGCCCGCGCTGCACGCGGCCGTTCTCGGCTTCACGCATCCGTCACGGAGAGAGCGCATGAGATTCGAGGCGCCGCTGCCCGCGGACATCGCGGAGGCGCTCGCGGCGCTCGATCGCCGCGAGCGCAGCGCATGACCGGGAGCGCGTTTCTCCGGCATCCGCTGCTCTCCGAATGCGGCGTCGCGCACGGTTTCGGCGTTCGCGGCGCGAACGAGCCCGGCGGCTGCGTTCGCCCGCGCCAGGTGCACGGGATCGCGGTGATGGAGGCGAGGCCGGGCGCTGGCCCGCAGGACGCCGACGCCATCGTGTCGGACGTTCCCGGCCTGCCCGTGGGCGTCGTGACCGCGGACTGCGTTCCGTTGCTCGTTGCCGAGCTCGGCGGCGCTCGCGTCGTCGCGATCCACGCCGGATGGAGAGGGCTCGCGGCCGGCGTCGTCGCTGCGGGCCTCGCCGCGCTCGGGCGTCTCGGCGCGCGGCCGTCGCGGCTTCGCGCCGCGATCGGGCCGCACATCGGGCCGTGCTGCTACGAGGTGGACGGGCCCGTCGTGGCCGCGCTCGAGGCGCGCTTCGGTCCCGCGACGCGGGCGGCGCTCCGGCCCGCGAGGCCCGAGCACGCGATGCTCGATCTCGCGCGGCTCGTTCGCGAGGAGTGCCTTCGCGCCGGGCTCACGCCGGACGCGATCGGAGCGCTCGCGGGAGCCTGCACGCGCTGCGATGAGTCGCGTTTCCACAGCTTTCGACGGGACGGCGCGCGCGCCGGACGTCTGGTGCACTTCGTCTCGGCCGGCGTCGCGACGCCGGGCTGCTTGACAACGTGAGGACCGCGCCGTAGCGTCGATCCCGGTTTCTCCAAAGAGCCAACCGAAGAAACCCTGAGCCGATCCTCCCGGGCATTCCTCCCATCCGGTGCCCGGCGCAGGGCTGCGGCAATCCGAAACCAGGAAACCGATCAACTCTTCCAGCGGAAGCTCCGAACGAGCAGGCAGACCCGAACCATCCTTCGCCGCGTGTTCGCCACGAGGCGTCACGCGCGCCCGGCTCCCCGACGCGACCCTGCAGCGGCGCTCCTCCTCCCCGACCGCGGCACTCCCTTCGAACCCCCGACATTCGACCCCCGATCCCGACTCGACGCACCTCCCCACGAAACGACGGACGCTCGGAACCCACGGCAACAGGAGAGCGAGGCAGAACGATGCAGCGAGGCGGCGAAGGCAATCTCGGTCCGGGCGGCGCTCGCGGGCCCCGGCGCGGAAAAGGGCGCCGCCCCCGCGTCGGAAACGGAAACATGATGCGCGATTCGCGCGGACACCCCGGCATGCGCGACTACCAGAGCTTCGACGACTTTCCCGACGACGAGCTGCTCGACGACGGCGTGCCGGCCGAGGCGCCCGGCGAGCGCATGAACGTCAAGGACCTGAAGCTCAAGTCGATGCCGGAGCTCGCGACGCTCGCCGAGGAGCTGGCCGTCGAGAACGCGGCGGGGCTTCGCAAGCAGGACCTCATCTTCGCGATCCTCAAGGCCAAGACCGAGAACCAGGGCAAGGTCTACGCCGAGGGCGTCCTCGAGACGCTTCCCGACGGCTTCGGCTTCCTGCGCGCGCCGGACCAGAACTACCTCGCCGGCCCCGACGACGTCTACGTGTCTCCGTCGCAGATCCGCCGCTTCGGCCTGCGCACGGGCGATACCGTCTGCGGGCAGATCCGCCCGCCGAAGGAAGGCGAGCGCTACTTCGCGCTCCTCAAGGTCGAGTCGATCAACTTCGAGGAGCCCGAGGCCACCCGCCACAAGATCCTCTTCGACAACCTGACGCCCCTCTACCCGCACGAGAAGTTCAACCTCGAGGCGGCGTCGGGCGGCTTCACGACGCGGATCATCGACCTCATCGCGCCGATCGGGAAGGGGCAGCGCGCGCTCATCACGTCGCCGCCCAAGGCCGGCAAGACGCTGATGCTCAAGGACATCGCGAACTCGATCGCGGAGAACCATCCCGAGGTCTACCTCATCGTGCTGCTGATCGACGAGCGGCCCGAAGAGGTGACCGACATGCAGCGCAACGTGAAGGCCGAGGTGATCTCGTCGACCTTCGACGAGCCCGCGACGCGCCACGTTCAGGTGGCGGACATGGTGATCGAGAAGGCCAAGCGCCTCGTCGAGCACAAGCGCGACGTCGTGATCCTGCTCGACTCGATCACGCGCCTCGCCCGCGCGCACAACACCGTCGTTCCGCACTCGGGCAAGATCCTCTCCGGCGGCGTCGACTCGAACGCGCTGCACAAGCCGAAGCGCTTCTTCGGCGCTGCGCGGAACGTCGAGGAGGGCGGGAGCCTCACGATCGTCGGCACCGCGCTGATCGACACCGGATCGCGAATGGACGAAGTGATCTTCGAAGAGTTCAAGGGGACCGGAAACAGCGAGATCGTGCTCGACCGCAAGCTCTCCGAGCGGCGAACGTACCCGGCGATGGACATCACGCGCTCGGCGACGCGCCGCGAAGAGCTGCTGCTCCCCGAGGCGACGCTCAATCGCATGTACATCCTTCGCAAGGTGCTCTCGCCGCTGTCGCCGGTCGACTCGATGGAGTTCCTGCTCGAGAAGATCAAGGCCACGGACTCGAACGACGAATTCCTGGCGTCGATGAATTCGTAGGCCTTTCCGCCTATCTTCCAGGCGGCCATGTCCGACCTGAGCGACCGCCTGAGCGAGATCGAGGCCCGCGCGCGGGCGCTCGAGGAGCGTCTGTCCGACCCCGCGCTGGCGTCGCAGCCGGGCGAGTACGCGAAGGTCGGAAAGCAGCTCGGCGCGCTGCGGCCGGTGCTCGAAGCGGCGCGGCGCTGGCGACAGACCGTCTCCGAGCTCGAAGACGCCCGGCTGCTGCTGCACGAGTCGGATCCCGAGCTGCGCGAGCTCGCGAGCTCGGAAGTCGAGCGGCTCGGCGCCGAGCGCGAAGCCCTCGAGTCGCGGATCAAGGAGCTCCTGCTCCCGAAGGACCCGAACGACGACAAGGACGTGATCCTCGAGATCCGCGCCGGCACCGGCGGCGACGAAGCGGCGCTGTTCGCGGCGGACCTGTTCCGCATGTACTCGCGCTACGCGGAGGCGATGGGCTGGAAGGTCGAGCCGCTCTCGGTCTCGGAAGGGGCGGCGGGCGGCTCGAAGGAGGTGATCGCGAGCATCGGCGGCGACCGCGTGTGGAGCCGGATGAAGTACGAGCGCGGCGTTCACCGCGTGCAGCGCGTTCCGGCGACGGAGTCGGCCGGGCGAATCCACACCTCGACCGCGACGGTCGCCGTCCTGCCCGAGGCCGAGGAGGTCGACGTCCAGATCGACCCGAAGGATCTCCGCATCGACGTCTTCCGCTCGTCGGGCCCCGGCGGCCAGTCGGTCAACACCACCGACTCGGCCGTCCGCATCACGCACATTCCGACGGGCGAGGTCGTCCAGTGTCAGGACGAGAAGAGCCAGCACAAGAACAAGGCGCGAGCGCTCAAGATCCTTCGCGCGCGGCTGCTCGAGGCCGAGCAGGAGCGTCAGGCCGCCGCGCGCGCCAGCGAGAAGAAGAGCCAGGTCGGAACGGGCGACCGGTCCGAGAAGATCCGGACGTACAACTTCCCGCAGTCGCGCATCACCGATCACCGCGTGGGCGTGACGGTTCACCGGCTGGCCGAGGTTCTCGAAGGAGATCTCGGCCCGCTGCTCGACGCGGTGCGCGCCGAGTTCCAGAAGCGGGCCGAGCAGGAGGCGTTCGAGCCGTGAGCGGGGCCGAGACCTGGACGGTCCTCGACCTGCTGCGCTGGACGACCGCGCACTTCGGCCGGCAGGGGATCGATACCGCGCGCCTCGACGCCGAGTGCCTGCTCGCGCACGCGCTCGAGACCGACCGCCTGCGGCTCTACCTCGAGTTCGACAAGCCCGTCGAGGAGTCGGAGCGCGCGCGGTTTCGCGAGCTCGTCCGCCGCCGCGGCGCGGAGCGCATTCCGGTCGCGCATCTGACGGGGCGAAAGGAGTTCTGGTCGCTCCCGCTGCGCGTGACGCGCGACGTGCTGACGCCGCGGCCCGACACCGAGACGCTGGTGCAGGCCGCGCTCGCCGTCCTTCCCGCGGGCGAGGCCGCGGCGCGAATGCTCGACGTCGGCACCGGGTCGGGCGCGATCGCGCTCGCGCTGCTCTCCGAACGGCCCGGCCTGCGCGCGGTCGCGACGGACGTCTCGGCGGCGGCCCTCGCCGTCGCCGAAGAGAACGCCGAGGCGCTCGGGCTGCGCGGCCGCCTCGAGCTGCGCGCGGGGCCGCTGTTCGCGCCGGTCGCGGGTGAGCGCTTCGACCTCATCGTCTCGAACCCGCCGTATCTGGCTGCGGGCGAGGCCGCGAGCCTCGCGCCCGAGCTCGCGCACGAGCCCGAGGCGGCGCTCTTTGCGGGCCCCGCCGGCACCGAGCTGATCGAGGCCCTCGTTGCGGGCGCGCCCCCCCATCTCGCGCCCGGCGGCCGCCTGATGGTCGAACTCGCTCCCGCGCAGGCCCCGGCCGTGGCAGGATGGATGCGGGCGGCCGGGTTCGGGAACATCGCCGTCCACGACGACCTCGGCCGCCGGCCACGCGTCGTGTCGGGCCGTCTCGCGGGAACGGGGGGGAACGCGTAGATGGATCGGATCGTCGTCTCGGGCGGCGCCAGGCTCTCCGGCGAAGTGCGTGTCTCGGGTTCGAAGAACGCGACGCTCGCGCTCATGGCCGCGTCGCTCCTCGCCGAGGGCGAGACGGTGCTGCGCAACGTGCCGCGTCTTCGCGACGTCGACGCGATGCTGCAGATCCTCGCTGCGCTCGGCGCGCGTGCGGACTGGGACGAGTCGGAGCCGGGGACGCTTCGCATCTCGACCGACGGCGTCGACCGGCCCGAGGCTCCCTACGATCTCGTTCGGCGCATGCGAGCGTCGTTCATGGTGCTCGGGCCGCTGGTCGCGCGTTTCGGTCGCGGGCGGGTGTCGGAGCCCGGCGGCTGCGCGATCGGCGTTCGCCCGGTCGATCAGCACATGAAGGGGCTCGAAGCGCTCGGCGCGAAGGTCGAGCTCACGCACGGCTACGTCGAAGCGACGAGCGAGCGGCTGCGTGGCGCTCGGATGTCGTTCGACGTCTGCACCGTGAACGGGACGCAGAACGTGATGATGGCGGCGTGCCTCGCCGACGGCGAAACGGTGCTCGAGAACGCCGCGCGCGAGCCCGAAGTGATCGAGCTCGCCGCGGTGCTCGAAAAGATGGGCGCGCGCATCGAAGGCGCCGGGACGCCGCGCATCGTGATCGAGGGCGCCGGGCGGCTTCGCGGCGCCGAGCACGCGGTCTCGGGCGACCGCATCGAGGCCGGGACGCTCCTCGCCGCGAGCGTCGTGACGCGCGGCGACGTTCGGCTTCGCGGCGCCGATGCCGGCGTGATGGAGGCGACGATCGAGAAGCTGCGCGAGGCCGGCGCGGAGATCGAAGTCGAGGGCGGCGCGATCCGTGCGCGCGCGTTCGACGCACCACGCGGCGTCAATGCGACCACCGCACCGTACCCCGGCTTCGCCACCGACATGCAGTCGCAGCTCATGGCCGTGCTCGCCGTGTCGTCGGGCTCGAGCCTCATCACCGAGACTGTCTTCGAGAACCGCTTCATGCACGTTCCCGAGCTGCTGCGGCTCGGCGCCGACATCAGCGTCACCGGGCGCAGCGCACACGTGCGCGGCGTTCCGCGCCTCATGGGCGCACCGGTGATGGCGACGGACCTGCGCGCGTCGGCCGGTCTCATCGTTGCCGCGCTCGCCGCGGAGGGCGAGACCGAGGTGAGCCGCGTGTACCACATCGACCGCGGCTACGAGCGGATCGAAGAGAAGCTCCGAAGCCTCGGTGCGCGAATCCGCCGCGTCCGGGAGCCGGAAGGGGAGGCCTAGCGCCATGGCTGCTGCACGCGCCACCGGCAAGACGCCGCTGCGTGTCCTGAACACGTCCGACGCGAGCTTCGACGCCGCGTTCGAGAAGCTCGTTCGACGCCGCGTCGGCGCCGACGACGCCGTCGAGAAGACGGTGAAGAAGATCCTCGAGCGCGTTCGCGACGGCGGCGACCGCGAGCTGCTCGCGCTCGTCCGCAAGTACGACAGCGCGAAGGTTGCGTCGCTCGAGGTCTCGCGCGACGAGTGGGACGCCGGCGTCGAGAAGGTCGATCCGGCCGACCGTGCGGCGCTCGGCAAGGCCGCGATGCGCGTGCGCGAGTTCCACCGGCGCCGCATCCCGTCGAGCTGGGAGATGCGCGAGGAGGGCGGCGCGCTCATGGGCCAGCGCGTGCGAGCGCTCTCGCGCGCAGGCCTCTACGCGCCCGGCGGAAAGGCGGCGTATCCGTCGACCGTGATCATGAACGCGGTCCCCGCGTCGGTCGTCGAGGTGCCCGAGATCGTGCTCGCGACGCCCGCCGGCCCCGGCGGCGAGGTTCGGCCCGAGGTGCTGATGGCCGCGCGCGTGGCGGGCGTCCACCGCGTCTTCAAGATGGGAGGCGCGCACGCGATCGCAGCGCTCGCATACGGGACCGAGAGCGTTCCGCGGGTCGACAAGATCGTCGGGCCGGGCAGCGTCTACGTCGCGACCGCGAAGCGGCTCGTCTTCGGCGAGGTCGGCATCGACAGCGAGGCGGGCCCGAGCGAGGTCCTGATCGTCGCCGACCGGACGGCGACACCGGCCTGGGTCGCCGCGGATCTGCTCTCGCAGGCCGAGCACGACGAGCTGGCGTGCGCCGTCCTCGTGACGACGGCGAAGGCGCTCGTTGCGCGCGTGCAGGAGGCCGTCGCCCGCCAGCTCAAGACGATGGAGCGGGCGAAGATCGCGGAGGCGGCGCTCGCGCGCGGCGGCGCGATCGTCGTTGCGCGGGATCTCGACGAGGCCGTCACGCTCGCGAACCGCTACGCCCCCGAGCACCTGATGCTCGCCCTCGACGA
Organism: Myxococcota bacterium; assembly: GCA_041912475.1. GTDB lineage: Bacteria > Myxococcota_A > UBA9160 > UBA9160 > UBA9160 > MYXO. The sequence goes on from JAYRMX010000020.1 coordinate 8,659, forward strand.
CCCCGACGCGGCGATGAAGCGGGTGACTGCGGCGGGGGCGATCTTCGTCGGGCACTATTCTCCGGTCGCCCTGGGCGATTATCTGGCGGGCCCGAACCACGTGCTGCCCACGGGGGGAACGGCCCGCTTCTTCTCGCCGCTCGGCGTCGAGGATTTTCTCAAGCGGACGAACTTCGTCCGCTTCGAGCCGCCGAAGCTCCGAGAGCTCGGGGCGGACGTGATCCGCCTCGCGGCGCTCGAGGGCTTCACCGGGCACGGAGAATCGGTGGAGCTTCGGCTGCAGAAGATCCGGCGCGCGCGCCGTGAGCGCGAAGCCGCCCGCGAGGCGGCGCTGGAGGACTAGGCATGCGCGAACGCAGGAGCGTTCTCGAACGCAAGACGCGAGAGACCGAGATCCGTCTCGAGCTCGACCTCGACGGGCGCGGCGTCCACGACGTGTCGACCGGGATCGCGTTCTTCGACCACATGCTCGAGTCGTTCGCGAAACACGGGCTGTTCGACCTCCGCGTCACCGCGAAGGGAGACCTCGCCGTCGACCTGCACCACACGGTCGAAGACGTGGGGATCGCGCTCGGGCAGGCGTTTCGCGCCGCGCTGGGGTCGGCGGAGGGCATCCGCCGCTACGGGAGCTGCACGCTCCCCATGGCGGAGTCGAAGGTCGAGGTGTCGGTCGACGTCTCGAACCGGCCGTACCTCGTCTACCGCGTGGACCTCGCGAACGATCGCGTCGGAGCCTTCGACGTATCGCTCGTCGAGGACTTCCTGCACGCGCTCTCGCAGAACGCGGGTCTCGACCTGCACGTCGAGCTCCGTTACGGGCGCAGCCCTCACCACGTCGTCGAGGCGATCTTCAAGGGGCTCGCGCGCGCGCTGCGCGACGCCGTCGAGGTCGACCCGCGCGTCGAGGGACTGCCTTCGGTGAAGGGCGCGCTGTGAGGTCGTCCGTCTGATCGCTCAGCCGACCATCGCCGTCGTCGACTACGGGTCCGGCAACCTGCGGAGCGTGGCGAAGGCGCTCGCCCGCTCGGGCCTGCGCCCGGACGTGACGGGAGACCCGGCGCAGGTTCGCCGCGCCGACGGCGTCGTGTTGCCCGGGGTCGGCGCCTTCGCCGACTGCGCGGCGCACCTGCGGTCGAAGGGGCTCGACGACGCCGTTCGCGGCGCGATCGACGCCGGCCGCCCGTACCTCGGGCTGTGCCTCGGCCTCCAGCTCCTCTTCGACGAGAGCGACGAGCACGGAACGACGCCGGGCCTCGGCCTGCTGCGCGGGCGTGTCGAGCGCTTTCCCGAGATCGGCCCCGACGGCCGGCGGCTGCGCGTTCCCCACATCGGCTGGAACGACGTGCGCTTTTCCGGGAATCATCCCATGCTCGCCGGGCTGCCGGCCGAGGACCAGTTCTACTTCGTGCATGCCTACCGCGCCGTTCCGAAGGAGGAGAGCGTCGTGGTGGGCGTGACCGACTACGGCGGCGCCTTCGCGGCGGCCGTCGCAACGGAGAGGATGTTCGCCGTGCAATTCCATCCCGAGAAGAGTCAGAGCGCCGGAAAGCGGCTCCTCGACGCGTACGCCGCGTGGGTGACCTCGTGCCGCGGGTAGCCGTCGCGCTCGCGCTCGTGTTGGCGCTCGCCGGCTGCGCGCAGACGGTGAAAGTGCAGACCTTTCCCGGCCTCGAGCAGGCGCAGGCGGGCGTCTCGGCCGTCGCGGTGGCGCCGTTCGAGGCGCGCGGCCGGGGCGGCGCCGTTCTCACCGAGGGCCCCGAGGCCGAGGGCGCACCGGTCGTCGCGCGTCAGGTGGCCGAGGCCATCGCGGCCCACGGCGTGAGCGTCGTCGCACCCGAGGACGTCGCGCGCGCGCTGCAGAACGCCGGCGTTCCGGCGGGCGCGAAGGCCGACCAGATCGCTGCGGTCACGCAGCAGAAGTTCGGCGCGAACCTGCTCCTCACCGGCAGCGTCTCGCGCTACCGCGACCGCGAGGGAGAGAATCTCGGCGTGTCGGCGCCGGCGAGCGTCGGGTTCTCCGTGACGCTCTACCAGGCACCGGGCGCGACGAGGCTCTGGAGCGCCGGTTTCGACGAGACCCAGCAGCCGATGTCGTCGAACCTCTTCAACATGGGCCGCTACCCGGGCGGAGGCACGCGGTGGCTCACGGCCGAAGAGCTCTCGAAGTGGGGAGCGGACGGGGTGGCGGATGCGTTTCCCGTCTCCGCGAAGTAGTTGACCGCCTTCGAGCTGATTCCCGCGATCGACCTGCTCGGCGGTCGCTGCGTGCGGCTCGCGCAGGGGCGCTACGACGACGCGACGGTCTACGGCGACGATCCGGCCGCGATGGCGCAGCGCTTCTGCGCGCATCCGCTGCGCAGGCTCCACGTCGTCGATCTCGACGGCGCGAAGGCCGGGCGTCCCGTGAACCGCGATGCGGTCGCCGCGATCGTCGGGGCGGCGAAGGGCGTTCCAGTCCAGCTCGGCGGCGGGCTTCGGACCGCGGCGTCGGTCGAGGAGGCGCTCGCGCTCGGCGTGGGCCGCGTCGTCCTCGGCACCGCTGCGCTTCGCGACCCGGCGCTCGTACGCGAGTGCGCGCGCCGCTTCCCGGGCCGGGTCGCGGTCGGGATCGACGCGCGCGACGGCCGCGTCGCGGCCGAGGGCTGGACGGAGGCGAGCGACGTCGATGCGACCGAGCTCGCGCTTCGCTTCGCCGACGCCGGCGTCGCGGCGATCGTCCACACCGACATCGCGCGCGACGGCATGCTGCAGGGGCCGAACCTCGAGGCGAGCGCGCGTCTCGCGAAGGACGTTCCGATCCCCGTGATCGTCTCCGGCGGCGTTTCGTCGCTGGGCGACGTTCGGCGTGCGGCGGCGTGCGTGGCCGGTGCGATCGTCGGGCGCGCGCTCTACACGGGCGCGCTCGACCTCGCTGCGGCGCTCGAGGCGGCGGCGTGCTCCTGAAGCGAATCATCCCGTGCCTCGACGTCGACCGCGGCCGCGTCGTGAAGGGCGTTCAGTACGTCGATCACGTCGACGCCGGCGATCCGGTCGAGGTCGCCGCGATGTACGATGCGCAGGAAGCCGACGAGATCACGTTCCTCGACATCACGGCGAGCCACGAGGGCCGGCGCACGCTCTTCGACGTGGTCTCGAGGACGGCCGAGCGCGTCTTCATGCCGCTCACGGTGGGCGGCGGCGTTCGCACGCTCGACGACGTGCGCGACCTGCTGAACGCCGGCGCCGACAAGGTCTCGATCATGACCGCGGCGGTGTCGAACCCCGATCTCGTCTCCGAAGCCGCGGTGAAGATCGGGAGCGCGAACCTCGTCGTCGCGATCGACGCGCGCGCGACCGAGCCGGGGCGGCGCTGGGAGGTCTGCACGCACGGCGGCCGGCGCCCGACCGGGATCGACGCCGTCGACTGGGCGCGCCGGATGGCCGAGCGCGGCGCGGGGGAGATCCTGCTCACGAGCATGGACCGCGACGGAACCCGCGCCGGCTACGACCTCGCCTTCGTCCGCGCCGTCGCCGACGCCGTCCCCATCCCCGTGATCGCGTCGGGAGGGGGCGGCAGCGCCGAGGACCTCGCGGCCGCGCTCGACGACGGCCCGGCCGGGGGCCATGCGCAGGCCGCGCTCGCCGCGTCGATCTTCCACTTCCGCCACACGACCGTCGGCGAGGTGAAGCGCCGCCTGATCGAGCTCGGAATCCGCGTGAGGCGGCCGGTGGTTGAAGCCGCCGGTTGCCTGCGCTAGCGTCCGCAAGCCCGTTGCGTCGCAGCCCAAGTTCTCGGTTTCACACCGATTTTTGCGACACCTGACGGCCTTCGAGACCACTACTACCGGGGGGCACGGGAGGCCCCCGGGTGTCGTCGTAGGAGCAACTCGCACGCATGCCGCTGATCAAGGTCAAAGAGAACGAATCCTTCGAGATGGCCATGAAGCGCTTCAAGAAGCAGTGCGAGAAGGCCGGGATTCTCACCGAGCTGCGGCGTCGCGAGTTCTACGACAAGCCGAGCGTGCGCCGCAAGAAGAAGGCGGCTGCGGCGCGGAAGCGGGCGCTCAAGAAGATGAAGCGAATGGCGCGCTGAGCCGGGGGTAGCTGGCCCGGGGGTGGAACGTTGGCCCGGATCCCTGAGACCACCATCCAAGAAGTCCGGGACCGGATCGACATCGTCGATCTGATCGGCCGCTACCTCAGCCTCAAGCCTTCCGGACGCAACTTCGTCGGCCTGTGCCCCTTCCACAACGAGAAGACCCCGAGCTTCAACGTCAGCCGCGAGCGGCAGATCTGGCACTGCTTCGGCTGCGGCGAGGGCGGCCACGTCTTCGCGTTCCTGATGCGCCACGAGAACCTGACGTTCCCCGAGGCGGTGCGTCAGCTCGCGCGCGAGTGCGGCGTCGAGATCCGCGACGAGCACGAGGCAGAGCGCGGCGTCGCCGAGTCGCTCGTGCTCGCGAACGAGGTGGCGCAGGCGCTCTACCGCAAGGCGCTCGCGTCGGCGGAGGGCGAGGCCGCGCGCGCGTATCTCGAGCGCCGCGGCCTCGATGCCGCGACGATCGAGCGCTTCGGCGTCGGCTACGCGCCGGACCGCTGGGACGCCGTCGCCGGCGCGCTGCGCGCGCGCAAGATCTCGAGCGAGGTCGGCGAGCGCGCGGGCCTGCTCGCGCCGCGCACGGGAGGCGGCGCGTACGATCGCCTGCGCGGCCGCGTGACGTTCCCGATCCAGGACGTTCGCGGCCGGTTCATCGGCTTCGGCGGCCGCGCGCTCGCGGCGGGGCAGGAGCCGAAGTACCTGAACACGCCCGAGACGCCGATCTTCCGCAAGCGCGAGGCGCTCTTCGGCTTCCCGATGGCCCTCGAGCCGATGCGCCGCGCCGGCCGCGCCGTCGTGGTCGAGGGCTACTTCGACCTCGTCGCGCTCCACCGCGCCGGCGTCGCCGAGACCGTCGCGACCTGCGGCACCGCGCTCACGCCCGAGCACGCGAAGAATCTGCGGCGGCGCGCGCGCGAGGTCGTGCTGCTCTTCGACGGCGACGCCGCGGGCGAGAAGGCGGTCACACGCGCGCTCGAGGTGCTGCTTCCCGAGGGCCTTCGCGTTCGCGCGGCGAGGCTCCCGGCGGGCGACGACCCCGATACGTACCTCGAGCGCGAAGGCGCCGAGGCGCTCGCGGCGCTGGTCGCCGGCGCCTCGCCTGCGCTCGAGTCCGTGATGCTGCAGGCCGCTGCGCGCGGCGTCTCGACGGCCTGGGAAAAAGCCGACGCGATCGCCGCGGTGGCGCCGCTCGTTGCGCTCGTCACCGACGTGATCGAGCGCGCGGAGTGGGTGAGGCGGCTCGCTCTCGCGACCGCCACCGAAGCGCATGCCGTCGAGCGCGCGATCCGCCTCGCCCGCGAGGGCAAGAGCATCGCGGCGACGCCCGAAGCGCTACCCGCCGCGGCGCCGCGCAGCCGCGGCCCCGAGGACCGCAGCGCACGCGAGATCGCGCGGGCGCTGCTGCGGCAGCCGGCGCTCGTCGCGCACGTCGACGAGGACGAGGCGCTCTCGCTGGTTCCGGACGGCATCTGGCGCCGCGCGATCGCCTGGCTCTTCGCGCGCGCGAGCGGCGACCCTGCGGCCGATGTCGCGCCGGAGCTCGAGGCCGCGCTGCGCGAGCTCGAGCTCGACGACACTCCCGAGCGCGACGCGGAGGAGGAGCGGCGCGTGCTCGAGCAGACGCTCGCGCACCTTCGCCGGAAGCGCCTCAGCGACGAGCGTCGCGAGACGACGCTCCGCTTCAAGCAGTCGCCCGCGGTCGACTCCGCCGCGCTGCTCGCCGCGAAGCAGCGCGAGCTCGATGCGAAGCGCGCCGCGGCTTCCCGATCGCCCGTTTCGGTCCCCCTTCCCTCCGAGGGGGGGCGATGAAGCCGTCGTTGCAGAGCGTAGAGAAGGAGACGCCATGGCCCCCCGAGCGCCCAAGACCCCGTCGCCGTCGCAGCCGTCGCTCCCGCTCGGGGAGGAGGAGTCGCGGGCGAGCGCCGACGACCTGCTCGCGACGAAGGCCGTCCAGAAGCTTCTCGAGAACGGCCGGCAGAAGGGCTTTCTCACGGTCGACGAGCTGAACGCGAGCCTTCCCGGCGCCATGCTGTCGTCGGAGCGGCTCGACGACGTGATCGCGCTCCTCGGAGAGTACGAGATCGCGGTCGTCGGCGGTCAGACCGCGAGCCGCGCGCGCCCGGTCCCGGCCGTCCGGACCGAATCGGCGTCCGACGACGGCCCCGGCCCCACGAACGATCCCGTCCGCGTCTATCTGCGCGAGATGGGCCAGGTCTCGCTGCTGACGCGCGAGGGCGAGGTCGAGATTGCGAAGCGGATCGAGGCGGGCGAGGAGGACCAGGTTCTCGCGGTCCTCGGCACGCCGTTCGGGTTGCAGGCCGTCCTGCGCCTCGGCGACCAGCTCCGCAAGGAGAAGATCGAGGTCGGCCAGCTCGTCGACGGCATCGACGACGAGAGCCCGACGGCGCTCACGGCCGACGACGCGCGCAAGGGCATCCTCGCGGCCATGTCGCGCGCGCGCCGCATCGAGACCGACATCGCGAAGCGTCTCGCGACGCTCGCCAACCCGCGAACCGGGGACGAGACGCGCGAGCGCATCCGGTCCGAGATCCGCGCGCGCTACCGCGACGCGGTTCACGTGCTCCGCGACGCACGGATCTCGCAGGAGCGCGTTCAGGAGATCACGGGAAGCCTGCGCGAGATCGGCGCCCGGCTCGACCGCGCGGCGGCCGAGATGCGCAGGATCGTCGCTCCGTTCGACGTGGGCGTCGACGAGTTCCGCGAGCTCGCGAGCTTCGCGGTGCGCACGGCCACCAAGCGCGGGCGGGAGGCGCTCGCGCGGCTCGGCGACGATCCCGGCCGCGTGGCGTCGGCCGCAGCGCAGCTCGCGGCGGCGGACGAGGAGTCGGCGAAGCTCACGAGCGAAGCGCGAATGACGGCGGGCGAGATCAAGACCGCGCTCGACCGTTTCTCCGAGGCCAGCGAGCGAACGCACCGCGCGAAGTGCGAGCTGATCGAGGCGAACCTGCGGCTCGTGGTCTCGATCGCCAAGAAGTACACCAACCGCGGCCTGTTGTTCCTCGACCTCATCCAGGAAGGCAACATCGGCCTCATGAAGGCGGTCGACAAGTTCGAGTATCAGCGCGGCTACAAGTTCTCGACGTACGCGACGTGGTGGATTCGTCAGGCGATCACGCGCGCGATCGCCGACCAGGCGCGAACGATTCGAATCCCCGTCCACATGATCGAGACGATCAACAAGCTCCACCGCGCGAGCCGCCATCTCGTCCAGGTGCTCGGCCGCGAGCCCACGCCCGAGGAGCTCACCGAGAAGATGGACCTGCCGCTCGAGAAGGTCCGCCAGGTGCTCAAGATCGCGAAGGAGCCGATCTCGCTCGAGACGCCGGTCGGCGAGGAGGAGGACAGCCGGCTCGTCGACTTCATCGTCGACAAGGCCTCGGTGAACCCCGAGGAGGCGATCATCCACGAGAACCTCGCGCACCAGACGCAGCGCGTGCTCGCGACGCTCCTGCCGCGCGAGGAGAAGGTCGTGAAGCTGCGCTTCGGGATCGGCGAGAAGGAGAACCACACGCTCGAAGAGGTCGGCCACGGCTTCGAGGTGACGCGCGAGCGAATCCGTCAGATCGAAGCGAAGGCGCTGCGCAAGCTGCGGCATCCGAGCCGCAGCCGGCACCTGAAGGGCTTCGTCGAGAAGTAGGCGCCGGCCCCGCGCCCGGCTACGCCATCGTGAGGCCGCCGCTCACCGAGAGCGTCTGCCCCGTGATGAAGCCGGCCTCGTCGGACGCGAGGAACGCGACCGCGGGCGCGACGTCGGCCGGTAGGCCCATGCGCCCCATCGGGATCGCCCGCGCGAGCCCGTCGACGATCTTGCGGCCTCGCTCGTCGGCGGCGGCCATCCCCGCGATGAGCGGCGTCTGCGTCGGGCCCGGGCACACGCTGTTCGACGTGACGCCGCTGCGAGCGACCTCGCGCGCCAGCGACTTCGCGAACGCGATGAGGCCTCCCTTCGCGGCGGCGTAGACCGATTCGAGCGACGAGCCGACGCGGCCCGCGTCGCTCGCGATCTGGATGACGCGCCCGAAGCGCCGCTCGACCATTGCGCCGAGCACCGCGTGCGTGACGCGCAGCGGCCCGGCGAGGTTCACGTCGAGAACGCGCGCGCGGAAGGTCTCGTCGGTCTCGAGGAAGGGCCGCAGCTCGTCCCAGCCCGCGCAGTTGACGAGGATGTCGATCGGGCCGAGGCCGCGCTCGGCCGCGGCGACCGCCGCGGCGACCGAGGCCGCGCTCGTGACGTCGAGCTCGACGCCGAGGGCCGAGCCCGCCGCGCCGAGGCCCTGCGCGACGCGCGCACACGCCGCCGCGTCGAGATCGGCGACGGCGACGCGCGCCCCCTTCTCGGCGAGCGCCTTCACGATCGCGCTCCCGATCCCGCCGGCGCCGCCGGTCACGAAGGCCACGCGGCTCATCGGAAGCGCCCGAAGTCGGGGCTTCGCTTCTCGGTGAACGCTTCGACGCCCTCTCTCGCCTCGTCGGAGCCGACGAAGAGCTCGAGGTGGTCGAACGCGAGCGTTCCGATCCCCGCCACCGACTCGCTGTCGGCGTTGAACGAGTGCTTGAGGAAGCGAAGCGCCGTCGGGCTCTTCGCGAGCATCTCGTCGGCCCACCGCCGAACCGCCGGGCGCAGCTCCGCGAGCGCGACGATTTCGTTCACGAGCCCCCAGCGCTCCATCGTCGCGGCGTCGTAGAGGCGGCAGCAGTACCAGATCTCGCGAGCGCGCTTCTCGCCGACGATCCGCGCGAGGTACGCGCTGCCGAAGCCGGCGTCGAACGATCCGACGCGCGGGCCGACCTGACCGAAGCGCGCGTGGTCGGCCGCGACGGTGATGTCGCACAGCACGTGCAGCACGTGGCCGCCGCCGACGGCGACACCGTTCACGGCCGCGATCACCGGCTTCGGAACGTCGCGGATCACGCGGTGCAGCGCCTCGATCTCGAACAGGCCCGATTCCGACGGCCCGTAGCCGCCCCACTGCGCGCGCTCCTTCTGGTCGCCGCCCGAGCAGAAGGCCTTGTCGCCGGCGCCCGTGAGCGCGATCACGCCGACGCCGCGGTCGGCCCACGCCGTCTTGAACGCGGCGATCAGCTCGTCGACGGTGCGCGCGCGGAACGCGTTGTAACGCTCCGGCCGGTCGATCGTGATCCACGCGAGGCCGCGGTCGACCTCGTAGCGTACGTCCGTGAAATCCTCGCGTTTCATTTGCTCTGCTCCGGGTCCGGGGGCGTGTGCGCACGGATCCAGTCCGTAGCGCTGCCCGAGAAGCCGACGTCTCGCTGTCGCGCGCGAACCCGCACGAGCAGCGCTTCGATCGTCGCGGCAGGCGGCGGCGCCACGGGGCGTAGCGCAGCCGCGACGCCATCGGCCGCAGCGCGCGCTGCGGCGGCCGCGCCCACGAGCGCGCGCTCTTCGCCCGCGTGCCCGCCGGGGCCGAGGCCGAGCCATGCCGTCGCGACCGCCTCCGAGACGTGCGCCGCGTGCTTGCGCGACGCGACGATGTTGCCCTTTCCCGTGACGACGTTCCCCGCGCCGAAGAGCGTCGGGAATGCGGCGATTCGCCCGAGGTCCCAGTCGTCGAAGGCGATCAGCTCACCCTTCGTCGGAAGGCCCGGGATCGGCTCGGGGATGCTTCCGATCGAGCTCACCACGTAGCTGCCTCGCCGCTCGAAGCGCTCGTCGGTCGCGACCGGCCGGCCGCCCTCCATGCGCGTGCGGCGGAAACGAAGCCCGACGAGCCGGCCGCCTTCGACCACGAGGCCGTCCGGCGCCGCGAGCGGCTCGACGCGGAACTGGTACTTCTCCATCGCCTTCTCGAGGATCCTCCGGCGTCCGAGCTCGACCTTCGCGGTGCGCGCGGCGTCGGCGCCCTCGGGAGCCTCCATGAGCGGCATGTCCTCGATGCGGCGGCGGTAGTAGACCGTGCAGCCGCGAAGGCCGAGGTCGCCCCACGCGAGGCCGTGCTTCTCGAGGAGCTTCGGGATTCCGCCCACCTCGAGCTCGAGGAGCGTCACGCCGACGCCGCGTCGCGAGAGGGCGGCACGGGTCGTCTCGAGCGTGTGCGCCTTCGCGACGTCGATCGACGCGAGGCCGCCGCCGACGATGATCGCGTCGTCTTCGATCTCGTGACGCGGTCCCGTGTAGGACGCCTCGTTCGCGTGGTTGAACCACAGAATGAACGGGTTCTGGTAGACCAGCCCGTGCCCGACGAAGGCGTCGGCGCCTTCGATCGGAAGCGGCCGGTCGCGCCACGCGCCGCACGCCAGCACCACGGCGCTGAAGCCCCAGCCGCCCGTGAGCTCGCGCAGCGCGACGTCACGGCCCACCTTCGTGAGCGGGACCAGGTGCACGCCGGCGAACGAGAGCTTCTCGGCGATGCTCTCGTACTCCTTTCGCCGCAGGCCGACGTGCCAGCGCGGAAGCCCGTCCTCGATCTTTCCGTACGGGCGCGGGTTCTGCTCGAAGACCGCGACCACGCAGCCATGGCCCGCGAGCCGCGCGGCGACCTCGGCGCCCGCCGTCGCGCCGCCGATCACGGCGACGGCGTGGCGAGCTCCGGGCGGCGCGTGCGGCGGCATGGGCCGCCGAGGATGTCGGATCGCGCCGACACGGGCAAACCGCGCGTGGTAGCCTCCGCCCGGCGGGCCCTTAGCTCAGCGGTTAGAGCACCCGGCTCATAACCGGATCGTCCCTGGTTCGAATCCAGGAGGGCCCACCCGTGTGCGCCGTCGCCGGCTTCTCGTCCCCGTTCCGGGGCCCTCGCGGCGGGCCGCCGCGGCCCCCGGACCGGCGGGGAACTCGCTACGATCACCGGCCGCGGTCCTCCGGATCGGAGATGACCGGACGGGCGCGATCGGCACGCGGAACATGCGAGGGATCCGAGAAGCGATGAACGTCACACTGGTCTATCCGCGCTGGGATTATCCGACTTTCGGGCAGCTCCAGGAGCCGCTCGGGCTCCTGCACATCGGCGCCGTGCTGAGGGCGCGCGGGCATACCGTGAAGTTCTTCGATCTCGCGGTCGACCGCATCGAGTGCGTCGACGAGGCCGTGGCCGGCGCCGACCTCGTCGGGATCAGCTCGAGCACCGTGCTCTTCGGCCGGGCGTGCCTGCTGCTCCGCCGCTTCAAGGCGGCGCGCCCCGAGCTACCGATCATCGTCGGAGGACCGCACGCCACGCTGATGCCGAAAGACGCGGTCGAGAAGGGATTCGATGCCGCCGTCATCGGAGAGGGCGAGTACACGACCCTCGATCTCGTCGATGCGATCCGGAAGGGGACGCCGCTCCACGAGGTCGCCGGAGTCGCCGCGAAGAAGGGCGACCAGGTCGCCTTCGGACCGGCCCGGGGCTTCGAGTCCGACCTCGACGTCTTCCCCGATCCGGACCGGACGCTGATCGACTACTCGAAGTACTTCGCCGACGACATCGAGTGCGTCGGCATGATGGCTTCGCGCGGCTGCCCCTACAAGTGCCTCTTTTGCAAGCCCATGCTCGACAAGATGCACGGTCCCGTGGTGAGGCGAAGGAGCGCGCGGCGCGTCGCGCGCGAGATGGCGAACATCGCGACCTCGCTCGGCTACAGGCAGTTCCTCTTCAAGGACGACACCATGGTCCTCGGAGGCCTCGACTTCTTCGTCGACTTCGAGCGCGAGCTGAAGGCCGCCGGTCTCCCCGATTCCAACTGGGTGTGCCAGGCGCGCGTCGACCAGGTCTCCGCTCCCCTGCTCGAGCAGATGAAGAAATGCGGCGCGCAGGCCATCGCCTTCGGAGTCGAGAGCGGATCGCAGAAGGTTCTGGACTTCTTCCGCAAGGGAATCAAGATCGAGCAGACGATCAAGGCCTTCGACCTTTGCCGCGAGTACGGAATCGGCACCCTCGCGTTCGTGATGCTCGGCGCGCCCGTCGAGACCCGCGAAGACCTCGAATCGACCGTGAGGCTGATCGAGCGGATCCGCCCGAACACGCTCTCGTTCTCGATCGCCACGCCCGGGCCGGGCAACGCGCTCCACGACTACGCGGTCGAGAACAAGCTCCGCAACGTGACGGCGGTCGAAGAGAACGACTACCAGTACAACACGAACCCGCTCAAGCTCTCGCTCGTCACCGCGAGCGACGTGTCGTGGGCCGCGAACGCGATCCTCGACGCCGTCCCCAATGCGTACTTCAAGGAAGAGATGCGAGCCCGCGCGAACCGGCTGGTGGGCGAGGCCTGAAGCGCCGCGCCCCGTCGCGGCGCCGCGCCCCGTCTAGCTCGAGCCGCCCTGCGGACTCCCCGCGGCCGCCAGCTCGTCGCGGAGCTGGCGCTTGAGGATCTTCCCGGCCGGGTTGCGCGGGAGCTGCTCGGCGTGGATGCGGATCCGCGTCGGGATCTTGAACGGCGCCAGATGCCGAGCGAGGAACGCCCGCAGCGCGTCGGGGTCGATCGTGCAGCCCGGTTTCGGAACGAGCGCGCACGCCACCTCTTCGCCGAGGCGCTCGTGCGGGACACCGAAGACCGCGGCCTCGTACACGTCCGGGTGTTCGTAGAGGGCGGCCTCGACCTCGGCGCAGTACACGTTCTCGCCCGCGCGCAGCACCATGTCCTTCGCGCGGTCCTGGACGAAGACGAACCCTTCTTCGTCGATGCGTCCGATGTCGCCCGTTCGCAGCCAGCCGTCGACGATCGTCTCGGCCGTGGCGTCGGGGCGGTTCCAGTAGCCACGAATGAGGTGCGGGCCGCGGAACCAGATTTCGCCCACCTCGTTCGGGCCGAGCACGTTGCCCTGCGCGTCGGTGACGCGAACCTCGACGACCGGCACCACGCGCCCGCAGCTCGTCGGCTTTCGCAGGTAGTCGTCGCCCGTGTTGCCGGGGCCGTAGGCGTTCGTCTCGGTCATGCCGTAGCCGATGTTCGGTCGCGCCGTTCGGAAGCTGCGGTCGACGCGGCGCACCAGCTCGGGCGGCGCCGGCGCACCGCCGCCGCCGACCGAGTGCAGGCTCGACGTGTCGCGCATCGCGAAGTCCGGGCACTCGAGAAGGTCCCACGACTGCGTCGGAACGCCGACGAACTGCGTCACGCGCTCGCGCTCGATGAGCTCGAGCGCGCGTCGCGGGTCCCACTTGTGCATCATCACCAGGCGGTATCCCGCGGCGAAGCACGAGAGCATCACCGGGACGCATCCCGTGACGTGAAAGAGCGGGACCACGAGGATGAAGCACGGCGGGTGCGGGTGCTCCTTCGGCGCGCCCGCGCCCATGACGACGTTCACCACGTTGCGGCACGCGAAGGCGCTGAGCGCCGACAGCACCGCGCGATGCGTCGACACCGCGCCCTTCGGGTGCCCCGTCGTTCCCGATGTGTAGAGGATCGTCGCATCCGTGTCGGGCGTGATCGCGACCTCGGGGAGCGCCGCACCGGGAACGACGACGTCGTCCCAGCGCTCGGCGGCGGACGGGAGCGCGCCGTCGGCCCGAACGGCGACGACGCGCAGGCCGAGCGGGCCGATGAGCGGGGCGATGCGCTCGAGCCGCTCGCGGTCGGCGACGACGACGCGGCTCCCCGAATCGCGCAGGGCGTACTCGTTCTCCTCGGTCGTCCACCACGCGTTGAGCGAGACCGAGATCGCGCCGATCGACGTGATCGCCGCGAAGGCGATCACCCACTCCGGATAGTTGCGCATCGCGATCGCGACGCGGTCCCCGGGGCGGATCCCGTAGCGTCCCGCGAGCGCCGCGCCGAGCGCGTCGACGCGCGTCATCACGTCGGCAAAGCTCCAGCGCTCGTCTTCGTAGACGAGGAACGTCGCGTCGCCGCGCCCGCGTGCCGCGCCGAAGAGCGCCCGCAGCGACGGCGGAGCGTTCTTGAACACCTTCAGCTTCTGTCCGCCGACCTCGGCGTCGGCGATCTCGAACATTCCGCCCGGTCCGGTGACGACCGAAACGGCTTCGGACCAGCTCATCGGGCTCATGCGGAAGGCCTCCGGTTCGCGACTGCGCGACCGGGGAGTATATCCGGTGCGGGCCCCGGTCCGGCGGGCTATTTCGGGGCCTCGAAGCGCTGGTTCGTGTAGGGGTTGCTCGCGGGCCGCGTGACGACGTTGAAGGAGAAATCGGCCGCCTCGTGGCAGCCGTTGCAGCCGCGGGTGAGCGCGTCGTACGCCCTCTCGAACGCGGCAGGCTTGCGCTCCGCGATCGCCGCCCGGAGCGACGCGATCGGTGCGGCGGTGAACTCCGGAACGAGCTCCGAGAGCGGCCGCGGCGACTGCTTGTGCTGCGGATGGAAGCGAACGGCGTCCGCGAAGCCCTCCTCGAGCTCGTCCACCTCGTAGCTCGCGAGCCTCCAATTCCCGCTGCGGCCGGCGAACCAGAGCTTGAGATGGCGCATCTGCGTCGCCGCCATGATCTCGCCGAGGCCCGGTGCGTACGCCTCCGGCTCCTGCGCGGGCGGGCCCGCGAGCGCCGCGCCGGCAACGAACGTGACGACCACGAGCCCGATCCACGCCCTCATCACCCTGCCTCCAGGCGCAGCCCGCCGGGCGGCCGATCTCTCACCGGCGCGATGCGGGAGCGCTCCCCTCTTCTTCTACGCCGCGTCGCAGGAGATCGCAATCCGTGTCGTGCGTTTCGGCCGCCGCGGCGCACGAGCTACTGGCGCTGGATCGTTCGCAGGTAGTCCGCGAGCGCGCGCGCATCGAGCGTCGGCCCGTACAGCGCGAAGGGCTCGCCGACGTGCTTCTCTGCGAAGACGGCGCCCCAGACCGGCATCTCGCGCGGTCCGTGCTGCGCGACGGCGCGGCGCCCGTCGATCGCCATCATGACGGACGCCTCGTCGAACTTCCCGCCCGACCCGCTCGCGAGCCGCGTGCGGTCGGTCGGCGGCGGCGCGAGCGACGCCGCGAGCGGCCCGTCCCCGCGCCCGGACTCTCCGTGACACGACGCGCAGTAGCGCCGATAGAGCTGTTCGCCGGTCGCTTCGTCGGTGCGCGTGTCGACGCAGGCGGCGAGCACCGTCAGGAGGACGGCGGCGGTCGCACCGATGCCAGGGGCCGCGAGGGCGCGTCGATTCGCGGGCATGGAGGGATCGTACGCGGGAGGGGCGGCTTCCGCATGGAGCCGCCGGCCGGCCTCCGAGCGGCGTCGCAGTCCCGTGTCGCCGCGCCCGGCCAGGGCAAGAAGGCGCCCGCACGGGGCGAACGATCGCGGGGCGGCTCGGCAGAGGAGTATGATCGCTCTCAGACCGAGGCTACGTGACCGTGACGCCGGACCATCGCCTCGACGTGAGCGCGGCGATCCGAGAGGAGTTCCGGAACGGCCGTGACGACGATGCCCTGTGGGGCAGGCAGATCACGCTCCCCGAGCGCACCGGCGACATTCCATTGCGCGAGGAGCGACGAATCCTCCACCAAACGGCGTCGGAAGCGAATAGACTGATTCCACGATGGCGCGCATGATCCCGACGACGCCGGATCGCGACACGCCGGCGTCGGAGCGTTACGTCTTCGACCGGCTGCGCGGCGAACTTCCCGACACGATCACCGTCCTGCACGCGCGCCGCTTCGTGCTCTCGCCGGGCAAGAATCGGCGAGAGCAGGAGGGCGAGCTCGACTTCCTCGTCGTCGACCCCGCTCGCGGCATGATCGGCCTCGAGGTGAAGGGCGGTGGCGTTCGCCGCGAAGCGGACGGATGGGCTTCGACCGGACGCGACGGGACAGCGCACCGGATCTCCGACCCCGCGAGACAGGCCCAGAGCGCCGTCCACGCGATCGCACGGTACCTCGCGACCGACGGCAAGATGGGGGCCGGGCGCGCCGTCGTCCGGTACGGATGGGGCGTCGTCTTCCCCGACATCGACGTGCACCGCGATCTGGGGCCCGACCTTCCACGCACGCACGTGATCGACCGCCTCGACCTCGCCGATCCCGCGCGTGCGACGACCCGCCTCTTCGAGACGCAGAAGATCGACGGCCCGCCGCTTTCTCGCGAGGCGTTCGATGCGCTGATCGGCCGGCTCGCGCCATGCTTTCACCTCGTGCCGTCGCTGGGAGGCCGGCTGCGTGACGAAGCCGAGGCGCTCGTGCGGCTCACCCACGAGCAGATTCGGATCCTGCGAGCGATCGACCGTCAGCCCCGCCTCGCGATCGAGGGCGCAGCCGGAACGGGAAAGACCGTGCTCGCAGTCGAGCGTGCGCGCCGTCTCGCGGCCGAGGGCAAGCGCGTCCTCCTGCTCTGCTTCAACCGTCCGCTCGCCGACGCGCTCGCGCGCGAGGCGAAGGGATTCGAAGTCGAGAGCTTCCATGGCCTGTGCCGCGTTCTCGCGGAGAAGGCCGGGCTCGTCTTCCGGATCCCGGACCGGCCACCCGCGCAGCAGCGCTTCTGGGAACAGGAGGCGCCGGAGCTCCTCCTCGACGCCATCGCGAACCTGCCGGACGAGCGCTGGGACGCGGTCATCGTCGACGAGGGACAGGATTTCCGAACGAACTGGTGGTCCGTGATCGAGGAGCTGCTCCGCGATCCGAAGAACGGGATGCTCTCGGTGTTCTTCGACCCGCACCAGAACCTCTACGGCGGCGGTCCCCCTGCCGATCTCGCCGCTCATCCTTACGTGCTCGCGTGGAACTGCCGGAACACCCGGCGTATCGCGAGCTGGTGCGCGGAGCAGGTGAAGGCGGCCGCCGAGATCCACCCGAACGCGCCCGAGGGCGAAGCGGTCGAAGTGATCCGCTGCGCGAGCCAGACCGAAGCCGTCGACGCCGTTCGGAAGCTCCTGCACCGCTACGTCGTCGAAGGAGGGCTCTCGTCGGACGGCGTCGTCGTGCTGTCGACGCACAACCCGAGCCGCAGCGTCCTCGCGCATCACCGGAGTCTCGCAGGCCTCACGCTCGTTCCGCTCGAGGATCGGCGCACGGCAGACCAGGTCCGCTTCACGTCGCTCCATCGCTTCAAGGGCCTCGAGGCCGACGTCGTGATCCTCGTCGACGTCGAGCCGGGCGAGCGCACGAGCAGTCCGACGCACCTCTACGTCGGCGCCTCACGCGCCCGGCACCGCCTCGCGGTGGTGATCAGCGACCCGAGGGAGAAGCAATAGCGTGGCGGAGGTCGAGGCGCGCTACGGCTGGGAGTCGGATTTTCCGCGGTTCCGCAGGACCGAGGCACGCGTCATCCGCGGCCGCCTCGAAGAATTCATCCGCGATGCGAGCGTCGAGCAGGTTCGCGCGTGGCAAGCCTCGATCCCCCAGCTCCAGCACGAAATCGGCGAGGTCGTCGACCGCGACGCGAGCGCGGCCGGCTATACCGCGATCCTCGAGTACGAGCTCCCGATGGAGGCGCGCCGGCCCGACGTCGTTCTCCTCGTGCGCGGGCCCGTGATCGTGCTCGAGCTCAAGGGAAAGCAGGCGCCGTCGCAGGCCGACGTCGACCAGGCGGCCGCCTACGCACGCGATCTGCAGTGCTACCACCGAGCCTGCGAAGGGCGGCGCGTAGTGCCGATCGTCGTTCCGACGCGCGCGAAGGGTCGGCTCGGAGCGCGCGCCGGTGTCGAGATCATGGGACCGGATGCCGTCGACGGCGCGGTCGAGGAGCTGACGGCCGCTGCGAGCGAGCCGGCAATCGTCGCAAGCGAGTTCCTCGCAGAGGCGGCGTACCGCCCGCTTCCGACGCTGGTCGAAGCGGCTCGGGAGCTGATGCAACGCGGAGATCTTCGGCGAATCCATCGCGCGGCAGCGGCGACGGAACCGGCGGTCGAGGAGGTCTCCCGCATCATCCACGAGGCCGCCGCGAAGCGCGAGCGGCGTCTCATCTTGTTGACGGGCGTCCCCGGCGCGGGCAAGACGCTCGTCGGGCTTCGGGCCGTGCATGCGCACTTTCTCGACGATCTCGCCGTGCCCCGCGCCGGCGCGAAGCCGACCGCGCCGGCCGTGTTCCTCTCGGGGAACGGGCCGCTCGTCGAGGTGCTCCAGTACGAGCTGCGAGCCGCAGGCGGCGGGGGGAAGACGTTCGTTCGCGGCGTGAAGGACTACGTGAAGCGCTACTCGTCGCGGCGAGAGCCAGTCCCCCCGGAGCACGTGCTGGTCTTCGACGAGGCGCAGCGCGCATACGACGCAGAGCAGGTCACGGCCAAGCACGCGAGCACGCGCGGCTTCGAAGGCGGGAAGTCGGAGCCCGAGCACTTCATCGAGTTCGCCGATCGCGTCCCCGAATGGTGCGTCGTTCTCGGTCTCATCGGAAGCGGGCAGGAGATCCACGTCGGCGAAGAAGGCGGCCTCGTCCAGTGGCGGCGTGCGATCGAGGGTTCGGAGAACCGGGCCGCGTGGCGGGTCCACGGTCCCCCCGCGCTCGGGATCGAGTTCGACGGCGGGCCTGCCGAGTTCGTCTCGAGCGTCACGCTGAACCTCGACACGGAAATCCGGTTTCATCTGGCCGGCGACATCCACCGCTTCGTGGCGGGGCTGCTGGACGGCGCGGCCGCGACGGCGAACGCGGTGATCGCCTCGAAGCTCGAGCGCGACGGGTATCACTTGCGAATCGCACGCGACCTCGACCGGTGCAAGGAGTACCTACGCGAGCGCTACGCAGACGATCCCGACGCGCGCTTCGGGCTCGTGGCGTCCTCGCGCGACCGCGACCTCGAGGGCTTCGGCGTTCCGAACGGCTACCAGGACACGAAGCGAGTGAAGTTCGGACCGTGGTACGGCGATGCCGAGGTCGCACGAGGCGGCCATTCGTGCCGGCATCTGCGAACGTGCGTCACCGAGTTCGGCGCGCAGGGCCTCGAGCTCGACGCCGTGCTCCTCGCCTGGGGCACCGACCTCGCCCGCAGCGGCGAATCGTGGTCGACGTCTCGTGCGCGAGGCTACAAGCGCGGCAGCCACGTCCGAGATCCGTTCCGGCTGCGGCTGAACGCGTATCGCGTCCTCATGACGCGCGGCCGCGACGCAACGGTCGTCTTCGTTCCGCCGCTTTCCGAGCTCGACGAGACGTACGCCTACCTGACGGCGAGCGGCTACGGCGCGCTGTAGCCGGCAACTGCTCCTTCGGGCGGCGCCGCTCCACCCCTGCCGAGAAGTCGGCGGGCGTCGCCACCGGCTGCGGCTCCGCGGTGCGAGGCTGCGCGAGACCAGGACGCGCCGTTCGCCGCCGCATGCCCGCTACTTCACGCGCGCGAAGGAAGCCGGCGCGAGAGTACGAGGGCGACGGCCTGCCCCGTGAGCGCGGCCGCGACCGCCCCGCCGAAGGCTCCGGCGATGCCGAGCGCCGGGAGCCCGAGGGCGAGGACGGCGAAGAAGGCCACGAAGCCGAACAGGCCCGCCGTGAGTGCGCGCAGGAGCGGGATGGCGAAGTCGGCGCCGTCGGCCCGATGCGAGAAGACGGCGAGGACACTGGTGGCGACCGGAAACGGTGTCACCAGTCCCGAGAGAGCCGGACCGAGCCGCTGCGCGAGCGCCGTCACGAGCAGCACGAGCACGGCGGCCGCGAGCATTCGGGCCGGCAGCTCGAGCGGGTGAGGTGCCGCCGGCGAACCGCGCCAGCGCCGCTTCGGAAACAGGAGCGGAAGTCCGGCGGGGACCGCAAACGCCATGGCGAGCGAGGCTCCGAAGCCGGGCCCCAGCCCGTCGAGCACGAGCGTCGAGGCCGCGAAGGCGAGCCATCCCGCGCCGAGCGCCGCAGGCCACGCCGCACGCGTGCAGCAGACGGCATAGACGAGACAGAACGCGCCGAGTGAGACGACACCTGAAAGTGTCGACTCTGCCGAGCGTGCGGCGAATGCAGCTCCCTGCTCGAGCGCGAGGAAGAGGGCGATCGGCCCCGCCACGATCGGTGTCGCCGTGAGCCAGCCCGCCGCCGCCGGCCCGAAGCGCCGCCCCGCGAGCGTCACGGCCGCGATCAGCGACGGCACGAGCAGGAGCTTTGCGAGCAGCATGGCGGCGCCTCCCGGGTCGCCGCGCCCGAGCATCGCAGCCTGCGCGCAAAGCGCGAGGGAGTCGCGGAGGCGCTCTTGACCCGTCTACGGGTTCAGGGTCGATACTCCTCCGTGTGCCAGCCGGCCCCTCGGGAGCAAGGGCCCGCTTCCAGTACGGGTGCTCCCGGCCGGCCAGGAGGAGACGGTCATGAACGAGCCTGGAATCGGGGAAAGCGCGGATGACTTCGTAGCGAGGCGCGTCGTTCGGTGGACCCACTTCGAGGTCGACGCGGCCCCGGAGACGGTCTTCCCTCTTCTCTGCCCCGTGCGCGAACGGGAATGGATCGAGAACTGGGAGGCCGCCATGGTCTACTCGGCGTCGGGCGTGGTCGAGGGCGGCTGCATCTTCACGACGGTCAGCCCGCTGCTCGGGAAGGCGCTCTACGTCACGAGCCGGCACGAGCCGGAGGCCGGCCGGGTCGAGTTCGTCGTCTTCTTTCCGGGCACCTGCGTCCAGAAGCTCGACATCGCCGTCTCGCCCCGCGCGGGCGGCGGCAGCCGCCTCCACTGGAGCCGTACCTACACCGGACTGAGTCGCGAGGGGAACGCACTGATCGAGGGCATCACGGAGGAAGCGTTCCAGAAGCAGATGACCGAGCTCGCGCGCTCACTCTCCCGCCATGCCACACAGATCGAGCGGAAGTAGCGTAGTACACGATCGCGGGCCGGGAGGGACGAAGATGCTCACGCCGGGAGTGCTCGCAAGACGCGTCGGTCTCTCACGATCGACGCTCCTCTACTACGACCGTATCGGTCTGCTGAGGCCGAGCCGGCGCACGCTCAGCCGCTACCGCCAGTACTCGGAAGAGGACGTGCGTCGCCTCGAACAGATCTGCACGCTCCGGAAGACGGGCCTTCGACTGAAGGACATCGGGCGGGCGCTCGGTGCGCCCGAGAACCTCCTCACCCGAGCCCTCGAAGAGCGACTCGACGAGCTGAACGACGAGGTCGAGCGCCTGCG
The DNA here is from genome assembly GCA_041912475.1 of Myxococcota bacterium. Classification (GTDB taxonomy): domain Bacteria; phylum Myxococcota_A; class UBA9160; order UBA9160; family UBA9160; genus MYXO. Next base: position 29,646 of record JAYRMX010000020.1, read on the forward strand.
CAATCAGCAGCGCTTCATCCTGGGCCTGCTCGGCACGAAGCGGGCGCGTGGACGGATCCGCGTCATGAACAAGGCGACTTGGACCTCCCTGCTTGCCGCCGCCGGCTTCTCGGAGGGGGACCGGCATCGCTGGCACGCCGACTTCGAGCGGCAGGCCCCGGAGAAGCACCAGCGGTTCCTCGAGTTCTTGTGCCTCCCGGATGCAGAAATCACAGCGATCCGCGCGCGAGCGCGGACCTGGCGGCGAGCGGACGGTGCCCAGCGGTAAGGCCGGCACGTTCCTTGCGCTGGCCGTGCTCGTGATCGCGGGAGCGGGCTGCGCTCGAAAACTCTCCGCGGAGGACGCGAGCTGGAGTCGGCGCGTCGATTCGCATCGGCATGAGATCGACATCGACGGTGTGCGCATGCATTTCATAGACCTCGGTGCTGGCGAACCGGTGGTGATGATCCATGGCATCGGGGACTCGACGTACTCCTGGCGCGAGAATGCACCGGCGCTCGTCGGCGCGGGCTTTCGAGTTGTTCTCGTCGATCAGCCGGGCTTCGGTCGCTCGGCGATCCCTAGAGACGGCTGGAGCTACGCGGTCGAGCGCCAGGCCGAGGCGGTGCTCCGCGTCGCCGATCGCCTCGACATCGATCGATTTCGTCTGGTCGGCCACTCGCTCGGCGGGGGAGAGTCGCTGTATCTCGCTTGGAAGCACCCGGACCCCGTCGACCGCGTGGCTGTTCTGTCTCCGCCCTCCCAGCGCACGAGCTGCCCGTTCGGTCTGGGCACCGACCTCATCGCCTGGGCCTTCGGCACTCGGTGGTTCACGGCTCGTGCATTGCGGAGCGCCTACCACCGTCCCGACCGCGTGAGCGACGTCATGATCGACGAGTATGCACGTTTGCTCGACCGGCCCGGCCGCATGGGGCGGGGCGTGCTGGGAGGCGTGTGTCGGGACTACTTCTCGCCGACGTACGACCAGATGACGCGGCACTACGGGGAGATCAGGCCCGCGCTGCTCGTGGTCTGGGGCGAGCAGGATACGTGGCATCCCCTCTCCTTCGGCACGGAGCTCCACGCGGCCGTTCCCTCCTCTCGCCTCGAGGTCGTTCCGGATGCAGGACACAACGTCCATCAGGAGAAGCCGGATCTCGTGAACCCGCTCTTGGTTCGCTTTCTGCGCGGCGCGGATTGAGCGCAGGCTCGGTGTAGCGCCGCGCCCGGAAGTGGATGGTGATCGGACCCGGCGCGACGAAGCAGGCCGACCACCGCCAGCCGCGTCTCTCCGCTCCTGTCCCCGCTCGACCCGCCGGATCGCGGCCGTGCATCCGCCGGCGGTGGCCGGCATCTGATCGCTCATTGGATCCCCAACGCGCCCCCTGGCGGGAACGGCGCAAGGAAGACGAATGAAGACCACGATTCGCTCTCTCATGACCCCGCTCGCGATGGCTCCGCTGGTACTCGGGGCCGCCACGTCGAGCTCCGCCGAACCTGCGGTCCGCTACCAGGTCACGTTCGAACGCACCTGGAGCGCGCAGACGCATCCGCAGGACTTTCCGCTGCTCGCCCACTTCTCGCCGGTGATCGGTGTGACACACGACGGGAAGTACGAGCCCTTCCGCGCCGGCGCCACCGCCACACCCGGCCTCGAGCGCCTGTGCGAGGAGGGGAAGCACCAGCCGCTCGATGCCGAAATCCGCACGGCGATCGCGAACGGCGCCGCCGGCGCGCTGATCGAGACCGCGGAGCCGCTGCGCAGCGTCCCCGGCCAGGCCACGGCGAGCTTCGAGATCGACACGGCACACCCCATGGTGTCGATCGCCGCGATGATCGCTCCGAGCCCGGACTGGTGCGCGGTCGCGCCCGGCGTCCTGCTCTACGAGGATGGACAGTGGGTCGCGCAGAAAACGGTCACACTCGAAGCCTGGGACATGGGTACCGACTCGGCAACGAGCTACCGCGCACTCGACGACGACACGCAGCCCCGCGGTACGATCCAGTTGAACGAGACGCCGTACTTCGTGATGGCCGGAAAGCGCGTTCCGGTTGGCCGCGTGACCTTCGTCCGCCTGTAGCCGGGCCCACGCCCCGCCGTCGACGGCCCGCCTCCTCCACTCCCAACACGGTGGCGAAGGCGGGCCTCCTGGAGAACGCCATGGCTCGCTCGCTGCTCGGCCCGAATTCCCCGCTGCTCGACGGAAGCAACACGATGAGGCGAAACCTGCTCGCGATCGCCGGCCTCTCGCTGCTGCTGTTCGCGCTCGATCGCCTCTACCGGCTGCTCCATCCGCACGTCGATCTCGAACGGGCCAGCCTGGTGGGCCTCACGGCGCTCGCGGCGCTCGCCCCGCTCTGGCTCCTGAAGCGCCGCCCGATCGAGCCGCTCGTCGGCGCGCTCGCGATCTTCGCGTCTGCGTTCCTGAGCGTGCTGTGGATCGAAGCCGGGGTGATCGTCTCGCAATCGGCGCTCTCCGGCGCGGTCCACGTGCTGATCCTGGCGGTCGCCTTCCCGGTCCTCGATCGGATCGGTCGTGCTGCGTCTTCTCGGCCCCTACGGCCCGGCGCGGAGGTACGCGAGAGGCTGGCGGTGCGCGAAGCTGCGGCCAGTGGCGAAGACCGTCCGCGGTGAAGGTACGCGCGGCGCTGCACCGTTTGCCGCCGCCGAGAGATTCTCGGCGAGGATCGAGTGGCGGCAGCGAGCCAGCGCCTGACGTTCCTTGCCGGTCAGCCCTGGCGCTGCCTCAGCAGGTCGCGAATCTCCGTGAGCAGCTTCTCCTCCGCGGGCGGCTCCGGGGCGGCGGGCGCCGGGGCGGGGCGACGCAGCGCGTTCACGCCCTTCACGAGGAGGAAGACGCAGAACGCGATGATGAGGAAGTCGATCGAGGTCTGGATGAAGCTGCCGTAGTTGATGGTGACGGGAGCTTCGGGCGTGCCGCCGATCACGAACTTCATGCTCTTGAAGTCCATGCCGCCGGTGGCGAGACCGATGGGCGGCATCAGCAGATCTCCGACGGCGGACGTCACGATCTTGCCGAAGGCCGCGCCGATGATGACGCCCACCGCCATGTCGACGACGTTGCCCTTCTGGATGAACTCCTTGAACTCGGCGGAGATGCTCATGCCGTGTCCTTTCGCGGCCCGCGGTGCCCGGCCGCACAGGGCTCGGCCCATTGTGACACGCACGAATGACACGTCGAGGAAATCCTCGACGCCGCCGAGCCTACCCGGGAGGAAGACCGGGCCGCGAGCGCGTGGTGCGGCGGCGCCTGCATCCGCCGGCGCCTCGTCCCGCCGCGCGGCCTTCCGAAGGCGGAGCCGGCCGCCCGCCTGTCGGCTCGGTCCGGCGCGCTGTCGCTCAGGCTCCGAACGCCGCACGGATCCAGAGCCACCCGCCGGCGATGACGAGCGTCGCGAGCGTCACGGGGATTCCGACACGCGCGTGCTCCGCCCACCCGATGCGGATCCCCAGGCGCCCCGCCTGATCGACGACGATGAGGTTCGCGATGCTGCCCACGAGCAGCAGGTTTCCGGCGAGCGTGCTCGCGAGCGCGAGGACGGGGCCGCCGAGGGGATGCTTTGCCGCCTCGAGGAGCAGCATCACGGCGGGGACGTTCGAGACGAGGTTCGAGAGCAACACGGTGGCGCCGAAGAGCCAGGCCGGCTGCGTGAGATCTGCTCCTCGCGCGGCGAGGTCCGAGAGCGCACGCGCAACGAGGCCGGTATCGGCGAAGGCGCGGTTCACGACGAACAGGCCGAAGAACAGGACGAGCAGCTCCCAGTCGACGAGGCCGAGCACGCGGCTCGACGCCATGCGCCGCGAGAGCAGGAGCACGCCCGCCGCGGCGAGCGCGACGTCCTCACGCGGCCATGTGCCGAACAGGAACGCGAGCACGAGCGCGCCGAGGACGAGCCCTCCCTTCGTGCTCTGCCAGCGGTCGAAGGGCGGCGCGTGCACGTCGGGCAGCGGCGTCTCGCGCTCCCACCGGCCCCGCGACTGCCGAGCGATGATCCACCACGTCGCGGCGAGGCCGAGCACCGCGGGCGCCAGCGCGTCGAGCAGATAGCCGGCGAACGAGAGTCGCAGCTTCTCGCCGATCAGCATGTTCTGCGGGTTTCCGATCAGCGTCGCCGCCGAGCCGACGTTCGCCGCGCACGCGAGGGCGAGGAGGAACGGAACGGGATCGAGCCGCCGCCGCGCGCAAACCTCGACGAGGATTGGCGCCATCGCGAGGCAAACGATGTCGTTTGCGAGCAGCGCCGAGAGCGCACCCGCCGTGATGACGAGCATCGCGAGCAGCTCCTCGGGCGACGCGTCGCGCCCGGCGAGATTTCGCGTCAAATGCGTGTAGAACCCGCCGAGCCGGAACTGCGCCGACACGATCATGAGGCCGAAGAGCAGCGCGAGCGTCGGTCCGTCGACGGCAGCACTCGCCTCCGTGAGGCTCATGTCGCCGCTCGCGATGAGCACGATCGCGCCGAGGAGCGCGACGCCCGTCCGGTCGAGCGCGAGGCGCGGAAGGCCGCCGAGCAGCATGCCGAGGTAGACGAGGCCGAAGACGAGGACCGCGAGCGTCTGCACGGTCAGCGACCGGTCTCGGAGGCGGCGTTCGCCGGCGGCCGCGGCGCGCCGAGCGCGCGCTGCGTGAGGTCGTTCACGGCGCGCTCGAGCAGACCCGAACCCCACGCGATCACGGCGAGGATCGGCGCTCCGGCGAGAACGAACGCGCCGAGCGAGAGGTCGCGCATCCGCTCGCCGGCGTAGAGAACGTACGGCTGGTGCAGGAGGTAGAAGCCGTACGAGGTCGCGCCGAGAAAGAGCAGCGGACCGCGAAGGCCGGGAAGGGCAACGAGCCCGCGCGAGAGGTGTGCGAGCAGGGCGAAGAGGCCCATGCCCACGAGCCCGTCGGTGCAGGTGAAGCTCGGCCCCGGCCGGTAGCTGAGGAAGCCGGCGGCGTAGAGCAGGGCTCCGGCGGCGAGGCCGCGAAAACCGAGGAGCCAGCCGAGGGTTCGCACGCGGTCGCGCCGAAGCAGCAGGGCGAGCGACATCCCTGCGGCGAACTCCCAGAGTCGCGAGCCGAAGAACGCTCCCTGCACGAAGATGCCGTTCGCTTCGATCACGTCGAGAAGCAGCCACCGGCTCGCGATGGTGAAGGCGGCGGCGCCGCCGAGGAAGAGCGCGGGCCCCAGCCGGTGAAGCAGCGCCGCGAGCAGCGGGAAGACGAGATAGAGCTGCACGATGAGACCGAAAAACCACCACGCGGGGTTTGCGTAGTAGAAGAGCTCCGGTGGCCAGACGCGGTCGCCCGCGAGGCTCGCGAAGAAGCGCCAGTCGACGGGATCGGCCCGCGCGACGAATGGCGAGACCAGCCAGACGAGGTTCGCGACCCAGTACATCGGGAACAGCCGCAGGAGACGCTGGCGGTACCACGCGCGCCAGCCGGCCGCGGGCCTCGGACTCGTTCCGAGCGCGTACGTGAGGCCGAATCCCGAAAGGAGCAGGAAGACGGCGACGGCCTGCGAGCCGAGCTGGGAGAAGGCGGCGAAGAGCGCCTGCGCCGTACAGACGATGCGGCCGAGGACCGTCTGCGAAGAACACGAGTCGGTGTAGAGCGAGAAGTAGGCCGGGTTGAACGGCCAGGGGAGCCTGCCGTTCGCCCACGTGATGAAGAAGTGGAACCACGCCACCCACAGGATCGAGAAGCCGCGGGTCGCGTCGATCCAGTCGAGGCGCGCGCTGCGTGCGGGCGTTTCGTCCGCCACGCTACGCGAGCGAGAAGCGGCGGCGGCGCAGCTTCGGCAGGCCGGTCTCCGCCTCGGCGACGATCTCGTGCGTCGCTCCCGGCGGCAGCTTGCCGCGCCTGCCGGCCTTCGCCGCCTCGCCGCGCACGAGCACGCCGCGAACGAACTCCTCGGCCGCCTTTGCAGCGGCGCTCCTTCCGGGCTTGCTCCGGTCGGCCGCCCCGCGCTTCGCCTTCGCGCGCTTCGTCCCGCCGCCCGTCTCGGTGCGCGCCCCGGCTGAGCCGGGCTTCGCGCCCGAGGCCTTCTTCCGCAAGGGCCGGGACGGCTCGTGCTTCGTCGTCATCTCGTCTCCGTGCGCAGCCGCTCCCCGCGCCGGGCTCTCCCGCGCGTGCGCTCCGCGCCGTCCGGCCCCTCGGCCGCTTCGCAAACCGGAAGATATCGCGCCGGCGACGTGCGCTCCGGCGGAATCTCCCTCCGGAATGCTCGCAGAGGGAGCCCGACAGGCCCTCGCGAGGCCGGATGCTGGAGGGGGTGAGCGGGCCCATCGCCGCGGCCTCGAACCTCGACGAGCCGTTCGCGCACCACGGCGAGCCGCCGCGCCCCGCCACGACGCTTCCCGCCACCGCTGCACGACCTACCTTTCGAGAGCGAACCACCCGAGGAGGGACTGGCGTGCACGCGAGCTGTCTGTGCGGCGACGTCACGTGGGAGGCCGGACCGCCGTTCGAGCGGATGCACCACTGCCACTGCGGGCGCTGCCGCAAGGCGCACGGGACGGCGTTCGCGACGTACGCGGGCGTTCCGGTCGAGCGCTTCGAGCTGCGAGGCGCGGAGCACGTTGCCGCGTGGGAGTCGGCGCCGGGTCTTCGCCGCGCGTTCTGCCGCCGCTGCGGCTCGGTCGTTCCCGGGCAGGTGACGGCGGAGATGGCCTACTTCCCGTGCGGGAACTTCGACGGCCATCCGGGCGTTCCCGTCCTCGCGCACATCTTCGTCGCGAGCAAAGCGCCGTGGCACGAGATCACCGACGCGCTGCCCCGCTTCGACGCGTATCCCCCCGGCTTTGACGCTCCGGAGCTGACGGACCGTGTCCTACCGCCCGCGCGATCGGGCGTGGCTCGCGGGAGCTGCCTTTGCGACGCCGTCGCGTTCGAGATCGAGGGTCCGCCGATCCTGTGCCGCAACTGCCACTGCGGGCGCTGCCGGCGCGCACGCTCGGCCGCGCACGCGTCGAATCTCGGCGTGAGGCTCGACCAGCTTCGCTTCGCGCGCGGCGAGGCGAAGCTCGCCTCGTACAAGGTGCCGGAGGCCGAGCGCTTCACGCAGACGTTCTGCGCGACCTGCGGCGCCAAGATGCCGCGAACGGACGCCGCGCGCGGCATCGCGATCGTCCCGATGGGCGCGCTCGACGACGATCCGGGCGCGCGGCCCGGCGAGCACATCTTCGTCGCCGACAAGGCGCCGTGGTTCGAGATCACCGACGCGCTGCCGCAGCACGCGGCGTACGCGCCCACCTGAAAGCACCCGTGCGCCGACGCGCGGAGCGGCCCGGCGCGAGCTTCGCTCCCATCCGCGGCACAGACGGCTCACCGCGCTGCAGTCACTACGGAAGGTCGATCTAGCCGCGCGATCTCGCTCCCCGCCGTCGGCCTACGCCGGATCGAGACCGCAGTCGAAGCAGCGGCGAACGAGCGCGAGGCGCCCGGTCTGCTGCGTGACGACGTGCGTCTTTCGCGTGCGCGGGTGTGCGGCGGTGCGAGCGCGGTCGGCGTGAGGCCCGAAGTCGACGCGGCCGCGGCGGACGAGGTACTCGACGAAGGCCTGCGCGGCCTCGTCGGGGCGCGCGCTGCGCGCGTCGCCCGTCGAGAGCGCGGCGGCGCGCGCCGCGAGGCCCGGCGCGCCGCCGGCAGTTCGCACCGCGATCACGCGGCGCCCGAGGCCGAGGCTCGCGCCAGCGAGCCGGATGAGGGGGAGCGGCTCTGCGGCCGCCGTGCGCGCCTGCGCTGCCGTACGCCGTGACTCACCTCCGGCTTCGCGGCGCTGCGGCGCCGCCTTCGCCGTTGCGCTCTCGAGCGAAAGCAGCCCGCGGCGAACGAACGCGGTGCGAAGCGCCGCGCCGTGCCTTCCCGCGAGCAGCGCGCGGTCGGCCTCGATCATCTGCGCGGCGACCTGGCTCATGTACGCGGGCACGATCGCGGCGCGCTGCACGGCGCGCACCAGCAGGGCGGCGAAGTCGCGCGCGACGGCGAGCAGGTCCTTCTCGCCGGGCCTCTTCGCCGCGCCCGCGAGCATGAGGCCCATCGCCTCGAAGGCGCCGCCAGTGAAGACGCGCGAGAACGAGTGCGGCTCGCTCGTGAGCTGCGCGTCGGGCCCCGAAGGCGGCAGCGCCGACGGCGGCCGATAGAAGAACGCGTTCACGGCGTTTCGCAGCGCGTCGGCCGCGACGAGATCGGGCCGGCTCTGACGGATCGCCCAGCCGAGCGACTCGGCGAGGCGTGAGAGCCGCGACGAGCGGAACAGGCGGCCCGCGGTCTCGCGCAGCACCGCTTCGCGCAGACTCGCGAGCTCGAGCCCGCACAGCAGCGCCGAGAGATCGCCGAAGCTCTCGTGGAACGCAGCGGCCTCGGTGCTCATCACGTCCCAGAGCTCGGGCCGCAGCACGTCGAGAATCGCGTGGCCGAGCTCGTGCGTCACGACGTCGGGGCTCTCGCCCGAGTAGATCGTCCGGCCGCCGGCCACGTCGTGGAAGAACGAGAGGCTCTTGCGGTCGTAGTAGGCGTTCAAGTCCTGGCCGCGATCGAGATGCACGCGCAGGCGCTTCGTCGCCGCCCACCCGCGCTCGCCCACGTGCGGCGCCCAGAGCGCGATGCCGCGCGAGAGCGCCTCGATGCCGGCCCAGTAGCGGAAGGCCTCGCTGCCGGGAGGATGAGGCGCGAGTGCAGGCGCCGTGCCGGCGATCGCCAGCGCGAGATTCGAAGGCGCCGGCGCGGGCGCCGGGCGCCTCACGACTTCGGCGCCCGACATCGGGTCGTCTTCCCAGGCGAGGATTTCTCGCGCGTCGGGTTTCGGCACGGCCGGAACGCGAGCGGCCGGCGCGTTCGCACGCTTCGCACCGTGCGGCGCGCGGGCCGCGCGGCGGACGCGAAGCCCGGCGCTCATGCGATCTGCGCCTCGGGGATCGCCTCGATCTCGAGCAGCAGGTCGCCCGCCTGCACGCGCGTTCCGGCCGCGAGCACGACCCTGCGGATGCGGCCCGTGACGCCCGCGCTCACGCTGCTCTCCATCTTCATCGCCTCGATCACGCACAGCCGCTCGCCGCGCACCACGCGGTCGCCTTCGCGCTTCGAGTACGAGACGACGAGGCCCGGCAGCGGAGCGGCCACCTGCTGCGGATCGTCGGGGTTCGCCTTCTGATGCTCGGCGACGGCGATTCCGAGGCTCTCGTCGCGGACGAAGATGCGCCGCGGCTGGCCGTTCAGCTCGAAGAAGACTGCGCGGCGGCCTTCGGCGTCGGGCTCCGACACGGCGACGAGGCGGACCACGAGCGTCCGGCCCGCCTCGACGTGGACGTGGATCTCCTCGCCGACGCTCATCCCGTGGAAGAAGGTGGTCGTCGGAAGAATCGACACGTCTCCGTGTCGCTCCTGCGCGGCAACGAAGTCGAGGAAGACCTTCGGATACAGCAGGTAGGAGAGGACGTCGGTGCTCGTCGGCGGACGTCCGAGCTTCTTCTCGAGGTCGCGCTCGACCTCGTCGAAGTCGGGTGGCGCGAGATCCTCTCCCGGCCGTCCCTCGATCGGCGCTCTTCCCTTCAGCACGAGCGAGCGCAGTGGCTCCGGAAAGCCGTACGGCGGGCGGCCGATCCGGCCTTCGAAGTATTCGATCACCGATGCCGGGAACGAGAGCGATGCGCCGCCCCGCAGCACGTCGTCCGGGCCGAGGCCGTTCGAGACCATGTACAGCGCCATGTCGCCGACGACCTTCGACGACGGCGTCACCTTCACGATGTCGCCGAAGAGCTCGTTCACGCGACGGTACATCTGCGTCACTTCGTGCCAGCGCTCGCCGAGGCCCATCGCGATGGCCTGCTCTCGAAGGTTCGTGTACTGGCCGCCCGGGATCTCGTGCCGGTAGACGTCGGCGTCGCCGGTTCGCGGCGCGCCGTCGAAGACGGCGTAGCTCGAGCGGACTGCCTGCCAGTAGCCGCCGAACGCGAGGAGTGTCTCGAGATCGAGGCCGGTGGCGCGCGGCGTGTGGTCGAGCATCGCGACCACGCTCTCGAGGTTCGGCTGCGAGGTCGATCCCGAGAACGGCCCGAAGGCGCAGTCGACGATGTCCGCTCCGGCCTCGGCGGCCGTGAGCAGCGTCGCGGCCTGGATGCCCGCGGTGTCGTGCGTGTGAACGTGGATGGGGACGCCGAGCTCCTCGCGCAGCGCGCGAACGAGCCGCTGCGCGGCGTACGGGCGAAGCAGCCCGGCCATGTCCTTGATCGCGATGAGGTGCGCGCCGCGCGCGACCAGCTCCTTCGCGAGCCCGACGTAGTAGTCGAGCCCGTAGCGCTCGCGTTTCGGGTCGAGCAGGTCGCCCGTGTAGCAGATGGCGGCCTCGGCGATCTTGCCCGCCTCGCGGACGGCGTCGAGCGCCACCTGCATCTGCGCGGTCCAGTTGAGAGAGTCGAAGACGCGGAACAGATCGACTCCGCAGCCGGCGGCCTCGTGGACGAAGCGCCGAACCACCTCGTCGGGATACGTGGTGTATCCGACGGCGTTCGCGCCGCGGAGCAGCATCTGGAACAGGACGTTCGGGATCGCCGCGCGGAGCTGGACGAGCCGCTCCCACGGGTCCTCGTCGAGGAACCGCATCGCGACGTCGAACGTGGCGCCGCCCCACATCTCGTAGCTGAAGAGCTGCGGCGCGAGGCGCGCGAGCGCGGGCGCTGCCGCGAGCATGTCGCGCGTTCGCATGCGCGTCGCGAGCAGCGACTGGTGCGCGTCGCGGAAGGTCGTGTCGGTGACGAGCACGCGCCGCTGCTCGGCGATCCAGCCCATGAACTTCTCCGGTCCGACCCGGTCGAAGAGCTGCTTCGTTCCCTCCGGCGGCTGCTCGTCGCGGTCCCATGCGGGAGGCCGCGGCTCGGAGAGGGCGGGGTCCGAGGCGGCCCGCGGTACGCCCGGGCGGCCGTTGACCGTCACCTCGGCGACGTACTGCAGGAGGCGCGTTCCGCGGTCGCGCCGCGGCGCGAAGTGCAGCAGCTCGGGCGTGCGGTCGATGAAGCTCGTCGTGCAGCGCCCTTCGAGGAAGACCGGGTGCCGCAGCACGTTCTCGAGGAAGCGGATGTTGGTCTCGACGCCGCGAACGCGAAACTCGCCGAGCGCGCGAAGCGTTCGAGCGGCCGCCTCGCCGAGCGTTCGCCCCTTCGTCGTGAGCTTCACGAGCAGCGAGTCGTAGTACGGCGTGATGAGCGCGCCGGCGAAGGCCGATCCCGCGTCGAGCCGGACACCGAGGCCGCCCGGCGAGCGGTAGCTGATGAGCTGTCCGAAATCGGGGACGAAGCGATTTTCGGGGTTCTCGGTCGTGATGCGGCACTGGATCGCGAAGCCGCGCGGAGCGAGCGCGGCCTGCTCGATTCCGATCTCGCCGAGGGTCTCGCCGCGCGCGATGCGGATCTGCGACTGAAC
>JAYRMX010000021.1:0-7346 GCA_041912475.1 Myxococcota bacterium
CTCGCCGCGGACCGTCTGCGCGTGGTGCGCCCCTCCTGCCGCGTCGCCGCGAGAAGCTCGGCGCAGCGTCAGCCACGGAATCTGCGCCGCGTGCCTCGAGCGCGAGCTCTCCTTGCTCGCTCCGCGCGGGCGCGCGTAGGCGAAGAGCGCCATGCACCGACCGCGCGCGCCGGGAGCACCCGCGAAGAAGGCCGCGCGGTTCGGCCGCGCGCGAGCGCGCGGCTCGCGCCGCCCCTGCGGCGCGGGTCACTCCGGATCGGTGCTCGCCGCGAACGGGGCGCCCACGCACGCCGCCGAGCGGTCGGGGTCGAGCGTCGCTTCGGGGAGCGCGGGCGGCACGAGGAACGGCGGGTTCTCGAAGTCGAAGAGGCCGAGCAGCGGGTCGGCGTTCGCGTCGCGCGCCGTGAGCGCCGGCAGGTCGAAGCGCGTCTCGATGAAGCGAAGGATCGACGCGTGATCCTGAACGCGGTGCGAGACGTAGTGTGCGCGCGCGTACGGAGAGACGACGACGAACGGCACGCGGACCCCGTAGCGGTCGAAGTCGGCGACGGCGTCGCCCGGACGCAGCATCGGCGCGTGGTCGCCCGGCGCGCACGCCGGCGGCGGCGGAACGTGGTCGTAGTATCCGCCGTGCTCGTCGTAGGTGAGGAAGAGCGCCGAGCTCGGCCACAGCGGGCTGTCGAAGAGCGCCTTCACCACTTTCGAGACGAAGCGCTGTCCGGCCTGCGGATTGGCGGGCGGGTGCTCGTCGGTCTCGTCGTTCGGCCCGCCGAAGTAGGCGGGCTCGACGAACGCGACCTGCGGCAGCGTGCCGGCCGCGGCGTCGGCGTAGAAGGCGTCGATCGGCACCGACCGCGTCCCTCCGAATGCGCGAACGCCCGCGAACATCGACGTGAACGGGAGATCCGAGAAGTAGACCTTCCACGAGATGCCGGCGGCGGTGAGGCGATCGAAGACGCTCGGCGCGTACTGATCGGGCTGCGACGGGTAGTCGTTGCGGATGTGCCCGTACGACGTTCCGGCCATGAGAAACAGGCGGTTCGGATACGTCGGCCCGAGGATCGACGCGAAGTGGCGGTCGCTCATCGCGAAGGTCGAGTAGAGCGCGTAGTAGTACGGAAGATCGTCGCCCCCGTAGTAGCCGAGCGCGCGGCTTCCGCTCGGATCCTGCGGCACGGCGTTCGTCGCGGTGAAGCCGTCGTTGAGCCCTCCGTTCCACTGCTGGTGCGACGCGTTCCACGAGTGGCTCACGTCGGCGACCTCGCACAGCCGCGCCTGGCGGAACGGGTAGATCGGAGGGCCTCCGGTCGGATCGGGGTTCGGCGGGAGCGGCGCGAGGCGGCGCTCGGGCGGCGCGTTCTCGCGGAAGAGCTGATCGAAGTAGTGGTCGAACGACCGGTTCTCCTGCATCAGCACGACGATGTGGTCGATCGGGATCTGCTCGCCGTGAAGGCCTCCCGGCGGGAGCGTGTCGGCCGGCAGCGCGCCGGCGGCGAAGCGGCAGTCGGGCGGCTGCTCGCAGCCGCTCGTGAGGCCGGAGGCGGCGAGCGCAGACGCGATGAGCAGCAGGGCGAGTCGCTTCATGGGGCCTCCTCGGGGCGAGCGGCCGGCGGGCGGGCGCCGGCCCGTACATGAAGTGGCGCCTCGCGCGCGTTCGTGGCACTTCGCCGCGCCCGGCTGACACCAACGGCGAGGAGAGGCCACTTCCCGTGAGGCGGATCCGCCGCCGACACGCGAGCTCTCGCCGGAGGACCCATGGCGTCCCGCTGCCGCTCGATCGCCGCGCGAACGATCGCGCTCGCCGCCCTCTCGGGGGCTCTTCTCGCAGGGCCGTCCGCCCTCGCCGCGCCGTTCAGCGACGATTTCGAGTCGAACGCCGCCGGCTCGTTCCCGGCCGGCTGGGGCGATGCGCGGCTGGTCGCGCTCCCGAACACGCCCATTCCGTCGGCGACCGTCGTCGAGACGACGGGACCGAGCGGCGCGCCCACCCGCGCGCTGCGAACGGTCGACGCCGCCGCGGCGAGCCGCGGCGCATTCGTTCCCGTCGACGCCGGGACGCTGCACGCGCTCGCGGCCGACGTGCGAGTCGACCGCTTCGGCGAGAGCGACCCGGGCGCGACGACCGTCTCGGACTGGCCCGTCTCGATCGGCGTCGCGAGCCTGCTGCCGGGCGCGGACCTGTGCTGCTTCCCGACGGCGCAGGTCGGCGTCTTCGTGAGCACGCTGACGCGCGGGTATCGCCTCTACGCGATCGACGGCGCCGGCACCGCGAGCGACATCGATCTCGGGCTCGCCGCCGCCGAAGGCGTGTGGCGGCGCGTCGAGCTCGGCGTCGACGGCGCGACGGGATCGGTTCACACGCGCATCGTCGACCCGGTCTTCGGAACCGTGCTCGTCGACGACGCGCGAACGATCGCGGGCTGGAGCGCGACGAGCTTCGACGTCGTCGCGTTCCTCGGCGGGCAGCTCATCCCCGGCGGAACGACCGGCCTCGGCAGCGCCGACAATGTCGCGTGGGCGCCGGTGCCCGAGCCCGCGAGCGCCGCACTCGTCGCGCTCGGGATCGCCGGCCTCGCACGCCGGCGGCGCTGACGAAGCGAAGCCGCGGAGCGCGAGTCGCCGCCGCCCGGGCGCCGCGTCGCCGGCGCGGCCGGCCGCCCTCGATCCGCCTCGTCTCGCGCCGAGCCCGCCCGCGAGAGGTCTAGACCCGCGCGAGTCCGATCCGAAGCGGCGCGCCGCCGATCTCGACGTCGCGCACCTCGGCGGCCGGGGCCGGCTCGGAGTCGAGCGCGACCGCATCGGCGAGCGTCTCGCGCGCGAGCACCGCCGCGCGCGCCCGAACGGCCGCGAGCAGCTTCGCGTCGCCGGACAGCCACAGGCGAATCCGTCCCGTGTACTCGAGGTCGAGCTCCTTGCGAAGCGCCTGCACGCGGCTCAGCACCTCGCGGAACAGGCCCTCTTCGACGAGATCGGGCGTGAGCGTCGTGTGCAGGACGACGACGCCCGCCGGCCCGCTCGCGGCCGCGAAGCCCTCGTGCGCTTCGACCGACACCGCGATCTCGTCGGGACCGAGGACGAAGCGCTCGCCGCCGGCGTCGAGCGTGACGTGGCCGTCGGCTTCGAGCTCGCGCAGCAGCCGCGCGCCGTCGGCCGCGGCGAGCGCGGCCTTCACCGCCGGCATGTGCTTGCCGGCGCGCGGGCCGAGCGCACGGAAGTTCGGCTTCACGACCCAGCGCACCGTCTCGCCCGCGTCCGCGACGATGCGAACGCTCCGAACGTTCAGCTCGTCGCGAACCAGCTCGAGGTGCTCGCCGAGCGCCGCAGCGAGCCCCGCGTCGGCGAGGACGACGTCGGCCGCCTCGAGCGGCTGGCGCACGCGGAGCTTCTGCGCCGTCCGCACCTGCATGCCGAGCGAGATCAGCTCGCGCAGCGTTCGCATGACGCGCGAGAGCTCGTCGTCGACCGCCGCGAGGTCGGCCTCGGGATAGTCGCAGAAGTGGACGCTCGTCTCGTCGCGGTCGGGAAACGCGCGCAGCACGAGGTTCTGCCACATGTCCTCGGACGCGAACGGAAGAAAGGGAGCGAGGAGCTTCGCGAGCGTCACCAGGCACTCGTAGAGCGTCCAGTGCGCGTCGAGCTTGTCGGCGCCGAGGCCGGGCGCCCAGAAGCGGTCGCGGCTGCGGCGCACCCACCAGTTCGAGAGCGCGTCGACCATCTCGGTGAGGACCTGCGTCGCCTCGTAGACGCGGTACGCGTCCATGTGCGCGGTCACCTGCGCGGTCGTGAGCTCGAGCTCGGAGAGGATCCAGCGGTCGAGGAGCGAGCGCTGCCCGGCCGCGCGCCGGCCCGCCGTGCACGCCGGCGCCGCGGGGTCGAAGCCGTCGATGTTCGCGTAGATCGTGAAGAACGCGTAGACGTTGCGGAGCTTGAGCGGCAGCTCGCGCTGCAGCGCGCGAACGCCGGAGAGCGAGTGGCGCGTCGGGTTCCACGGCGGGTTCGCCGCGAAGAAGAACCAGCGGAACGCGTCGGCGCCGGGAGCCGGCGATCCGGGATCCTCGACGAAGACGCGCGCATCGGCCGGAAGGCGCGGAACGTCGGCGGGCAGCGTCCCGAGGCCGTGCGGCGCGGGCGAGACGCCGAGCGCGCGGCGGTCGGCCGGCGAGAGCACCGCGATCCGGCGCGGCAGCTTCGCCGGGCGCAGCACGAGCTCGAGCGAAT
The DNA here is from genome assembly GCA_041912475.1 of Myxococcota bacterium. Lineage (GTDB taxonomy): Bacteria > Myxococcota_A > UBA9160 > UBA9160 > UBA9160 > MYXO. The sequence goes on from JAYRMX010000021.1 coordinate 4,219, forward strand.
CCTCGGGCCGGTCTCCCCGGCAAACGCGCACCTTCGCTTCGCTCCCGCCGAGGTCGAGCCCCTCGTAGTCCTCGCGCGCGATCCGCGCCTCTCCGGTCGCGGGGACGGCGCCGTCGGCCAGCGCCTCCGCGACCGCGAACTCGAGCCGAACGCGGTCGAGGATCACCTCGGGCGGCGTGTAGTTGCCCTTGCTCTTCGACTCCTTCTTCCCTTCCCGGTCGCAGACGTGTCCGAGAACGATGCACGTCTTGTACGGGTGCGGGACCGGCCGCTCGGGGAAGAGCAGCGTCGAGATCCAGAGCAGCGAGTTGAACCAGCCGCGCGTCTGGTCGATCGCCTCGCTGATGAAGTCGGCCGGGAACGCGCGCGCGAACTCGTCGCCGCCGCGGTGCGGCGCGCCCCACTGCGCGAACGGCATGCAGCCCGAGTCGAACCAGGCGTCGATCACCTCGGGAACGCGGCGGAAGACGCCGGGCGTCCCGGGCCGCTCCCACGTGACGTAGTCGATCCACGGCTTGTGGACGCGAAGGTGCGGCGAGAGCGAGGGGTCCTTCGCGCGCGCGGCGTCGAACGCGTCGAAGGCGCGCGGGTTTCGCGCGAGGATCTCGGCGACCGACGCCGGCGCGTCGATCTCGCCGGTCGCGTCGTTGATCCACAGGTTGAGCGGCGTTCCCCAGAAGCGCTCGCGCGAGAGCGCCCAGTCGACGTTGTTGCGCAGGAAGTCGCCGAAGCGGCCGTCGCGGATGTGCGGCGGAAGCCAGTCGATCCGCGCGTTGTTCGCGAGCGCCTGCTCGACGAACGCCGTCGTCCGCACGTACCACGCGGGCCGCGCGTACTGGATGAGCGGATCCTGCTCGGCGCGCCAGCAGAAGGGATACTCGTGCTGGACGCGCTCGGCGTGCCAGACGAGGCCGCGGTCCTTCAGGTCGCGCTGCAGGTCGCGGTCGCACTCCTTCACCCAGCGCCCGGCGTACGCCGGCGGCGCGATCGCCGGGTCGAAGCCGCCGTCCGGGCGGACGGCGCACAGCAGCGCGAGCGATGCGTCGCGCTCGCGCTCGGCGCGGAGCACGTCGAAGTCGGCGTCGCCGAACGCCGGAGCGACGTGGACGACGCCCGTTCCCGCGCCGAGCTCGACGAAGTCGGCGCCGACGACGCGCCAGCAGCCGGCGGTCCCCGCGCCGCCTTCGTACCAGCCGAACGGCGGCACGTAGCGGCGGCCGACGAGGTCGGCGCCGCCGACCGTGCGCTCGATCGCGAGCGGGCGGCCGACCTTCTCGGACAGTGCGGCGACGAGCGCCTCGGCGACGACGAGCCGCTCGTCGCCGTCGCGAACGACGGCGTACGGGACGCCGGGCCGGACCGCAGCGAACGCGTTCGACGGCAGCGTCCACGGCGTCGTCGTCCACGCGAGGAGCGAGGTTCCCGGCTCGTCACGCAGCGGGAAGCGAACGTAGAGCGAAGGGTCTTCGACGGTCTTGTAGCCCTGCCCGACCTCGGCAGCGGAGAGCGCCGTCCCGCCCTGCGCCCACCACCACACGACCTTGTGTCCCTGGTAGAGAAGGCCCCGCCGGTGGAGCTGCGAGAGCGCCCACCACACGCTCTCGACGTAGCTCTCGTGGTACGTGACGTACGCGTTCTCGAGGTCGCACCAGAACGCGAGCTTCTCGGTGAGGTCCTCCCACTCGCGCGTGTAGCGGAAGACGCTCTCGATGCAGCGGCGAACGAAGGGCTCGACGCCGTAGGCCTCGATCGCCTCCTTGCCCGAGATCCGCAGCTCCTTCTCGACCTCGATCTCGACCGGGAGGCCGTGGGTGTCCCAGCCCGCCTTGCGCTCGACGAGCTGGCCGCGCATCGTGCGGTAGCGCGGAAACACGTCCTTGATGACGCGCGTCAGCACGTGGCCGTTGTGCGGCAGCCCGTTGGCCGTCGGCGGGCCTTCGTAGAAGACCCAGCGCGGCGCGCCCGCGCGGCGGCGAAGGCTCGCGTGGAAGACGTCGCGCTCGCGCCAGAAGGCACGGATCCGGGACTCGAGGTCCGGGAAGTGGACGATGGGTGCGACCCGCTCGAACCGCGTCGGCATGGCGGCATAAGCTACCATCGAGGCCTTCCGAATCGAGAGCGACGCCCGATCCGCCGGGAGGACGCGACGTGGAAGGCTATTTCAACTCGGGAATGCGCCTCTATCTCGAGCGCATGGTGGACTGGGAAGGGATCCTCGGCCTGCGACGCGGCGGCGCCGTCGACGTGGCCGCCGAGGTCGAGTCGTTTCGGCTCGTGCTCGAGACCGCGGCCGGCCTCGCGCAGAGCTTCGAGCGGCCCGCGCGCGAGCACTGGACCGACGAGGCCCGGCTCACCGAGGACGGCGGCGCCGAGCCTCCCGCGCACATCCGCGATGCCTACACGAAGCTGCGCGAAGCCGGGCTCGTGAGCCTTCCCGTCTCCGAGGCCTATGGCGGCGCCGCGCTGCCGCTGCTGGTGAGCGGCATGGTGCTCGAGATGATCTCGCGCGCCGACACCAGCCTCATGACGATCATCGGCCTGCAGACCGGAGCGGCCGGCGACATCGAGAAGTACGGCAGCGAGGAGACGAAGCGCGCGATCCTGCCGCGCTTCGTCTCGGGCGAGGTGCAGGCCTGCATGGACCTCACCGAGCCGCGCGCCGGGAGCGACCTCGGCCGCATCATGACGCGCGCGACCGATCTCGCCGACGGCCGTGTCCGGGTCGACGGCCAGAAGATCTTCATCACCAACGGCGGGGCGGAGGCGCACCTCGTCCTCGCGCGCGACGCCGACACGTACGATGCGTCGAAGGGGACGACGAACGGCCTCTCGCTGGTCCTCGTCCTGCGTCATCACGCCGACGGCTCGCGAAACGGCGTTCGCGTGGCGCGGCTCGAGCGAAAGCTCGGGATCCACGGCTCTCCCACCTGTGAGGTCGTCTTCGAGGGCGCGGTCGGGGTCCGGCTCGGCGAGAAGGGCAAGGGCTTCCGGGCGATGCTCGACCTCATGAACAACGCGCGGCTCGGCGTCGCCGCGCAGGCGCTCGGCCTCGCCGAGGCCGCCTTCCACGACGCGAGCGTCTACGCGCACCAGCGCGAGCAGTTCGGGCAGCCGATCGTGAAGCAGCC
>JAYRMX010000022.1:0-7374 GCA_041912475.1 Myxococcota bacterium
CGAGCTCGCGGTCGAGCTGCACGAGCGCGAGCAGCTTGCGGATACGCGGCTCACGCTCCGCCCTGGGCACATGCCGGGCCGCGAGGCCGAACTCGAGGTTCCCGCGCACCGAGAGGTGTGGCCAGAGCGCGAGGTCCTGGAAGACCATGCCGAGCCCGCGCTCCTCCGGCACGACGAGGATGCAGCCGTCCCTCGACACCGTTCGCCCGTCGATCTTCACCGCCCCCGTGTCGGGCGGCTCGAAGCCCGCGAGCAGCCGTAGCGCGGTCGTCTTCCCGCAGCCGGATCGGCCGAAGAGCGCCACACGCTCACCGGACGCGGCGGCGATCGAGAAAGCATCGAGCGCGACCCGTGCACCGTATCGTTTCGAGACGGCGCACCATTCGAGCGCGCTCATCGCGCGGCCAGCCGCCGCAGGCTTGCCGCGAGCACGACGAGCGGGCCGAGCGCCGCTGCGATCATCATCACGCAGAGCGCGGCGACGAGCGGAGGCGCGCCGTTCGCCATCAGCGTGAACGTGCGAACGGGCAGCGTGTCCGCGCCCGGCGGGTAGACGATCATCGAGATGCCGAGGTCGCGCAGGCAGAGGAGGAAGCTCGCGAGCCAGGCCGCGGCAAGGCCCGGCGCGGCGAGCGGCGCGACGATACGCGTCATGCAGCGCGGCCATCGCGCGCCCGTGAGCTGCGCGGCCTCCTCGAGCCGCACCGGGATGGCGGCGACCGCGCTCGCGCACAGGCGCAGCGGCGCGGCCGCGAGCTGCCCGAGAAGCCCGAGCACGATGACGGCGGGCGTCGCGTAGACCCAGCGTGTCACGGGCCGGTTCCAGAGCGCGACGAGCCCGATGCCGAGCACCGTCGGCGGCGTCGCGAAGAGGAGGAGCGCGAGCCGGTCGGCCGCGCGCGAGAGGAAGAGCGCCCGCCGGCGCTCGACGCCGTAGCCGAGCGCCGCACCGACGAGCGTCAGAAGGCATGCGCCGCTCGCCGCCCACGCGAGACTTCGCAGCGCAGCCCCAGCCGCGCGCCGCCAGGCCTCCACGAGCGCGCCCGGCGTGAGCGCGTCGCTCACGAGCACGCCGAGAGGGAGCGCGATCAGCCCGGCCGCGGCCGACGCGGTGAGGAGCGCGAGCGGGGTTCGCGCACGGCCGAGCTCGATTCGCGCCCGTGCGCGATCGGACGCGCCGTCGCGCAGGCGCGCGACGCGCTCGGGGACGACACGCGATTCGGCGAGGACCACCAGGAATGCGAGGAGCACGAGCGGGAGCGCGAGGGCGGTGGCTGCGGGGAAGCGATGCGCGGCGGCGAACTGGGTGAAGCTCTCGGTCGGGAAGACGGCGACCCCGAGATAGGTCGGCACGGCGAGATCGCCGACGGCGAGCAGGAAGACGAGCCCTGACGCGCGCGCGATCCCCGGGAGCGCGAGTGGCAGCGTGACGCCGCGCAGGGTGCGCTCCCATCCCGCTGCGAGCCGGGCCGCCTCCTCGAGATGCGGATCGACGGTGCGCAGGCTCGCACGCGTTGCAAGCAGGATCAGGGGCGCAAGGCAGGCGCCCAGCACGAGCCCCGTCCCGAGCAGCGATCGCACGAGCTGCGCCTCGGAGCCGAAGACGCGCACCCAGCCGGCGGCGAGCACGTACGTGGGGAGGACGAACGGCACCGCGAGGGCGAGCGTGAGGACGTCTCGCCCGGGAAGATCCGTGCGCTCACACAGCACGCCCGCCGGCGTCCCGATCGCGAGCGCACATGCCGTCGCGATTGCTCCGACGGCAAGGCTTCGCAGCATGAGGATCCACGGTGCCGGCTCGAGGAGGATCGCGTACGCGCCGAAACCGAAGCCATCGGGTGTCGCAACGCTCGCGACGAGCATCGCGACGAGCGGAAGCCCGCCCGCGACGACGAGCGCCGCCGCGCTGGCGGCGAGCGTGGCGCGCTCGGCCGTCACCGCCGCGACCACTCCTCGAGCAGGGGCCGGATCTCCTCCATCTTCGCGGCGACGCGCTCCGTGTCCGGGGCGAGGCGGCGCAGCGCCGAGATCGGCGGCAGCTCGCGCGGGGGCGCGACGCCCGCATGAAGCGGGAGCTGTGCGCAGTCGGCCGCCGCGAGCTTGCGCTCCGTGTCGGGCGAGAGCAGGTAATCGACGAGCCTCCTGGCATCTTCGGGATGCGGAGCGCCGCGAAGGATCAGGACGGCATTCGGAACCAGGAAGACGCCCATCGCTCCGTCGCTCTGGTCGGGGACCACCATCTCCACCGCGCGCCCCTGGCGGATTCGGCTCACGGCATCGTCGCTGTCGACCAGGCTGAAGTCCAGCTCCCCCGATGCCACGGCATCTGCGCTCTCGCCGTTGCTCGAGGTCACGCGGATCCCGTTGCGCTCGAGACTCGCGAGAAACGCGCGCCCCAGGTCGTCTCCCTTCGCGACGAAGAGCGCTGCGACCTCGGCCGTCGTCGTCCCGAAGAGCGGATTCGCGATCGCGACGCGTCCCCGGTAGCGCGGCTCGGCGAGGTCGAGCACCGAGGCCGGCCTCTCCGCGACGTCGCTGTGCACGAGAAGGACCCGAGCACGCGCCGAGAACCCCGTCCAGTGGCCGTCGAGGTTCTTGAACTCGGCGGGGAGATCGGCAGCCGCGGGCGAGAGATAGGCAGATGTCATGCCGTGCTGGCGGAGCGATTCGGCGCGGATCGGCTCGTTTGCCCAGTAGACATCGGCCTGCGGGTTGTTGCGCTCGGCGAGCAGGCGGTTCATCACGCCCGCGCTCTTCGCCTCCTCGGTATCGAAGACCGCGCGAACGCGGATGCCGGTCTCGCGCTCGAAGTCCCGGAGGATCGGCTCCGAGAAGACCTGGTCTTCGCTCACGTAGACGATCACCTCTCGGCCGCCTTCCCGCGAGCAGGAGACAAGCGGGAGTACGACGAAGGTCCCGAGGACCGCCCCGAGGATGCGCAGGACGAACGGCATCGTGGCTCCGACCGGGTGCGCTACGGCGTGAGCGGCCCGTACGTGAAGTCGTCGAAGTGGGTGACGCTGTCCGCCTTCGTCCACACGCCGACGCCGCCTGCTCCGTGGATCGTGTCGTCGTCGGCTTCGAGCGCCTTCCTGCCGTCGAGGTAGACCGTGAAGTGCGTGCCGCGGAACTCGACGCGCAGCGTGTGCCACGTTTGCCCCGAGACCTTCATGTCCACGTTCTCGAACGCGCGCCGCCGGCCCTTCACGGTGTGGTAGATCGTGACGTTGTCCTCGAGCGCGTTCGCGCGCGTCACGTAGTAGTTGTCCTGGTCCTTGAAGCGAAAGACGATTCCGCCGGCCTGATCCTCGTCACCCGAGATCGGCTTGAACTTCACCTCGACGAAGCCGTCCGCGAGCGAGACGCGAGGATCGACGCAGAACGGGAACGTGCCCTCACCGGTTTGCTCGAGGACATTCGGCGCCGACGGCGCGGTCTCGTCTTTCGCGACGGCCCACTTCGGAGAGCCCTTGCCCGTGACGCCCGTCGTCCATCCCTCGGGCGAGGAGCCGGGCTGGACGTCGTCGAAGCCAACCGTCGCCGCTGCTGCAGACATCTCCACTCCCATCGCGAGGGCGGCCGCGAGAGCGAAGGACCGGCACGCCGTCATGTGGTCTTCTTCGAACGCGCGCTCTCGACGCGCCGGTTCACTTCGTCCCAGAGCACGTTCGCGAGGAACGCGTCGAGGTAGGGCTTCGCGGCGGCGCCGTAGTCCATCTGGTAGGCGTGCTCGTACATGTCGAGGACGAGCACGGGCTCGCCGCCCGCGACCTGGTGCGCGTGATCCCACGCCCACCAGTTGTGAAGCGAGTCGCTCGGGCGGTCGTACGCAACCACGACCCACCCCGAGCCACCGGCCAGCGAGAGAGCCGTCTGCCGGAAGTCCTGCTCCCAGGCCTCGAGCGAGCCGTACTCGGCTCTGAGGAGCCCGGCTGCCGTTCCGTCGGTTCGGCCTGAGCCGCCGAGGTTCGCGAAGTAGAGCTCGTGCAGGATCATCGAGTTCGTCGCGATCAGCTCTTCGCGCTTGAGCGACCCCACCTGATAGGGCGCCGCGTCCGGCGGCAGCGAGCCGAGCTCCTGCTGGACCAGGTTGAGGCGCTTCACCGCCCCCGCGTAGTTGTTGTCGTGATGCGAGACGACCAGCCTCTCGGAGAGCCCCTTCAGCTTCTTGGGATCGAAGGGCAGGGGCTGGATCGCGTGCTCGCCGCGGTACGCCGAAGGTCTCGGCTTTGCGGCTTCCTCCGCCATGGCATTCCCTCCGAGGCCGCTCGCCAGAACGGCGCTCGCGCCGATCCACGCGGCGGTTCCGAGCATCTCGCGGCGCGTGACGCCCGCTCCGGCCTGTTCTTCGCTGGCTTTCATGACACCTCCTCCTTCGAGGGATCAAAGAGCGCCGCGCGACAGGGCGAAGCCGGCGAGGCCGGCGCCCGCGATCACGAGCGGCTCCCAGCGGGCCTGTACGCGCGTCACGAGAAGGAGCGCGACGAGCGCGATTGCCAGCGTCGCTCCGTCGAGGATCGCGCGCCGGCCGAGCACGAACGCGGCGCCCGCGATCGCTCCCGCCGCGGCGACCGTCACGCCGTCGACGAAGACCTTCACGCGGGGGTCGTGGACGGCGCGCTTGAAGTAGCGCGCCGGGATTACGACGAGGAGATAGCAGGGGAGGAAGACGCCGAGCGCCGCGACCATCGCGCCGACCGGGCCCGCGACGAGGTACCCGATGAACGCGACCGTGATCACGACCGGGCCCGGCGTGATCATCGCGACGGCAACCGCGTCGAGGAACTGCTGCTCGGAGAGCCACCGGAAGTCGTTCACCACGCCGCCGTGGAGGAACGGCACGATCGCGAGCCCGCTCCCGAACACGAAGGCTCCCGCCTCCGCGAAGTACGCGCCGATCCGCCAGAGCGTGTCGGGCGTCGCGGGCCCGCCCGATCCGGTGACGAGCCAGCCGACGGGAAGCACCGCCGAGAGCGCGCTCGCTCCGGGGCGCGCGCGCAGCGCGAACGCGACGACCCCGCAGAGCACGAAGACCCACACCAGCTCCGACTCGGTCCACGCGGTGACGCCCGCGCTCACGGCGAAGAGCGCGGCGTAGAGCGGATCCCGCCCCACGGCCGAGCGCGCGAGCTTGTAGGCGCCCCGACCGATCACCGCGATCACGGCCGCCCCGACTCCGTAGAAGAGGCCGCGCATCCACGGGAGGCCGCCATAGCTCACGTAGAGGGCCGAGAGAGCGAGCACCATTACGAAGGACGGCATCACGAACGCGAACGCCACCCATGTCGCGCCGAGAACCCCGTGGTGGAGCCAGCCGAGATAGATCGCGAGCTGTGCCGCCAGCGGTCCCGGCGCGAGCTGCGCGAGCGCGAGTCCCTCCTTGAAGTCCTTCTCGGAGATCCAGCGCCGCTCGTCGACGAGATCGCGCTGCATGAAGCCGACGAGCGCGACGGGCCCGCCGAAGCCGAGGCTTCCGAGGCGCACGAAGTAGGCGAGCAGCTCGCGCAGCGTGTAGGGAGCGAGGCCCCCTTCGTTCCCCGCTGCGGGCGCTGCGGCGGAGGTCATCGCTTCCGGCCTTTCACGGCGAAGTAGGCGTGGAGCGCCCCGAAGAGCGCCGCCCCGTCCCGCAGGCGCGCCTCGTCGTCGGGGTAGCGCCGCGCGAGCCCCTCGAGCGCGTGGGCGACCCCCGCGGTTTCCGGCCGGACGGGCTCCTCCACCTTGAGGTCGATCGCGTGGACGATCTCCGCGATCGGTCGAAGCGCAGGGTCCTCGATCTCGAACTCGCGCAGCAGCACCTCGAAGCTGCACAGCTCGCCGTCGTGCGTGAATTCCGCCTCGTACATGTCGAAGCGCAGCTCGCCGTCCTCGGGCCGGTAGCCGCGCGCGGGAACGAACTTGAAGGTCGCCTCGGGATCGATCCAGCCGCGGATCAGCCACGCACTCGCGATGCGGTCGACGTGGATGCCCTTGCGCGTGACCCAGGTGCGGCGCTGCACGTCTCTGCGCTTCCACCGCGAAGGCGCCTGCGCGAATCCACGCGCTGCCGCGGGTGTCGCACGTCGCTCGAGCTCTTCGAGCTGCCGCTCGAGATCGTCGGCAGCGGGCGCGGAGAAGTAGTCGATCTCCTCGATCTCCGCCTTGCGCCGGCGCAGCCGGCCCGCCGCTGCGACGAGGCTCGCGGCCGATCGCGCCGCAGTCCGCCGCCGCGCCGCAGTGCGGAGGAGCTTCTCCGCCTCCTCCGCGAGCGCCCGGTAGTCTCGCTCGCGCGCTTCGATGAACGCCATACGGAGCGCGGCGTCGTCGAAGCCTTCGACGAGTCGAGCCTCGCACAGCGACGCTTCGCCTCCCTGCCGTTCGACCTCGCGCACGACCCACTCGAAGTGCTCGCGGCAGGGCTCGGTGTTGGGGAGCACGTAGACGGCGTTCTGCACGGCGACCGCCCCGACCGACTGGAGCCGCCGCCAGACTTTCACCCGGAGATACTGCGCCCCGGCCGGCAGCCGGTGGATCAGGAGCAGCCAGGGGCTTCCGTTCGGGCTCACCGCGCGAGGATAGCACATCTGATACGTACGTATCACGATCAAGATATGGAGGAACCAACTCGGGCAGAGGCCGCGGCGCGCGGGCGACCCCCGGTTCGTCCCGTCAGGCAGCCGGGTCTCGGGATCGAGGCCGCCGTCGAAGGTCGCGTCGCCCTGCGCCTCACGCGCTACGCGACTTCCACACCCCGCCGCGCCACGTCCACAGCGAGAAGGACGTGAACGAGAAGCTCGTCCACGGGTCCCGAACACCCTGCCGTGGTGAGCGCTCCTCCCCCACGCGAATCGAGCCTCCGGCCAGCCCGGCGCGATTCACTGCGGCACGGCGAGGAGGATCTGCGCGTCCCAGACCTGATCCGGGCCGAGCGAATAGTGGCTCACGGTGACGAGGTTGAGAATGACGATCTCGATCGGGACTCCGCCCCGTCCGCCGACCGGAAACGGATCGATCCCGCCGAGGAGTCCCACCCGCGTGTCGCGGCCGCCCGAATCGCCGCCGCAGAGGACGATGACGCCGTCGCACGGCTGCGAGCCCGCGGCAGACGACGAAATCAACCTCGCGGCCGTGCTCTCGGCAGCAGAAGAGCGCACACGCGGCCGCGGCCGCGGCATTCGCCAGGTGCGCGCCGGCGGCGGACGCGGTGAGGCGGCCGAGAGGATCTTCTCCGAGCAGCGACAGCCGAGCTCGAACAGACTCTTCTACTTCCCGACGATCGGATCCGAGCCCGAGGCCGTTCGCGACGCCCGCTACGAGTATCGCCGCAAGACGGGGCAGCAGCTGCGCAGCAAGCCTCACCTCTCGGATCTCGCGCTCGACGCCGAGGCGCACAACCTC
>JAYRMX010000023.1:0-3483 GCA_041912475.1 Myxococcota bacterium
GGGACGTCGCCGAGGTAGTGCCGGCTGATGGCCTTGAGCAGTCCGAGGTCGTCGAGCGGCAGGACGTCGGGCCGCAGCAGGTTGAAGATGAGGAACATCTCGGCGGTCCAGCGGCCGATGCCGCGGACGTCGGTCAGCCGCGTGATCACCTCTTCGTCATCCATCCGAGCGAGCGCGCGAAGATCGAGTTCGCCCGACTCGAAGTGCCGCGCGAGGTCGCGCAGGTATTCGACCTTGCGCTCGGAGAGGCCGCACGCGCGGAGCGTCGGCGCGCGTCTTCGCAGCACACCTCGCGGTGTCAGCTCCGCGCAGGCGCTCACGAGCCGCGCCCACACCGCGTCGGCGGCCTTCACCGAGATCTGCTGGCCGACGATCGACCGCGCGAGCGTCGAGAAGGCGTCTCCGCGCGATACGAGCGCGAGACGCGGGTGCCGCGCGATGATCCCGCCGAGGACGGGATCGGCCGCCACGAGAGCGCGGCGGGCGCGCGGCCAATAGGCGGGGCGCGTCATGAGGTGAGGGAGGGGTGGTCAGCCACGGAAGACACAGCCAACCGCTCCTTCCTGCAGCGCCACGTGCTCGGGCTCTCCGCTGGCTGCTCTCACGCATCGGCCCAATCTCAGCGGAGAGTTTCTCCGAACCGGCCGGCCTGTGCAAAAGGCTCTTCCCGCCCCGCCCGCCTCGTCCGGGACGAGCCGTCATACGGAGGTCACCCGTACGATGGCCTCGGCGCACGTCCTGATGCTTTCTTGATGGCGCAGGGGCCCGGTTTGACGTCGCGCGGACCTCGCGGCGCGTAGACTGAGCACGTCGGGAGGGATCCCAAATGGACTTTCTCTACGTCGGCGGCGTGGTGGCGTTCGTGGCGGCCACGTGGGGCTTCGTGCTGCTGTGCGAGAAGGTGCGCTGACGCGATGAGCGGTCTCGAGTGGCTGGGCGCTGCGCTCGCGGTCGCGCTCTTCGTCTACCTGGTGATGGCGCTGCTCGCGCCGGAGAGGCTGTCGTGACGGCGAGCGGGCTGCTCCAAGTCCTGCTCTACTTCGGCGCGCTCACGGCGCTCGCCGTGCCGCTCGGGCGCTACATGGCCGCGGTCTACGAGGGGCGGGCGCGGCTCGCGCAGCGCTTGCTCGGCCCGGCCGAGCGGCTGTTCTATCGCGTGGCCGGAGTGGACCCCGGGCACGACATGAGCTGGAAGGCGTATGCGGCGGCCGTGCTCGCCTTCAACGGCATCGGGATCGTGGCGCTCTATGCGCTGCAGCGCCTTCAGGGCGTTCTGCCGCTCAACCCGGCGGGGCTTCCTGCGGTCGGCCCCGACGTGGCGGTCAACACGGCCGTTAGCTTCGCGAGCAACACGAACTGGCAGGCGTACAGCGGCGAGACGACGATGAGCCATCTCACCCAGATGCTGGGGCTCACGGCGCAGAACTTCGTCTCGGCCGCCACGGGGATGGCGGTGCTCGTCGCGCTCATTCGCGGATTCGTGCGCCGCGATGCGTCGGGCGTCGGGAACTTCTGGGCGGACCTGGTGCGATCGGCGCTCTACGTCCTGCTTCCGCTCTCGCTCGTCCTTGCGCTGGCGCTCGTCTGGCAGGGGACGCCGCAGACGCTCGCGGCGAAGGCGACGGCCGAGCTCCTCGATCCGTCCGCCGCGGCCGCGGGCGACGCCGGCGCGCATCAGGAGATCGCGCTCGGTCCGGTCGCGTCGCAGGTCGCGATCAAGCAGCTCGGAACCAACGGCGGCGGCTACTACAACGCGAACTCCGCGCACCCGTTCGAGAACCCGACGCCGGTCTCGAACTTCGCCGAGCTGGTCTCGATCCTGCTGATCTCGGGAGCGCTGTGCTTCACGCTCGGTGAGATGGTCGGCGACCGCCGGCAGGGGGTCGCGCTCTATGCGGTGATGCTCGCGATCTTCGTTCCGCTCCTGCTGATGTGCCTCGCCGCGGAGCAGAGCGGCAGCCCGGTGCTCTCCGCGCTCGGCGCGGACCAGATCGCGAGCCCGCTGCAGGCCGGCGGAAACATGGAGGGCAAGGAGGTCCGCTTCGGCATCGCGAGCTCCGCGCTCTGGGCGACCGCGACCACGGCTGCGTCGAACGGCTCGGTGAACGCGATGCTCGACAGCTTCACGCCGCTCGGCGGCCTCGCCGCGCTGTGGCTGATCGAGCTCGGCGAAGTGGTGTTCGGCGGCGTCGGATCGGGGCTCTACGGAATGCTCGCCTTCGCGATCGTCGCCGTCTTCATCGGCGGCCTCATGGTCGGCCGCACGCCGGAGTACCTCGGCAAGAAGATCGAGGCCTTCGAGATGAAGATGGCCTCGCTCGTCATCCTGCTGCCGGCGGTGATGATCCTCGCCGGGACGGCGATCGCGTGCGTGCTGCCGGCGGGAACGGATGCGCTCGGCAACCCCGGGGCGCACGGCTTCAGCGAGATCCTCTACGCCTTCTCGTCGGGCGCCGGGAACAACGGCTCGGCCTTCGCGGGCCTCACCGCGAGCGGGCGCTTCTACGCCGCGGCGATCGCGATGGCGATGTTCGCCGGGCGCTACTGGCTGATCGTCCCGATCCTCGCGATCGCAGGGTCGCTGGCGCGCAAGAAGCCGGTGCCCGCGAGCGCCGGGACGCTCCCGACGCACGGGCCGCTCTTCGTGACGCTCCTTGCCGGGACGGTCGTGCTGGTGGGCGCGCTCACTTTCCTTCCGGCGCTCGCGCTCGGGCCCATCGCCGAGCAGGTGCAGCTCTTCGCGCGCTGAACGCGCCTGCGGAGGTGACATGCCCGCCAAGCCCCGCTCTCGGCCCCTTCTCGATCGCGCGATCGTGCGGCGCGCGCTCGCCGACTCGGTGCGAAAGCTCGACCCGCGGAACATGATCCGCAACCCGGTGATGTTCGTGGTCGAGGTGGGCAGCGCGTACACGACGCTGCTCGGAGCGCACGCGCTTCTCACCGGCCGCGGCGAAGCCTCGCCCGCGTTCATCCTCTCCGTCTCGGCCTGGCTCTGGCTCACCGTGCTGTTCGGCAACTTCGCCGAGGCGATGGCGGAGGGCCGCGGCAAGGCGCAGGCCGACGCGCTGCGCGCCGCGCGCCGCGACATCGTCGCGAAGCGCCTGTCCGAGCCGCGACGCGACGCGCCGGCGACTTCCACGCCGTCGGCGTCGCTTCGAAAGGGCGACGTCGTGCTGGTCGAGGCGGGAGACACGATCCCCGCCGACGGCGAGGTGATCGAAGGGATCGCTTCGGTGAACGAGGCGGCCGTTACGGGCGAGAGCGCGCCCGTCATTCGCGAGAGCGGCGGCGATCGGAGCGCCGTCACGGGCGGAACGACGGTCATCTCGGACTGGCTCGTCGTTCGCGTCTCGGCGAATCCGGGCGAGACGTTCCTCGACCGCATGATCTCGCTCGTCGAAGGCGCGAAGCGGCACAAGACGCCCAACGAGATCGCGCTCGACATCCTGCTCGCGGGCCTCACGATCGTCTTCCTGCTCGTGA
>JAYRMX010000024.1:0-1612 GCA_041912475.1 Myxococcota bacterium
GCTCGACGGCGTGCTGCTGCTCGAGGGCGGCGGGCCGGGCGCGCCGTCGGCGAGCCGTCCGAGCCTCGCGAGCTACCTCTCGCAAGTGACCGCGCTCGCGACGCCCGGCGGCCCGAGCGTCTTCCTGCAGAGCTTCCAGGGAATCGACGTCCCGTCGCTCGGCGCGGCAGCGATGGTGCAGGGCGTGGCGGCTCTCTACCAGCCGACGGCGCCCGCGCTCGCGCAGCGCACTCCCGTCTTCGGCGGCCCCCCGATCAGCATCCTGCTGCAGGCGCCGCTCTCGAACGAGGCGGCGATCGGGGCCTTCATCGACGACGATCTCTCGTCGTTCGGCGCGTTCCGCGCGTCGGTCGGCTTCACCGACGACGGGCCGAACCAGTGGGTCCCGACACCGGATGGTGACGGATTCTACTTCCTCGGAAATTCGACGAGCGGATCGGTCCGGCAATGGAAGAACTTCGACGATCCGGCGCTTCCGGTCTGCCCGCCGAACGTTTCGACCGTCAGCCCGGGCTGTGCGATCTCCGACAACGGCCCGCCGGAGGCGACACCCCCCGCCGTCTGGGGACACGAACGCGAGGTCACCGACATCCACGACCTCGAACGCGTCCAGTTCTCGCACGGGAACTTCGCCGAGTGGTACTACCTCTCGGGACGCGTGAGCCTCGACCAGCTCTTCGGCCGCGACTCGTCGTCGCTCGGCGACGAGAGCCTGCTCGCCGTGACGCAGAACGCGAACATGGACCGCCCCGTCCTCGCGATCGGCGGGTCGAACGGCCTCGCGCCGCTGCCGTCGAGCTGGAACGGCTACTTCGGATCGATCGCAACGCCGGCCGCCGACAAGGAGATCGCAATCATCGAGGGCTACGCACACCTCGACCTGCTCACCGCGAAGAACAACGAGGCGGTGCCGATCATCAAGAGCTGGGTCGTGAAGCTCCTGACGCGCAAGCTCGGCCTTTGACGAACGGAGCCTCGGCCGCGCTGCGGCCGGCGTATCGTCGGCGGCCGCCCGGACCGATCGCCTCGCGCCGCGGAGGCTTCCGGCGGCGCCTCCCGCCCGCCGGGAGCGCGTGATCGCCTCGCGATGCGGCGCGTGCGATACTCTCGCCGCATGGGCGGCTGGTTCATTCTCTCGGCGATCGGGCGCGACCGGCCCGGCCTCGTGGCCGACCTCGCGCAGCTCATCTACGACTGCGACGCCAACCTCGAAGACTCGCGGATGACGATCCTCGGGACCGACTTCGCGGTGATCCTGCTCTGCTCGTCGACCGCGCCGAACGCGGGCGACCGGCTCGGTGCCGGCGCCAAGCGGCTCGAGCGCGACCACGGTCTCACGATCCTGCTGCGCGAGGTCTCCGAGGGGCCGCGTCCGGCCGTCCCGGCGCCCGGATCGGTGCTGCACCGTCTCACGGTCGCGGGCGAGGACCGTGCGGGGATCGTCGCGAGCGTGTGCCGCGCGCTCGCCGAGCGCGGCGTCAACATCACCGACCTCACGACGCGCAGCCTTCCCGGACCCGGCGGATCTCCGCACTATCAGATGACGATGGCGATCGAGATCCCCGAGCGGCTCGACGTCGTCGATCTCGAGCGCGCGCTCGGCGAGGTCGCA
>JAYRMX010000025.1:0-3272 GCA_041912475.1 Myxococcota bacterium
CCGACTCGCGCTGCCTGCCGACCGACTACCGCGACACGGTGCGGCAGGTGCTCGCGACCTTCGCGGCCGCGGGCCGCAGCGATCGCTCCGGGCCGCTGCACGAGTACGGCGAAGCGGCCGCGCGACTGCTCGACCAGGGCCTCGAGAACCAGGGACGCATCTTCGACGACACCGGCATCAGCGATCACTTCGCGATCATTCCGACCGGCGTCGTGCCCGGCGCAGCGCTCTCGGGAGACGACCGGCGGCTGTTCGATCTCGTCGCGCGCCGCTTCCTCGGCGCGTTCCATCCGCCGGCGCTGTGGGTGAAGGTCGAGCGCACGACGCAGGTCGGCGCCGAACGTTTCCGGACGCGCGCGCGCTCGCTGCAGGAGGCCGGCTGGCGTGCGGTGCTCGCGAGCGAGCCCGAGGAGGACGAGGCGTCGCTGCCGCCGCTGCAGCCCGGCGCCGACGAGGCACGGGGAGTCGCCGTCGAGACGCGCGAGGTCGCCGCCGAGCAGCAGGAGACCAAGCCTCCCGCGCGCATCACCGAGGCGCGCCTGCTGTCGCTGATGGAGAACGCCGGCCAGCAGATCGAGGACGAGAGCCTCGCGGTCGCGCTGCACGAGAAGGGCATCGGGACCCCGGCGACGCGCGCCGACATCATCGAGAACCTCATCGCGAAGGGCTACGCGACGCGCGTCGGCAAGGCGCTGCGGCCCACCGTGAAGGGCATCCGGCTGATCGACATCCTGCGGCGCGTGCACATCGATCGCCTCGCATCGGCGGCGCTCACCGGCGAGCTCGAGAAGCACCTCGGCGAGGTCGAGCACGGCCAGCGCAGCGCCGCTCAGTTCATGAGCGAGATCGAGGCGTACGCGCGCGAGATCGTCGACCATGCGAAGGGCTTCGAGTACGAGGCGCTCTACGCGAACGAGCCGCCGCTCGGCCCGTGCCCGCGTACCGGCCGGCCCGTGAAGGAGCGCGCCTGGTTCTACAGCGCGGACGAGGACCCGAGTGCGCCCGAAGGCGCTCCCACGCCGATGCTGTTCTGGAAGGACACGAGCGGCCGGTACATCAACCGGGAGGTGGTCGCGGCGCTGCTGCGCGACGGCAAGACCGGCGTCCTCGACGGCTTCACCGCGCGCGACGGCAGGACGTACAAGGGATCGATCGAGATCGACCGCGAGGCCTGGCGCATGAAGGTGCGCTCGGCCGGGCCGGGAGACGGCGAGAGCGCGAGCGCGTCCCCCGAGTACGACGTCAACCCGGCGCCGCTCGCCCGCTGCCCCTTCGACGAGGACTGCCAGGTCGTCGAGTCTCCGACTCACTTCACCTGCGAGCGCAAGCTGAAGGAGTCGGAGCCCGGCCCGCACGAGGGGGCGCCGAAGAGCTGCGGTTTCCAGCTCCCCCGCACGGTCTGCAAGCGGGAGATCACGCGGGACGAAGCCCTCTACTACCTCCAGAACCGCCGCACCGAGCTGCTCACCGACTTCACCTCCCGCTTCGGCCGGCCGTTCTCGGCGACGCTCGTCATGAAGGACAACGGCCGCCACGGCTTCGAGTTCCCGCCGCGCGAGAAGAAGGCCGGGCCGGGCGGGCGGCGCTTCGCGAAGAAGGATGGGGCGGAGGACGCGGGCGGCGAGACCGCCGCGCCGCCCCGAAAGCCCGCACGCAGCGCGGGGCCTCGCAAGGCAGCCGCACGAAAGCCGCGTAAGGCGCCGGCCGCACGCAAGCCGGCCGCCGCCGGTCCGGTCCGCACGGGCCACGAGAAGCCCGCCGCCGGCGCTCCGCGCGGAGTGAGGGGTCGCAAGCGAACGCCGTCGGCAGGAGCCGACGGCTAGGACGCCGCTCGCCGCCGTGCCAGCGCGCCCGCGCGACTGGGGCCGCGGTGGGTTTCACCACCTTCGGCGCATCCCGCTCCGCTCAGCCGCGCGTATCACCCCTGCGGGACTCTTCCCACGTCCTCACGAATTTCGTTGTAAGCGTGGGCGCTCCGGGTGTATATCTGCGAGCGCATTGCCGGGCCTCGAGGGGGGGAGCGGCGCCCGGGTGCCCCGCAGCCCATTCGCTCTCCGTCTACGGCCCCACGATCTGGGGGGAGCGCTGGAGGTGTCTTCGACCTCCATCGTTGGAGCGTAGCTCGGCGATCGCCGGCCCTGCGGCCGCGATCGTCACAGGAGGGGTGCATGGTGCGAGGGTGCGCAGCGCGGCGGGTGGTGAGTGTTCTCGTTTCCTGGCTGCTGCTCGCAGCCACCGCACCGGCGGCCCGCGCGTTCGAGTACTTCGACGGAAGGATCCAGGCGCACGGCTACTTCGAAGAGACGATCCGCGCCATCAGCACGAACTTCAACGAAGGCCTCGATCTCACGCAGTGGTACAACATCCTCCACCTCGAGATGGACATCGACATCGCGAAGGACGGCTGGGGTCCTTTCGATTCGATCAGCGCCTACATCGGAAGCGAGGTCCGCTACGACTGCGTGTGGACGCGCGCGTGCGGCTTCTCGCCGGGCGTGAACGTCTACGGCAACCGCTCGGAGCATCTGCCGTCGCGGCTCTCCGATGCCAAGGACCCGCGGCTCGCGGGGACCGTGAACTACCAGACGCCGATCATTCGCCAGCCCGATCGCGAGATCGAGACGCAGAGGGTGTATCCGGGGAACATCAACCCGAAGGGGACCACGCCGGTCACGGCCGCGAACCCGGCGATCCCGGTCAAGGGCCAGATCGCTCTGCCGTTCGCAGTCGCCGCCGCGCGCACCGTGACCTTCACGGAGGCCTTCCGCGGCGCGAACCAGGCGTCGCCCTTCGATGCGCTGCTCGGAACCCGCGCGGCGGTCTCGTACAACCTCGTCCCGTTCACGTCGAACATGTGGGTCGACTACATCCCCGACAACTACACCTTCCAGCGCTTCCTCAACTACGGGTTCGCGCTTCGAAACGTCCGGTCCGGGACGAACGGCATGGGCACCCAGGCGATGCCGTGGGACCCGAGGGACGACATCGATCCCAACGCGACGCTCCGCAACATCGTGAACCCGTTCAACCCGAACGAGCAGAACCCGATCATCAAGACCTTCGGGCAGCAGCTTCCGTACCGGCAGGGGCCGCGGGTCGCGGCGGGAACGGGCCTTCCCGCTCAGCCGTCGGGCCTGTTCATGCCGAGCCCGCCGTACGCGCGGTACGTGAACGATGGCGGCACGGACAAGTTCGATCAGAACTTCAGTCAGGAGGAGCTGGCCTGGAACCGCGGCGCGAGCCAGCAGCAGACCAAGGAGCTCAAGGAGGCG
>JAYRMX010000026.1:0-3102 GCA_041912475.1 Myxococcota bacterium
CGACCTCGACGGTGACGGGAAGTCGGACCTCGTGTGGCGAAACGATCTCCTGCGCGAGAGCCGGCTCTGGCGCTTCGAGAGCCCGACCGTGATCGATGCCGGCGTCCTCCCGGACATGCGATACCCGGGCTGGATGCTCGCTGCGGCGGCCGACTACGACGGCGACGGCAAGGGTGATCTCGTCTGGCGCAACACCAGCACGGGTCAGGCCACGCTCTGGCTGATGGACGGCTTCGTGCGGCGGCAGGGAGCGACCCTCGTTACGCCGCCGCCGCCGAGCTGGAGCCTCTTCCACTGAGGAGCGACGCGTACGACCGCGGCACCGGACCGCGCCGCGGCTACGCGCCCGCCCCCGGATAGCGCTGCACGATCGGAAGGCGGCGGCCGCTGCCGAAGGCGCGTGTCGACGTGCGCAGGACGAGCGGTCCCTGCCGGCGCTTGAACTCGTTGCGGTCGACGCGCCGCTCCACCTCGCGGGCGAGCCCGGCGCGTGCGCCGGGCGGAGCCGCGACCGCCTCGCCGCTGCGCTGCTCCTCGCTGAGCTGCCGAAGCACGAAGTCGAGCGGGTCGTACGGCGGGAGGTCGTCTGCATCGCGCTGGCCCGGCGCGAGCTCGGCCGACGGCGCCTTGTCGATCGACGACTGCGGGATCCGCTCGCCGTCCCGGTTCGCGTGACGCGCGAGCGCGTAGACGTCGGTCTTGTACACGTCGCCGATCACGGCGAGGCCGCCGACCATGTCACCGTAGAGCGTCACGTAGCCGACCGAGAGCTCGCTCTTGTTGCCCGTGCACAGCACGAGCCGGCCCTCCTGGTTCGAGCACGCCATCAGGATCGCGCCGCGCGTTCGCGACTGGATGTTCTGCCCCGTGAGGCCCCAGCTCCCGTGCGGGCCGAACAGGCGGCCGAACGCGTCGAGGTAGCGCTCGTAGATCGGCCGGATGTCGGCGGTCCGCGTCTCGATGCCGAGGCTTCGCGCGAGCGCGACGGCGTCACGAACGCTGTGCTCCGACGAGAACGGCCCCGGCATCAGCAGGCCGAGCACACCCTCCGGCCCGAGCGCCTTCACGGCGAGGTGCGCGACGACGGCCGAGTCGATCCCGCCCGAGAGGCCGATCACCGCCCGCTTCGGAAGGCCCTGCTTCTCGTAGTAGTCGCGGATGCCGAGCACGAGCCCCGCTTCGAGCTGCGCCGGCCCCTCCGGCTCCTCGACGTCTTCGGGAGCAGCGTCGAGCGGCGGCGCGTCGAGGTCGACGATGGCGAGCGCCTCTTCGAACGCCGGAAGCGCCGCGCGGATCCGCCCTCGCGGATCGACGACGAACGAAGCGCCGTCGAAGACGAGCTCGTCGTTCCCGCCCACCTGCCCCACGAACGCGATCGTGACGCCGTGCTTGCGCGCCAGCTCGGCGAGCATGCGCCGCCGCTCGAGCGGCTTGCCCCAGTGCCACGGCGACGCCGAGAGGTTGAGGACGAGCCGCGCGCCCTGTCCCGCGAGCTCTCCGGTCGGGTCGACTGCGTAGCCCATGCGCCCCGACCACGTGTCCTCGCACACGGTGAGCCCGAGCGCCGCCCCCGTCCCGGGGAGCGTCACGGCCGCGCGGCGCTCGGCCGGCACGAAGTAGCGGCTCTCGTCGAAGACGTCGTACGTCGGGAGCAGCGTCTTCGCCTGCACCGCGACCTCCCGCCCTCCGGCGAGCAGCACGACGGCGTTCGCGAGGTGCCGGGGCCCGCTGCGCGGCGCCGGCACCACCGCGCCCACGGCGATGGCGATGCGCCGCGACGTCTCGCAAAGCGCCTCCACCTCGCGAAGCTGGTCGCGGACGAAGCCCTCGCGCTGCAGGAGATCCATCGGCGGATAGCCCGTCACCGCCATCTCCGGGAAGACGACGAGATCGGCCCCCTGCTCCGCCGCGCGGATCGCCGCCGCCTCGATGCGCCGCCGGTTGCCGGCGAGGTCTCCCACCGTCGAGTTCACCTGGGCGAGGGCGAGGCGCATGGGGGCAGGATCGAAGAGGCGCGCGGCGCGTGCAAGCCGCGGCGCCGTCGCGGCCGTGCAATACTGTGACGCGCACGCTTCTCCGGAGTCCCCGAGTGACCGAGTCCCTCGCAGCCCCGCCCCATTCCGCAGTGGCGATGCCGCGCGCCGCGCGCGTGGCGCGCCTCGCGTGCCGCTCGCTCGTCTGGGCTACCGGCCTCTACAGCGGGAGGGGACGGCTCGCCCGGCTGCCGCTCCTGCGCTGGATCGACGGAGTGCCGCGCGGCCTCACGGAGACCCGCTTGCACGACGGATCGTCGATCACCGTCGACCCCGCGGACTACATCGGCCGGCCGGTGTACTACTTCGGCGACTTCGACCCGAAGGTGCGCGAGGTCTGTACGCGGCTGCTCCGTGCGGGCGAGACGGCGCTCGACATCGGGGCGAACATCGGGAGCATCGCGCTGCAGATGGCGCGCGTGGTCGGGCCGTCGGGAACGGTGCACGCCTTCGAGCCCCAGCCCGACCTCGCGGCGCGCCTCGCGGCCGATGCACGGCGAAACGGCTTTGCGCAGCTCGTCGTCCATCGCGTCGCGCTCACGGACGAGGACGGCACGGCGACCTTCAACGTCGCAGTCGACAACTGCGGCGGCGCAGCGATCAACGACGCTGCAGCGCCGGGCTACCGGCAGATCACGGTCGAGGCGAGGTGCGCCACGCGGTACCTCGAAGCGCTCGAGCTGCGAGGTCCGGTTCGCCTCGTGAAGATCGACGTCGAGGGCCACGAAGACGTCATCATTCCGATGCTGGCGCCCTGGCTCCGTGCGAATGGAAGCCCGCCCGTCGTGTTCGAGTCGGGAGCGAACGACGCCTTCTGGGCCCTGCCTCGCGTCGAGGCGCTGCGCGCGAGCGGCTATGCGCTGTACGCGATCCTGCGATCCGTCACGCGGCTTCGCCTTCGACCCGTCCGGCACGGCGATCCCGTCCCGGCCTCCGTCAATGATTTCGTCGCTCTGGGCGAGGCAGGCGACGCGCACCGCACGTCGCGCGAGCGGCTCGGTCCCGTGCTCGGCTGACGATCGTCTCGCACCGCCCGCCGCAGCCTTCCGAGCGTCTCTCCGCAGCGGCC
>JAYRMX010000027.1:0-1635 GCA_041912475.1 Myxococcota bacterium
CGGCGAAGGAGATGCCCAAGTGGCACCCCGTCTCGATCTCGGGCTACCACATCCGGGAGGCGGGCGCGACCGCGGCGCAGGAGCTGGCGTTCACGCTCGCCGACGGCTTCACCTACGTCGAGCGCTGCCTCGAGCGCGGGCTCGACATCGACGATTTCGCGCCCCGGCTGTCGTTCTTCTGGAACAGCCACCTCGACTTCTTCGAGGAGATCGCCAAGTTGCGCGCGGCGCGCCGCATCTGGGCGCGGCACATGCGCGAGCGCTACGGCGCGAAGCGCCGCGAGTCGTGGCTGATGCGCTTCCACACCCAGACGGCCGGCTGCTCGCTGTGGGACAAGCAGCCCGAGAACAACATCGTGCGCACGGCGTTCGAGGCGCTCGCCGGCGTGCTCGGCGGCACGCAGTCGCTGCACACGAACTCGATGGACGAGACGATCGCGCTGCCGAGCGACAAGGCGGTCAAGATCGCGCTGCGCACGCAGCAGATCATCGCCCACGAGATCGGCGTCACGGAGACGATCGACCCGCTCGCCGGCTCGTATTACGTCGAGCACCTCACGAACACGCTCGAGGAACAGGCCGAAGCCTACTTCCGCCGCATCGACGGCCTGGGCGGCGTCGTGCCCGGCATCGAGAAGGGCTTTTTCCAGCGTGAGCTGGCGGCGGCGGCCTACCAGTACCAGCAGGAGGTCGAGCGCAAGCAGCGCATCCTCGTCGGCGTGAACGAGTACGTCGAGCCCGACGAGAAGCTCGAGATCCCGATCCTCTACATCGGCGAGGAGGTCGAGGAGGACCAGAAGCGCGCGATCGCCGAGCTCAAGCGCGTGCGCCACGACGCGGCGACCACGTCGGCGCTCAAGGCGCTCACCGCCGCGGCGGCGACCGCGCCGGGCGAGGCGAACCTGATGGAGAAGATCCTGGACTGCGCGCGCGCCTACGCGACCGAGGGCGAGATCCGCAACGCGATGCGCGAGGTGTTCGGGGACTACGTCGAGTCGGTGGAGTTCTAGTGGACCGCAGCGCGCTGCTGGCCGTCGGCGCCGTCGTGCTGATCGTGGCGGCCGCCTTCATCATGCGCGGCGGCCGCCGGGACGAGGACGCGTCCGGCGGCGAGGTTCGCGAAGGCGGCGAGGACGCGGTTTCCGAGGGCGCGGCGCCCGAGCCCGAGGTGCTCGAGACCGAACCCGACGACGAGTGGGACGAGGACGAGGTCGTCGCGGTCACGTCCGACGGCTACGGCTTCCTGCCCGACCGCCACGCCGTGCGCCTCGTGCCCCCGCACGAGGAGGGCGAGGCCTGGAAGGCGGGCGAATCCGCGCACGACCGGCGCGGCGCGGCCGCCATCGCCGCGAGCTGGCACGCCGGCGACTTCACCGGCGCGCGCGTCCGGCGCGGCGGCGGTGACGAGCCGTGGCGCTTCGAGGCGCTCGGCCGCGACGGCGAGTACGTCGTCTTCGGGTTCGAGACGCAGGACGGCGCCGAGGCGGCACTGCGGCTCTTCGAATCGCGCGGCGTGATCCGCGTCGGCCAGGACGAGGACGGCAACGCGGCGCCGCCGTCCGACGAGCAGTTCGCCGAAGCCCGCCGCATCTTCGAGGAGACGGAGCGGGCGCTCGCGGTCGAGCGCGAGCCCGA
>JAYRMX010000028.1:0-4680 GCA_041912475.1 Myxococcota bacterium
CATCAAGGGGCAGGGCAAGCGCTCGTCGGGAAACGAGACTGCGCGGCACTTCGAGGGCGGTCAGATGCCGCTCGTGCGGCGGCTTCCCAAGCGCGGCTTCAACAACCCGTCGCGCGAGGCGGTCGAAATCGTGAACGTCGGCGTGCTGGCGGGCTTCGACGCGGGCACGCGAATCGACGCGCAGGCGCTCTTCGCGCGCGGGCTGGTCCGCGGCTCGGGCGCGCCGATCAAGCTCCTCGGCGACGGCGAGGCTCCGCGCGGCGTCACCGTGGTGGTGCAGCGCGCGAGCGAGTCGGCGAAGCGCAAGATCGAGGAAGCGGGCGGAAAGGTGGAGATCGTCGCGTGACCGGCGGCGTCCAGAACATCACGAGGATTCCCGAGCTCCAGCGGCGGATCCTCTTCACGCTCGGGATGCTCGCGATCTACCGGGTGGGCGCCCACGTCGCGACGCCGGGGATCAACCCCGATGTCATCAAGCAGTTCTTCGAGCGGATGTCCGGCTCGGTGTTCGGGCTGTTCAACCTGTTCTCGGGCGGCGCTCTCGAGCAGCTCTCGATCTTCGCGCTCGGGATCATGCCCTACATCAGTGCGACGATCATCTTCCAGCTCCTCGCGGTCGTGATTCCGTCTCTCGAGGCGCTGCAGAAGGAAGGCGAGCAGGGCCGCAAGAAGATCTCGCAGTGGTCGCGCTACGCGACCGTCGTCCTCGCGCTCGGGCAGGGCCTCCTGCTCTCGTTCGCTCTCGAGAACGGCCAGTTCGGAGAGGGCGCGGTGATCGAGCCGGGCTGGAGCTTTCGGCTGATGACGATGCTGACGCTCACGACCGGGACCGCTTTCATCATGTGGCTCGGCGAGCAGATCACGGAGCGCGGGATCGGCAACGGGATCTCGCTCATCATCTTCGCCGGGATCGTCGTCCGCATCCCGTCGGGCCTCGGGCAGCTCGTCGAGCTGATCAAGACCGACCAGTTCACGCTGCTCGGCGCGGTGCTGCTGCTCGCGTTCATGGTGCTCGTCGTCGGTTTCGTCGTGTTCTTCGAGCGCGGCCAGCGCCGGATCCCGATCCAGCACGCGCGGCGCGTGGTCGGAAAGCGCGTCACGCAGGGCGGGATGAGCTACTTCCCGCTCCGCGTCAACACCGCCGGCGTGATTCCGCCGATCTTCGCGTCGTCGATCCTCATGTTCCCGCTCACGATCGCGCAGTTCACTCACTCGCCGTCGGTCCAGCAGTTCTTCCAGGACCATCTCTACGTCGGCGGGCCGATGTACGAGACGGTCTACATCGGGCTCATCGTGTTCTTCGCATTCTTCTACACCGCGGTCGTGATCAACCCGCAGGACGTCGCCGAGAACATCAAGCGCTTCGGAGGCTTCATTCCGGGAATCCGCCCCGGCAAGAAGACCGCCGAGCACATCGACCACGTGCTCTCGCGAATCACGCTGGTCGGAGCGCTCTACGTCGCGGCCGTGTGCGTGATGCCGTCAGTGCTGTCGGTGCAGCAGGGAATCCCGTTCTATTTCGGCGGCACCGCGCTGCTGATCGTCGTCGGCGTTGCGCTCGACACGATCGGGCAGATCGAGGCGCACCTGGTGTCGCGGCAGTACGAGGGCTTCGTGAAGGGGACGCGCGTCCGCGGGAGGCTCGGGCGGTGATGCTGCGAAGGCTCCTCCTCCTCGGCGCTCCCGGAGTCGGCAAGGGCACGCAGGCCGCGCGGCTCGTGGCGAGGCTCGGCGTCCCGCAGATCTCGACCGGCGACATGCTGCGGGCGGCGGTGGCGGCCGGCACCGCGGTCGGCCGCGAGGCGCGGGGCTACATGGACCGCGGCGAGCTCGTCCCCGACGCCGTCGTGATCGCCGTCGCCGAGGAGCGGCTGCGGCAGCCCGACACCGAGCGCGGCTTCATTCTCGACGGCTTCCCGCGCACGACGGAGCAGGCGCGCGCGCTCGACGCGATTCTCGCGAGGCTCGGCCGGCGGCTCGACCGCTGCGTGGTGCTCAGCGTCGGCGAGCAGATGCTCGTCGACCGGCTGCGAAAGCGCGCGGAGCTCGAGGGGCGAAGCGACGACAACGAGGCGTCGATCCGCACGCGGATGGAGGTCTACCGGCGGCAGACGGAGCCGCTCATCGACTACTACCGCGAGCGGGGGATCCTCGTCGAGCTCGACGGCCTCGGGACGGTCGACGAGGTCGCCACGCGGATCGAAGGGGCGATCGCGGCATGATGGCGAGCTCCAGCCACATCACGCTCAAGACGCGGCGCGACCTCGCGAACATGCGCGAGGCCTCGCGCCACGTGGGCGAGATCCTGGTCGAGGTCCGGGAACGGGTGCGGGCCGGCGTCACGACCGGCGAGCTCTCCGAGGCGGTCACGCGGGCGATCCGCGACCGCGGTGTGCAGTCGTCGTTCCTCGGCTACGGTCCGCACGGGCTGCCGAAGTACCCCGCGCCGATCTGCATCTCCGTCAACGAGGAGATCGTTCACGGGATCCCGGGGCCGCGGGTACTCGCCGAGGGCGATATCGTCGGGCTCGACTTCGGCGTGTCGGTGAAGGGCTGGCACGGCGATTCGGCCGTCAGCGTACCGGTGGGTCGGATCACCCCGGAGGCCGAGCGGCTGCTCGCGGTGACGCGCGAGGCCCTGTACCGGGGGATCGCGCAGATGGTGCCGGGCAACCGGCTCTCCGACATCGGGCATGCGGTGCAGATGCACGCGGAGGGGGCCGGCTTCTCGGTGGTGCGGCAGTTCGTCGGGCACGGGATCGGGCGGCGCCTGCACGAGCCGCCGCAGATTCCGAACTTCGGCGAGCCGGGAAAGGGGCCGCGGCTGCTGCCCGGGATGGTGTTCGCGATCGAGCCAATGGTGAACGCCGGCGGACCCGACGTGAAGACGCTCGACGACGAGTGGACGGCAGTCACGGCCGACGGCTCGCTCTCGGCGCATTTCGAGCACACGGTCCTGATCACGGAGAACGGGCCCGAGATCCTCACGAAGGTGCCCGGCTCGCACTGAGCGGAGCGCGAGGGAGACGGCGGCGATGAAGGTGCGGTCCTCGGTGAAGAAGATCTGCGACAAGTGCCGGATCATCCGGCGCAAGGGCGTCGTGCGCGTGATCTGCGAGAACCCCAAGCACAAGCAGCGCCAGGGCTAGGGGAGGAGAGACGACATGGCACGCATCGCGGGCATCGACCTGCCGCGCAACAAGCGGCTGGAGGTGGCCCTCACCTACATCTTCGGGATCGGACGCACGTCGGCGCGCAAGATCTGCGAGCGGGTGAGCGTCGACCCCGATACGAAGAGCGATCAGATCAGCGAGGGTGACCTCGTGCGGCTTCGCGAGGTGATCGAGCGCGAGTACAAGGTGGAGGGTGATCTGCGCAGGGAGACCGCGCAGAACATCAAGATGCTGATGGACATCGGCTGCTATCGAGGGCTTCGCCACCGGCGCGGCCTCCCGGTCCGCGGCCAGAGGACGCACACCAACGCGCGGACCCGCAAGGGCCCGCGCAAGACCGTCGCGGGCAAGAAGAAGGCCCCGACCAAGAAGTAGTGAGAACGTGAAGAAGGGCACCAAGAAGAAGGTCAAGAAGAACGTCCAGACGGGGATGGCGCACATCCAGTCGACGTTCAACAACACGATCATCACGATCACCGACGTGGGCGGTAACACGCTCTCGTGGGCGACGGCCGGTGGCGCGGGCTTCAAGGGCTCGCGCAAGTCGACGCCGTTCGCCGCGCAGGTGGCCGCCGAGGAATGCGCGAAGACGGCCGCCGAGCACGGCGTCCGGTCGCTCGGGGTGTACGTGAAGGGGCCGGGTGCGGGCCGCGAGTCGGCGCTGCGCGCGCTGCAGGCCGCCGGAATGCGCATCACGATGATCCGTGACGTGACGCCGATCCCGCACAACGGCTGCCGCCCGCCCAAGCGGCGGCGCGTGTAGAGGGGAGCGAGGATGGCCCGCTACAACGAATCCGTCTGCCGGCTGTGCCGGCGTGAGGGGACCAAGCTCTTCCTGAAGGGTGACCGCTGCTTCAGCGAGAAGTGCGCCGTCGAGCGGCGCAACTACCCGCCCGGGCAGCACGGGCAGGCGCGGCCGCGGTTCTCCGACTACGGAATGCAGCTCCGCGAGAAGCAGAAGGTCAAGCGGATGTACGGCCTTCTCGAGGCGCAGTTCGAGAAGACGATGGAGAGCGCGAGCCGCATGAAGGGCAGGACGGGCGAGAACCTGCTCTCGCTGCTCGAGCGCCGGCTCGACAACGTCGTGTTCCGGCTCGGCTTCGCGACGTCGCGCGCCGAGGCGCGGCAGCTCGTTCTCCACGGCCACTTCCAGGTGAACGGCCGGAAGGCAGCGATCCCGTCGATGCTCGTGAAGCCCGGCATGGTGATCGTGCTGAGGGAGAGCTCGCGCCAGATCGCGCGGATCGTCGGCGCACTCGAGGCGCTCGAGCGCCGGAGCGTTCCGAGCTGGCTCGAGGTCGACAAGGACAACTTCGCCGGCGCCGTGAAGGCGATGCCGGTGCGCGAAGAGATCACGCTCCCGATCCAGGAGCAGCTGATCGTCGAGCTCTACTCGAGGTGACCGGACGGCCGGCGGCGGCCGGCCGCCGGCGGGGGCCACCCCCCCCCCCGGGACCCCAGCCAGCCCCACGCGCCGAACCACAAAAACAAGGGGCCGCGGGTCCCG
>JAYRMX010000029.1:0-9220 GCA_041912475.1 Myxococcota bacterium
GCGGCCCCGACGACGGCATCTCGAGGTGCAGCCCGGCGCGGACGCCCTCCGCGCGGTCGTCGACGGCTCCCCCGTCCGACACCACGAAGCCGTCGACTCCCCACTCGCCGCGCAGCACGTCACGAAGCAGCCACGGGTGCTCCGACGCGAACGGACCGTTGACGCGGTTGTACGCCGACATCACCGAGGCCGGCCGCGCACGCGTGACGGCGATCTCGAACGGCCGCAGATACAGCTCGCGAAGCGTCCGCTCGTCGACCTCGGACGAGCGCCACATGCGCCCGGTCTCCTGCTCGTTCGCCGCGAAGTGCTTCACGCACGCGCCGGCGCCCTGCGACTGCACGCCCTCGACGAACGCCGCCGCGAGCGCTCCCGTGAGATGCGGGTCCTCGCCGAGGTACTCGAAATTTCGCCCGCCGAGCGGCGAGCGCTGGAGGTTCACGCCCGGGCCGAGCACCACGTCGACCTCGTTCGCGCGCGCCTCGCGGCCGATCGCCTCGCCGACCCGGCGCGTGAGGTTCTCGTCCCACGCGCATGCGAGGGCGGACGCGGTGGGAAAGCACGTCGCGGGAACGGCCGTGCCCGCGCCGACGTCGTTCGGCCCCGGCGCCTTGCGGAGGCCGTGCGGCCCGTCGGCCATCCAGATCGACGGGATGCCGAGGCGCGGGATGGCGCGCGTGGTCCACGTCGAATCCCCGCTCAGCAGCGAGGCCTTCTCTTCGAGGGTGAGCTTCGAGACGAGATCGCGAACGCGGGCGTCGAGGTCGGCGGGCATGGCGCTGGACGCTAGCGCAGGGAGCCCGTTCAGCGGCCGGAATCGGCGCAGCCGGCGGCGGAGCGCGGGGCGCTCGCGCGCGAGAGGCATTTCTCGTCTCCGTGCGCGTTCTCGCGTGATAGGGTTGGCGGGCGGGGAGGGGTGGCTCGTGAAACAGGCCGCATGGCTGCTGGTCGCGCTCGCGCCCGCAGCGACCGCCGCCGCCGACGCGGGTCTCGGGTCTCCGGCCGTGTTCTCTCCCGCCTCGACTCCGGCGTTCGCGATCCGCGATCTCGCGTGGCTCGTCGTTGCCGTCTGCGCGGTGATCTTCGCCGTCGTGGGAGGTCTGCTCGCGTGGAGCATCGCCCGCTTTCGCGCGCGGCCCGGAGACGCCGGCCGCGAGCCCGCGCAGGTCTACGGCAGCGGCCCGATCGAGCTCGCGTGGACGCTCGTTCCCGCGATCGTCGTCGTCATCCTCTTCCTCGCCACGGCGCGCAGCATCTTCGACGTGCAGAAGGAGCAGGCGCCGCCGGGCTGGCTGCAAGTCGAGGCGGTCGGGCACCAGTGGTGGTGGGAGTTCCGGTATCCGGCCTCCGGCGTCACGACTGCGAACGAGCTGCACCTCCCGGTGAGCACCGGCGCGCAGAAGCGGCCGGTCTTCCTCCGGCTCGAATCGGCCGACGTCATCCACAGCTTCTGGGTGCCGCGCCTCGCCGGAAAGCAGGACGCGATTCCGGGAAAGCGCAACGGGCTGTGGATCGAGCCGCTCGAGGCGGGGACGTACGTCGGGCAGTGCGCCGAGTTCTGCGGCACGCAGCACGCGGGAATGCTGCTCCGCGTAATCGTGCACGAGCCCGCCGAGTTCGAGCGCTGGCTCGACGCGCAGCGCGGGCCCGCGGCGGCCGACCCGGCTGCGGCCGACGGCCGGTCGCTCTTCGAGCGCACCGCGTGCATCAACTGCCACCGCGTCGCCGGGACGGTGGCGAACGGGACGTTCGGGCCGGACCTCACGCATCTCATGAGCCGCGCGACGATCGCCTCCGGCGTCGCGCGCAACGACCGCGAGAGCCTGCGGCTCTGGCTCCGCGATCCCGATCACGTGAAGCCCGGCGCCCTCATGCCGGCCATGCAGCTCGGCGAGCGCGAGCTCGACCGCGTCGTGGCCTACCTGATGACGCTGCAGTAGGAGAACGCGTGACGCGCGGCTGGGTGACGACCGTCGATCACAAGCGCCTCGGCCTGCTCTACGTCGCGGCGGGGATCGTGTTCCTGCTGATCGCCGGCGCCGAGGCCGCCGTGATGCGCTGGCAGCTCACCTTCGCGCACAGCGGCGCCGTCTCGCCCGAGACCTTCAACCGCCTGTTCACCATGCACGGGACGACGATGGTCTTCCTCGTCGGCATGCCGATCCTCACGGGCTTCGCCAACTACCTCGTCCCGCTCATGATCGGCGCGCGCGACATGGCGTTTCCGCGGCTCAACGCCTTCGGCTTCTGGGTCTTCCTGTTCGGCGGCCTGCTGCTCTACTTCAGCTTCCTCGGCGGCGACGGACTCTACGGCGCGGGCACAGCGCCCGACGTCGGCTGGTTCGCGTACGCGCCGCTCTCGGGCAAGGCCTTCAGCCGCGGACACAGCACCGACTACTGGGCGCTCGGCATCCTCGTGAGCGGGCTCGGAACGCTCACCGCCGCCGCGAACATCGTCGCGACCACGCTCGCGATGCGCTGCCCGGGGATGAGCCTCGCGAAGATGCCGCTCTTCGTCTGGCTCATGCTCGTGGTCTCGTGCATGATCCTCGTCGTCGTGCCGCCACTCACCGCGGCGCAGTCGATGCTCCTCCTCGACCGGTACCTCGGCGCGCACTTCTTCGACGTCCAGCACGGCGGGTCGGCGGTGCTCTGGCAGCACCTGTTCTGGTTCTTCGGGCACCCCGAGGTCTACATCCTCATCCTCCCGGGCTTCGCGTACGCCTCGGAGATCATCCCGGTCTTCTCGCGCAAGGTGATCTTCGGCTACCCCGCGATGGTCGCCGCGACGGTCTCGATCGGCCTCCTGAGCCTCGGCGTCTGGGCGCACCACATGTTCGCGGTCGGACTCTCGCAGCTCCAGAACGTCTTCTTCACCGGGTCGACGATGGCGATCGCAGTTCCCACCGGCATCAAGATCTTCAACTGGCTGGGAACCATCTGGGGCGGGCGCTTGCAGATGCGCGCGCCGATGCTGTTCTGCATCGGCTTCCTGTTCCAGTTCCTCGTCGCGGGCCTCACCGGCGTGATGCTCGCCGCAGCGAGCTTCGACTGGCAGCTCACCGACTCGTACTTCGTCGTCGCGCACTTCCACTACGTGCTCGTCGGCGCGCTGCTGTTCACGATCTTCGGCGCCGTCTACTACTGGTTCCCGAAGGCGACCGGCCGGATGCTCTCGGAGCGCCTCGGCCGCTGGCACTTCTGGCTGCTCGTGATCGGCTTCAACGTGACCTTCGGCGCGATGCACGTCTCGGGGCTGCTCGGGATGCCGCGCCGGATCTACACCTACCCGGCCGATCGCGGCTGGGAGGTGTGGAACCAGGTCTCGAGCGCCGGGGTGATCTTTCAGGTGGCGGCCGTCGCGGTCTTCGTCTGGAACGTCGCACGCTCGCTGCGGCGCGGAGAGCACGCCGGAGACGACCCCTGGAACGCCTGGACGCTCGAGTGGTCGACGTCGTCGCCGCCGCCGCCGTACAACTTCGAGCGCATCCCGACGGTGCGCAGCCGCCGCCCGCTGTGGGACCTGAAGCACCCCGACGATCCCGACTGGAGGTTCGAGTGAGCGCTCCCGAAGCCGTCGCGCGCCGGGCCGGGATGCTCGCGCTGCTCGCGACCGAGACGTCGTTCTTTGCGAGCTTCATCGTCGTCTACCTCTTCTATCTGGGAAAGAGCGCGACGGGCCCGCAGCCGGCGGCGGTGCTGAGCGCGCCGCTCGTGAACACGGCGTGCCTGCTCTCGAGCAGCGTCACGATCGCCTACGCCCTGCGCGCGCTGCGCCGCGGCGATCGCGGCGCCTTCAACGCGCTGCTGCTCCTCACGATCCTGCTCGGCGCCGCGTTCCTCGGCGGGACGGCGGCCGAGTGGCGGCGCCTCATCGTCGACCAGGGACTCACGATCCGAACCAACCTGTTCGGAACGACCTTCTACGGGCTCGTCGGCTTCCACGCGCTCCACGTGACGGTCGGCCTGGTGCTGCTCTGCGCGATCGCGCTGCTCGGCGTCGCGGGGCACATCGGCCCGGCGAACGCCGAGCCCGTCGAGATGCTCTCGTGGTACTGGCACTTCGTCGACGGCGTGTGGGTCGTGGTGTTCACCGTCGTCTATGGAGTGGGAACGTGAACGGGCCTCGCGATCGCGAAGACGGTGTCGCGCTCCCCGCCGAGACGGCCTGGCCGATGGTGACCGCGTTCGGCGTCGCGCTGATCTTCGCCGGCCTCGTGACGCTCGCCGCCGTGACCGTCGTCGGCGCCGTGCTCGCGGCCGCCGGCGCGATCGGCTGGGCGCGCGAGGTCTATCCGCGCCCGCGCGAGGAGCTCGTTCCGCTCGCGCCGCCCGCGCTGCGCGCGCGGCCCGTCGCCGTCGCTCCGCAGGAGGTCGAGCTGCTTCGCGTCGGAGAGGACGGGCACCGCGTGCGGCTCCCGGAGGAGATCCACCCGTACTCGGCCGGCCTGCGGGGCGGCCTCGCCGGCGCCGCCGCGATGGCGGCCGTCGCCGTCGCGTACGGCCTCGTCGCCCAGCGAAGCCCGTGGTTCCCGATCAACCTGCTCGCGTCGGCCGTGTCGCCGCCGATGATGGAGGCGAGCACGGAGATGCTGCGCGCGTTCCATGCCGGCCCGCTCGCGGTCGCGACCGTCATCCACCTCGTCCTCTCGACGTTCGCCGGGCTCGTGTACGCCGCCGTCCTCCCGATGCTCCCCGGCCGGTCGATGCTCTGGGGCGGCGTCGTCGCGCCCGTCCTGTGGTCCGGCGTCGTCTTCCTCGCGCTCCGCATCGTGAGCCCGACGATGGACGCGCACGTGAGCTGGCCGTGGTTCGTCGGCTCGCAGCTCGCGTACGGTCTCGCATGCGGTGCGGTGGTCGCGCGCACGGCCCGGGTCGAGACGCTGCAGCTCTGGCCGCTCGTGCTGCGCGCGCGTGTCGAGAGCCCCGGCCTGCGCGGCGACGACGAGGGTCGGCCGTGAGACGCGGACGCTTTCGCGTGTCGGCAGCGGTCGCGGTCGCCGCGTCCCTGTCCGGCTGCGACCTTCCCGGCCGTCCGACCGAGGCCGAGCGCACCGTGCGGCCCGACCGCGTGCTCGACGGCGCTCTGCTCTTCGAGAACAACTGCCGCGGCTGCCACGGCGAGCCCGGCCGCAGCGCGCCGGTTCGCGATCTCGGAGACCCGGTCTTTCTCGCCGTGATCGGCGAGAGCGAGCTGCGACGCGTCGTCTCGGAAGGCGTCGCGGGAACGCCGATGCCCGTCTTCTCGTCGGCGAACGGCGGGCCGCTCACCGAGGCCCAGATCGCCGCGCTCGCCGGCAGCATCTTCTCGCGCTGGGCGACGCCGAAAGCGTTCGACGGCGCCGATCTGCCGCCGTACTCCGAGGCGGACGCGCGGCGCTCCGGCGCGCTGCCCGGAGACGCCGGGCGCGGCCACGCCGTGTGGATGGATTACTGCGCCGAGTGTCACGGCGCGAACGCCGAAGGCGGCGGCGGTGCGCTCGATCTCGATCAGGGCTCGTTCCTCGCGCTCATCAGCGACCAGGGACTGCGCTCGATCGTGATCGCCGGGCGTCCCGAGCTCGGGATGCCGTCGTGGCGCGAGCACGAGGGCAAGCCGCCGCTCGCGCTGCAGCAGATCTCGGACGTCGTCGCGTGGCTCGCGTCGCTGCGGCGTCCGTTTCCGGGAAGGCCGCATCCGGACGCCGCCGTCGCGGCGGGCGCGCCGTAGTCGCGCGCGAAAGGGAAGGCGATGGAGCACGATCCGACGACCGGCAACTGGGGCATCGAGACCAGGCCCGTGACGCGCCGCGGCCTCCTGCTGCGCGCCGGCGCCGTGCTCGCCGCGATCGCGGGCGTGCTGCTCGCGCTTCCGGTCGTGGGCTACCTCGCGGGCGTCCTTCTTCGCCGCAAGCCGTACCAGGCGTGGATCTCGCTCGGTCCGGTGGCGGAGTTTCCCGAGCGGCAGACGCGGCTCGCGACCTACCGCAACCCGTTCACGACGCCGCTCGACGGCGAGACGGCCGAGGTGCCGTGCTGGGTTCGCCGCATCGAGGGCGAGACGTTCCAGGTCTTCGCGGTCAACTGCTCGCACCTCGGCTGCCCCGTGCGCTGGTTCCCGGAGTCGGGGCTGTTCCTGTGCCCGTGTCACGGCGGCGTGTACTACGAGGACGGCTCGCGGGCGTCCGGGCCGCCGCCCCGCGGTCTGTTCGAGTACGCGTACCGGGTCGAGGATGGCGAGCTCTTCGTGAAGGGCGGCGAGCTGCCGACCCTCTCGAGCCCGGTCTAGGAGGGGCCGCCCGCGTGCAGACGCTTCGTGCGCTCTACGCCTGGATCGACCAGCGGCTCGGCGTCGGATCGGCCTTCGCCGCGACGGCCGGGCACGTGGTCCCTGCGAACGCCGGAAGCTGGTTCTACGTGTTCGGGAGCGCGACGCTCCTGTGCTTCGCGATTCAGGTGGTCTCGGGCATCTGCCTCTCGCTCGTCTACGTGCCATCCGCCGCGGAGGCGTACACGAGCCTCGAGTACCTCGACTACGAGGTGCCGCTCGGCTGGTACCTGCGCGCCGTTCACTACTGGGGCTCGAACTTCATGGTGGCGATCATGTCGGTCCACCTGGCGCAGGTCTTCCTGTTCGGCGCGTACAAGTACCCGCGCGAGCTCACGTGGATGTCGGGCTGCCTGCTCTTCGTCCTCACGCTCGGCATGGCGTTCACGGGGCAGGTGCTCCGCTGGGACCAGGACGCGTACTGGGGCGTCGGCATCGGAATGGCGATCGCCGGCCGAACCCCGCTGATCGGCGGGCCGCTCGTTCACGCGGTGCTCGGCGGGCCGATCATCGGTGCCGCGACACTCTCGCGCTTCTTCGCGCTGCACGTCTTCGTCATCGTCGGGCTCATCGTCGCGGTCGTGACGCTCCACCTGCGCCTCGTGCTGCGGAGCGGGATCAGCGAGTTCCCCGATCCGCACCAGCCCGTCGACCGTGCGACGTATCGCGAGCGCTACGAGGCGCTGCTGCGCCGAACCGGGGTGCCGTTCTTTCCGAGGGCGATCGAGAAGGACGTCGTGTTCGGCGCCCTCGTAATCCTCGCGATCCTCGCCGTCGCGGCCGTCCTCGGCCCGAACGGCCCGAACGGCCCGCCCGATCCGACGCTGATCCGCACCTCGCCGCGCCCCGACTTCTACTTTCTGCCGCTGTTCGCGGCCTTCGCGCTGTTGCCGCCCTACACCGAGACGGTGCTGATCCTCGTGGGCCCGGTGGTCGGCCTCGCGCTGCTCTTCGCGGTCCCGTTCGTCGACCGCTCGGGGCAGCGCAGCCCGCTCCGAAGGCCGGTGGCATGCCTCGCCGTGATCTTCGTCTTCCTCGTCCTCGGCTCGCTCGCGTACCTCGGCGAAACCTCGCCGTGGTCGCCCGAGATGGACGCATGGAGCGGCCTTCCCCTTCCCGAGAGCGCCGTCGCGGGTCGCTCTCCGCTCCAGCTCGTCGGCGCGGCCGTCTTTCAGAACAAGCAGTGCCGCAACTGTCACGCGGTCGGCGGCACGGGCGGAGCGCGCGGCCCCGCGCTCGACGACGTCGCCGCGCGGCTCAGCGGCGATCAGCTCATCCGGCAGGTGCTGCAGGGGGGCGGGAACATGCCGGCCTACGCCAAGCAGCTCACGCCGCCCGAGGTGACGGCGCTCGTCGCGTGGATGACGACGCTCCACCCCGCGTTCGAGCCGCCGGCGCACGAGAAGACCTGGCGCCGGAAGAAGCCGTGACCCGACTTTTCGCTTGATTCCGGCGCTGACTCCGTGTTCAGATCGGAGCCGCTGCGCCGCTCGCCCGGGGCCGCCTCGGCTCCACGCCCGGGCTGCGCGTACCGGGGGACCTCTCGATGCGCCGATGCTCCGCTCTGCTTCTCGCCCTCTCGCTCCTCGTCGCCGCCGCGCCGGCCGGCGCCTTCTGTCTTTGGAACTGCAGCTACACGAAGACGAAGTATCCGATCGTGCTCGCGCACGGGATGGCCGGGTTCGACTCGCTCTTCGGCGTTCTCGACTACTGGTACGGGATCGAAGGCGCGCTCGAGGACGGCGGCGCGACCGTGTTCGTGACCGAGGTGAGCCAGTTCAACACGACGCAGGCGCGCGGCGAGCAGCTCCTCGCGCAAGTGCAGCAGGTCCTCGCGATCACGGGCAAGTCGAAGGTCAATCTCATCGGTCACAGCCACGGCGGCCTCGACGTCCGCTACGTGGCGGCCGTACGGCCCGATCTCGTCGCGTCGGTCACTTCCGTCGGGAGCCCTCACAAGGGCGCGGCGCTCGCCGACTATCTGCGCGCGAACGTGAGCGGCGGCTCGTTCACCGAGTCCGTCCTCGCGTTCTTCGCGAACTCGCTCGGGACGGTGCTCGCGCTGCTCACGGGCAGCTCGAACCCGCAGGACGCCGTCGCGGCGCTCGACTCGCTCACGAGCGCGGGCCTCGCGAGCTTCAACGCGGCCTATCCGCAGGGCGTTCCCACCACCTCGTGCGGCTCGGGCGCGAGCAGCGTGGGCGGCGTTCGGTACTACTCGTGGTCGGGGACCGGGCTGCTCACGAACCTGCTCGACGTCTCGGATGCGCCGCTCGCGCTCACGTCGCTCGTCTACCCCGAATCGAACGACGGCCTCGTGGGGCGCTGCAGCTCGCACCTCGGGCAGGTGATCCGCGACAACTACTTCCAGAACCATCTCGACGAGGTGAACCAGATCCTCGGCCTGGTCTCGATCTTCGAGTCGAGCCCGACGTCGATCTTCCGGGCGCACGCGAACCGACTGAAGACGGCCGGCGACTGACGATGAGGTAGGCTTGCAGGCGTCCCGCGGAGGCGCCGCATGACGACCGGCCGAATACGGCATCGCATCGCGTTCCTGGTGCTGCTCGCGAGCGCTCCGGCGCTCGCGGCCGGACCCGAATCCGAGCCCGGAACGGAGGCGGCGCCCTCGCGCGTCGAGGCCGAGGCCCCCGCTGCCGAGCCGGCGAAGCCGATCCCGGTCGCCGAGGTCGCCGTCCGCGCCGAGCGGGTCGCGATCTGGCTTCGCGGCCTCGCGCCCGAGATCGAGGACCGCGCGAAGCTCGACGGGAAGGAGCAGGAGCTCGAGGCCACCGCGGCCCGCGTGTGGGACGGCCTCACGGATACGCGGCTGCTGCTCGGCGAAGGGCCTCGCTCCTCGGTCGTCGACGGCGCGGAGCTGGCCTGGCTCGAGGGCCGCCAGCAGGTCTCCGA
>JAYRMX010000030.1:0-3784 GCA_041912475.1 Myxococcota bacterium
CACTCACCGACTGGAAGTCGTCGATGGTGAGCGGCACGTCGACGGCTCGCGCCATCGCGATCAGATGCAGGACGGCGTTCGTCGAACCGCCCACTGCCATGATCACGACCATCGCGTTCTCGAACGCCGCGCGAGTCATGATGTCGCGCGGCTTGAGGTCGAGCTGCAGCAAGTTGTGGATGGCCGCGCCCGCGCGGAAGCACTCGTCGAGCTTCGCCGGGTCTTCGGCGGGAATCGACGAACTGTACGGCAGCGACATGCCCATCGCCTCGATCGCGCTGGCCATGGTGTTGGCCGTGTACATGCCGCCGCACGCGCCGGCCCCCGGGCACGACTTCCGCACGATGTCGGCACGCTTGGTTTCGTCGATCGAGCCCGCCAGATACTGACCGTAGCACTGGAACGCCGAGACGATGTCGAGCGGCTCGCCCGTTCGGCTCCGGCCGGGCTTGATCGTTCCGCCGTAGATCATGAGCGACGGCCGGTTGAGCCGCGCCATCGCCATGATGCAGCCCGGCATGTTCTTGTCGCAGCCCGGCAGCGAGACGTTGGCGTCGTACCACTGCGCCGCCATCACGGTCTCGATCGAGTCGGCGATGAGGTCGCGCGACTGGAGCGAGTAGCTCATTCCCTCGGTGCCCATCGAGATGCCGTCCGACACGCCGATCGTGTTGAAGCGCATCCCGACCATCCCGGCCGCCTCGACGCCCTGCTTCACGCGCACGGCGAGGCCGTCGAGGTGCATGTTGCACGAGTTGCCCTCGTACCAGCAGCTCGCGATCCCCACCTGCGGCTTCGTCATGTCCTCGGGGCGGAGCCCGGTGGCGTAGAGCATCGCCTGCGAGGC
Source organism: Myxococcota bacterium (assembly GCA_041912475.1). GTDB lineage: Bacteria > Myxococcota_A > UBA9160 > UBA9160 > UBA9160 > MYXO. Next base: position 848 of record JAYRMX010000030.1, read on the forward strand.
GCCCTGCGACTTCTCCTGCGTGATGCGCGCGCTGTAGCGGTTCAGTCGGACGGCCATGGGTCTCCCGGACGCGGGGTTTGCGGCGCCGGCGGCGCGGCTCGTTCAGTCTAGCGGCTTCTCGCGGGCTCCGGCGGGCGTGGCCGGCCGCGCCGCGACGCGCGGCGCCGGCCACACGACGGCGCGGGATCGACTTGACGCGGCGGCGCGTCCGGCCGATGTTGAGATCATGGGCCGCATCCGCCGCCGGGCCGCCGCCGCGATCCTCGCCTGCATGGCACTCGGCCTGGTTTCGCTCGCGAGCGCCGGGCACGCCGCGCCGCGCGCCGTCTCGAGCGTGGCGACCGCCCTGCCCTGCCACGCGCAGGAGGCCGCGCCCGGCGCCGCTGCGCCCGCGTCTCCTGCCGCGCCGTGCTCGTCCGCGCCGTGTCGGCTCGCGTTTCCTCTGCTCTGCTGCGCGCAGCCGGCCGCGGCGGACGCCACCGCGCCCGGGCTCTCCTGCCAGAGCGCGATCGCCGCGCACACGCTCCTCGCGAACGTCCTGCTCCCCCCGCTCGCGCGCCGGGCCGCGTCGCTCGCGCGAACGAGCGCGCCCGATCCGCCGCGCGAGCGCTCCGTCGTCCTGCAGGTCTGATCCCCCCGGAGATCGGTCACCGAAGCAGCCGGCTTCGCGGCGAACGCCGCGGGCCGCAGCCATGGGGATTGCACGCATGCATGCCGCACGACGGCGTGCCGCTGCGCTCGTCCTCGCCGCCCTTCCTGCGGCGGCGTGCGCGAGCGGCGGCACGCGCTACGACCGCCTGCGCGAGGATCTCGCGCGCAGCGAGGCCGCCGCGCCCGCGCAGACCGATGACGTCTTTCGAGCAATGCCCGTGCTCGAGCGCGAGGCGCTCGTTCGCGCCGTGCTCCAGCGCAACCCGACGCTCCGCTCGGCGCAGGCCGCATGGCGCGCGGCGCTCGCCCGCTATCCGCAGGAGACTTCGCTCGCCGATCCGATGCTCGGCGTCGGCCTCGGGCCGCGCTCGTTCGCGGCCAGCGACGTCCGCGACGCATGGCGTGCGGATCTGGCGCAGGAGATTCCCTTCCCCGGAAAGCTCTCGCTGCGCGGCGACGTCGCGCTCGGTGAGGCCGACGCCGCCGCCGGCGACTTCGACGCTGCCCGCCTCGAGCTCGCGACGATGGCGTCGACGCTCTTCGACGACTACGTCCTCGCCGCGCGGACCCTCGCCGTCGAGGAGCATCACGTCGCGATCCTCGAGGAGCTCGAGCGCTCGGCGACGGCGCGTTACGAGTCGGGCATCGCAGGGCTCGCCGAGCCCGTGCAGGCCGCTGCCGAGCTCGCGCACCGCCGGCACGACCGCATCCGCTACGAGACCGAGCTGCGAACGACTGCGCAGCAGATGAACCTCCTGCTGCAGCGCGCGCCGCAGCTCCCGCTTCCGCCTCCGCCCGGCGAGCTCGTCGCGGCGGCGGCGCCTCCCGAAGCCGAGGCGGAGCCGGACGACCGTGCGCTCGTCGCGCAGGCCCTCGCGGCGCGGCCCGAGCTGCGCGCGGCGCGCGCCCGCGTGGCTGCGGGCGACGCCGCGGTCGAGCTCGCGAGGCGCGAGTACTTCCCGGACTTCACGCTGACGGCGGGCTACGACGCGTTCTGGCAGGAGCGGCCGCTCCAGCCCTCGGTCGGCGTGCAGGTGAACCTCCCGCTGCGCACCGAGCGGCGCGCAGCGGCCGTCGAGGAGGCCGAGGCGAGGCGTGCCCGCGCACGGAGCGAAGAAGACGCCGCCCTCGTGCAGGTCCGGTTCTCGCTCGCGAACGCGCTCGAGCGCCTTCGCGAGGCCCGCCACGTGCTGCACCTGCAGGAGACGCAGATCCTGCCGGCCGCGCGCGACTTCGTCGACGCCGCGCGCATCGCGCTCGCGACCGGGAGCGGCGGTTTCCAGACCGCGATCGAGGCCGAGCGCGGCCTGCGGACCGCGGAGCTCGACTACGAGGCTTCGAAGGCCGACGTGAGCCGCCGCTCCGCGGAGCTCGCGCGCGCGCTCGGCCGGATTCCGGGTCTTCCGTGAGGAGCAACACCATGATGCGTCAACTGTCGAATCCCCGGATCGCGGCCTCGCTCGCCGCCGTGCTCGCACTCGGGCTCGCCTGCGGGCGGAGCGACGCCGGGGTCACGCGGCTCGAGGCGAGCGGTCTCGTCCTCGAAGTCCGGCTCGACCCGCCTGCGCCGGCGACCGGCGACAACCGCATGCAGCTTCGGCTGGTCGGCGCCGGCGAGAAGCCAGTCGACGGCGCCGACGTCGCGCTCGAGGTCGTGATGCCCGCGATGGGCGCGATGGCCGCGATGGGAGGGCCGGTCCCCGTGACGCCGCTCGGTGACGGCCGCTACGAGGCGAGGTTCAGGCTCGACATGGCCGGCACGTGGCGCGTCGCCGTTCGGGCGCGCGCGCCGGGCGGCGAGACGATCGAAGCGGGAGGCTCGCTCATCACGGGCCAGGCGGGTCTTCGCCTCTCGCTGCGCGGCGGCGGCGAGCACGCGAGCGGCGCGGGCGCTGCGGGCCACGTGCACGGCGCGGCACCCGCAGCAGCGAACGAGAGCGCGGCGCACGCCGGAGAGGTCGTGATCGACGCCGCCCGCCGCCAGGCGGCGGGCATTCGCACGGCGCCCGCACGGAGCGAGCCCTTCGGCGTCACGGTCCGCGCGGTGGGCCTCGTCGGCTACGACCAGGGCGCCCTCCACGACGTCACGCCCCGCGTGACGGGCTACGTCGGAAGCGTTCCCGTCGCCGGGGCCGGCGAGTCGGTTCGCGCGGGAGACCTTCTTCTCACGCTCTACAGCCCGGAGCTGCTCGCGGCGCAGAAGGAGTTTCTGACGGCGCGGGCGAGCCAGCGCGGAGACGGGCTCGTGCGCGCGAGCGAGGCGCGGCTTCGCCTGTGGGGAATGGC
>JAYRMX010000031.1:0-19253 GCA_041912475.1 Myxococcota bacterium
CGGGTGTGTCCGGCGAGCCGGAAATGTGACGGCCTCGCCTCGCCAGGGCGCGGCTGAGCTCCGCGCTTCCGGCGGCCCGTCGCGTGTGACAGTCCGACACGCTCGAGGAATTGCCTCCAGCGGGGGCCCCCCGGCGGCGAGACGACCCACACCTTGGGTGCGGTTTCGCGCCTGACCGGCCTCTCGGAGCACGTGCTGCGAGCTTGGGAGCGGCTCAATGGCGCCGTCCGTCCCCTCCGAACTCCTGGCGGGCCCTGCCGCTGTCGTGACTCGGGCGTCGCGCGGCTTCGCCTGCTGCGCCGTGCGGTAGAGGCCGGCCGCGCGATCCGCGACCTGGCCGCGCTCTCCGATGTCGAGTTCAGCCGCCGCATCCGGCTGGCGTCCGCAGCGGCAGGGCCGCCAGAGCTCGCCCCGACCCTCGCAGCCGTCGAGGCGTTCGGCGCCGAGCGGGTCGAGCGCCCGGTCGGGATGCAGCCCGCGGCGCTCGGACCGTCGCGGTCCGTTCGCCAGGTGTCCGCTCCTCTGCTCGTCGAGGTGGGAGAGCGCTGGCGCCGGACGGCTCCCGATCGCATGCGATCGCTTCACCAATCCGACCCTGCGAAGCCTTCTCGCCGGCTTCCTTCGACACACTTCTGCGTCGATTCACGCTCCGCCAGTCGTCTTCACGACCCTTCCCGGCGAGCTTCACCATCTCGGCATCCTGATGGCGGCCGTCGTCGCGGTAGACGCGGGTGGCCACCCATCTTCTCCTGGGAGGCGATCTCCCGGTCGAAGAGGAGGGCGGATCGAAGACACGCGGATGTGTCGAGATTGCAAGGAACCCGCGGACGCATGGCCATGGAATCGCCCAGGCCGTGCGCGAAAGCTCCCGTACTCGCCCTCGACCGGCGTCGCGCCGCGCGGCCCTCGGCTCCGCTCGAATGGCGAGAGGGCCCCGTCTTCGGAGCCCTCTCGCCGGCGTTCTAGCGGAAGGAGACGCGCAGCGTGTAGCTCGCGCCGTCGTCGAGCAGGACGCTCACGCTGTACGTGCCGACGGTCAGGCCGTTGGTCGACAGGTTGAACTGGTAGCCTCCGGGCCCGGTCTCCCGGAAGGCGTTGCCGGTGTCCGCGGCGCTCGTCGAGACGGCCTCCACGAAGTTGCCCTCCACGTTGTTGTCGACCCTGGCGAGGTAGACCATGGCGAGGGCGCCGGAGACGGGGAGCCCCGCGGCGTCCACCAGGGTGAACTTCAGCGGGACGGTCGAGCGGAGCTTGAAGAGGCTCGAGCCGTCCGGGTTCACCGGCTGGAGCAGACCACTGTAGCCGTATCGAACCTGCGTGGTGCACGACGCGGTCGCCTCGTTGCCGGCGGCGTCGACCGCCGTGGCGGTCGTCGTCTGCGGACCGACGTGCGAGGTGTCGATCGGCGTCACGCCCGACGGATCCACGGCCAGCCCGGACTCGCCGTCGCTCGCCGTCGTCGTTGCCGACGCGGCGCCGTGGAGCAGGACCGTCTGCGGGCAGGAAACCGATACCCCGGGCGGCGTGCGATCGACCTCGACGAGGTCCGACGCCGGGCCGAAGTCGGCTTCGGACGGCGCGGTCTCGGACGAGCTCACGTCGATGGCGCCGACGCGGTAGGCCCACGTGCCCTGGCTCTCGGGCGCACCGGCGGGGAAGGTGTAGGTCGGGCTCGTCAGGCCGCTCGCCACGGTGCTCCAGCTCCCGTCGGCGTTCTGACGCTGCAGAGTGTAGAGCTGCGGGAGGGCGTTCGTCACGCCGTCCCACTCGAGCCCGAACGAGCCGGCGTTGGGCGTGCTGCTGCCGGCGGCCAGACGGGGCGCGCCGCCCGCGCAGCCGCGGGCCTCGTACTGCGCCCGGCTCTCGTAGTGAGCGGCCGGTGCGTACTCGCCCATGACGTCGAGGAGATGGTTGTACGGATCGGCAGTCGTCGGCTGCGGGATGTTCTTCGGAGACTGCGGCCAGTCGGCGCCCCTCTGCGCCGCCATGTAGCGCATGTAGAGGGCGCCGACTGCGGCGCGGGCGCCGGCGTAGCTGCCCTCGCCGATGCCGAAGTCGAGCCACTTGACGCCGCAGAGGGTGGAAGCGTTCGCCGGCCGGTCTTCCGGCCTGCTGACGACCAGGGTCCAGTACCCGTCGCGGTCCACCGGGATCTGCTGGTCGTAGGCGCAGTCCGAGCCCTTGCCCGAGACCGGGCCCTCCGCCGTGCAGGCCGACCAGTAGCGGACCTGGCTGTTCGCCGGGCTCCACGCCGTCGCGTTCGGCCGGGTGTGGGCGTAGGTCGGCGGCTTGACGCGCAGCACGACCACCTTGCCGAAGTTCAGCGACACGCCCGCGGCGATGTACTGCGTGTCGGGGTTCGTCGCGTACCCGCCGTCGTCGGTCGCGGGGAACTGCGTGACGCGCGCCAGCGCGTTGTCATTGAAGGCGCCGAGGATGGTGTATGCGTTGTTCCAGAAGCGTTCGAAGACGGGGGTCGGCTTCGCCGGCGCGTTCGCCGGATCGGCCGAGGCGTTGATGGCGTTCTGGTAGACGGTCTGCGGGAAGCCCGTCGGCGTGGCGTTCTTGTTGGCGTTCAGGGCGGTGCACACGGCCGCGGGCTCGGTGATCGTCGTCCCGTCGGCGAGCGTGAGGGTGATCTTCGGCAGGTCGACACCGCCGGTTCCGCCGAGGCCCTGGTCGGGGATGTAGTTACGCATCGCGAGGCGGACCGGCGAGGTGGCCGACGTCGACGTCGTGTAGATGGTGTTCGCGGGGCGGGCGCCGGCCGGCACCGGGCCTCGGAGGACGCGCAGCGTGTAGGTCTGGCCCGCCGGCGTGCGGTCGTTCGGGTCCTGCCGGAACGGATTCACCGACCCCGGATCGGGATCGATCTGCACGTCGCGCAGGTAGTCCCCGTTCCCGACTACGCCGCCACCGAGCTGGTTGGCGACCGTGAACGAGAAATAGCGCTGCCGCGGGTAGGTGCCCCGGATGGTGAGGCTCGAGCCGACGGGCATGTTGAACTGCGCGGGGAAGTACGTCGAGCCCTTGTCCGGGTACAGGTTGGGGATCTGGATCGGCTGCGGGTTCGGGAGGGCCGCGTAGTCCATCCCGCGCGGGCCGCCCCAGAAGCAGTCGTGGTTGTACTGGGCGTTCGTCGCCTCGGCGACCTCTCGCGGAAAGAACAGCGAGCTCGCGCCCGCCGCGCCGGCGAGTCCGAACGCGCCCGTCGCTGCCGCAATCGCGGCGGTGAGCAGCGCCACACCCCTCGGAAACCGATTCCCTCGAGCCACCACCGTTGCTCCTTCCAGGCCCGTCAGGCGGGCGCTTCCGCGGCTCCCATCGGACCCGCGTCCCTCATCAACGAGATCGCTTCTACCCAACTATTTACTCTTTGTCAACTTGAATATTGGTAAACAACCTGTAAGCTGGCCTTCATGACGAACACGCCCACCGTGCCCCCGAGGGGTACGGTCCCGCCCGCGCGTGCGCCCCGGCGGCTGTCTCGCCAGGCGCGGCTCGAGCAGCTCGTGGCGGCTGCGATGCCGGTCGTCGCCCGGGACGGGTTCTTCGAGTTCTCGCTCGACGAGATCGCCGAGCGCGCAGGCGTCACCCGGAACCTTCTCTACCACTACTTCCCCGAGGGCCGGCCCGACGTGGTGCTCGCCGTCGTCGAGCGGGCGGGCCACGAGCTGGTCGACGGCTGGGTCGTCAACGAAGGTCTCCCGCTCGAGCGACGCGTCGACGAGAACAACGCGCGCATGGTGGCTCACGCGCTCAACGGAACAGATGCGTGGAGGATCCACCGCCACGCGCGCGGAGCGACCTCGCCGGAGGTGCGCGCGCGCGTCGATCACTTCGTCGGGATCGTGATCTCCAGCATGGCCCGCAACCACCTCGGCACCTCCGACCCGCCGCCTCTCGCCCGACTGGTCCTCCAGGGGTACTTCGCGTTCTTCGAGACCGTGATCGACGACTGGCGCGCCACGACCGTCCCGAGCGAGCAGATCGTGCGGCTCCTCGGCGAGACGCTCTCCGCAGCCATTCGGGCCGCGACGCGGCGGACGACGTAGCGACGCCCGTCGGACGGCCCGGGAAGCGCGGGAGCGCCGCGATGCCGGCCGGCGACGAGCTGCTCGCGACCGCGATCCTCGAGCGCCTGCTGCGCCGCAGCCACGTGCTCGACATCAGCGGACGCAGCGACCGGCTCCGCGAGCTCGATCGGGCGGCGGTGGCGAGCCGAAGCGCGGAAGGAAGGCCGGTCCGAATTGCGGGAGATTGACCCCATCGTCAGGACACGAAGGAGAAGGAACCAGAAGGGAGGTGCGGCGAAGAAGGTGCCCCCCTAACGCGGAAGAGATGACGTCCATGGACAGGTGCCGCACCGCATTCAGCCGAGCCGGCGACCTTCCGAAGTGTCTCCCCGGCATGTCGCGCCGCCTGCCGGCACGCTACGCCGTGGAGGAATGCTTCGTGGACCGACGCGCGTGCGGGTCTCGCCTCTCTTTCGCCGGAGCGGTGCTCGCCGCCGGGCTCCTCGGGGCCTTCGCGTGCACGCCTGGCCCGAATCCGGACGTGGACCGCGACGGCGTCGTCGGCCCCCTCGATCTCGCGCGGGTCGAGGCCTGCGTCGGCACGAATCCCGCCGCAGATCCTGGTTGTGCGACGAGCGACGTGGATCTCGACGGCGACGTCGACGCCGCGGATCTCGCGCTCGTCGGCGCGCAACTCGACAGCGACGGAGACGGGATCCGGGACGAGGTCGAGCTGGTCTGGGGGCTCGACCCGCAAAACCCGACCGACGCCCTCGTGGACGACGACGGCGACGGGCTCTCGATCCGGCTCGAGATCGCGCTGGGCACCTCACCGTACGACAGAGACACCGACCGCGACGACCTTCAAGACGGTGCGGAGCTCACCGTGGGCACGAATCCTGTCGACCCCGACACCGACGGCGGTGGCCGCCGCGACGGCTGGGAGGTCTGGCGTGACCGGACCGACCCCACGCACGCGGACGACGATCACGAGATCCTGACGCTGCCCTACGACTTTTTCGACGGATCGGGCCGGCGCTGGACCGTCGACCAGCTGGGACGCGTCTCGACGGACGGATGGTCGAAGATCGGCGGGCCCGGCCTCCTGCTCGAGTTGAATGGACACGCGACCAAGGCGCCGGGGAAGAACCGGATCGTGGTGTCTGGCGCGGTCCGGCACCTCGAGATCGAGTATCCGGAGAGCCTCCCCGGCGTGCGCATGCTCGACGTCGGGTGGAGCTCCTTCGACCCCACATGGTCCTTCCCCAGCGGGATCGAAGCGAGACCTGCCGCGGGCAACCCGGCCGGTTTCGTCGCGACGTCGAGCGGCGACCTCGCCTTCGACCCGAGCGACGACTGGGTCGTAGTCGACGACGCGGACGCGAGCGGGCTGCCAGCCGCAGTCTGGGTGCTCGCGGGAGACACCTCGTTCGTACCCGAGAAGGTCTGGGGCGACTCGCTCGGCTCGTACCTGTACACGCAGTACACGCTCCGGCCTCCCGCGAAGGGCTTCTCCATCGCGATGAGCTTCTGGGCGCAGGCCGACACGCGCGCCGAGGCCGTCGCGCTCGCGAGTGCGCTCCGCGACCTCGAGCTCGGCGCGCTCGACGACCTCGACCCGCAGGCGCGCGCCGCGATCGCGAACTTCACGCTGCCAGCGCCCTGAAGCGTCGGGCCGAATCGCCGCTGGAGACGCCTCGGGGGTGCGTCTGCCCGTACGCCGTCGTCGGTCCGATCGACTCGATCGCCTCGCCGGTCCCGGGCCCCATGCTCGCAGGTCACGATCGCGAGGCACGTCACGCGAGCCGAGCTTGGCCGCTCTGGCTCTGATCAGATATGATAATCCACGATGAGGAAACTGAGCGCGACCCTTCGGCAGGTGCTGGCATCGGCTGCCCGGCTGCAAGAGGTCGTTCCGGACGCCGTGCTCGTCGGAGGCTCTGCCGCCGCTCTGCACGCCGGACACCGTGACTCGTTCGATCACGGCCACGTGCTGGCCGACCTCGTCGAACGCTATCAAGAGGTACTCGAGGCGGTGGAGGCGACCGAGGGCTGGGCGACCTCGGTGCGCGCCTCGAAGCCGCCGTTCACGATCATGGGAAGCCTGGGTGGCGTCGAGGCCGGGCTTCGCCAGATGCGCCGGCAGCGACCGCTCGAGACCTGCGAGATCGACCTGGGCGACGGTGCCGTGGTCGTCGCCCCCACCGCAGCCGAGGCCTTGCGCGTGAAGGCCTATCTCGTGGTGCAACGCAACGTCGTGCGCGACTACCTCGATGTGGTGGCGCTGGTGGATCATCTCGGTGAAGACGCCGCCGTCGAAGTCCTCTCGAACATCGACGCCTACTACGTCGATCGATCGGGCGAGGCGGGGTCCGTGCTCACCTCGCTCGTCGCCGCACTCGCCGATCCGCGGCCGCGCGACACCGACGTGACCCGCGAGCTGCCTCGTTACAAAGGGCTCGATGCGCGGTGGCACGAGTGGGAGGACGTCGTCGCCGCCTGCCGCGGGCTGGCGCTTCGCCTGGCTGGAGCCACGGGATGAGCGTGAGATTTCGCAACGTCGATGCGTCGCCGGCCGACGACGTCCGAAGCTGGCCCTACGAGGCGCTCGTTGCCGTCGTCGACCGCGGCCTGGTCGCCGATTGGAAGCCGGTGCTCGACGAGATCCGCCGGTCGCCCTGGGGCTCGGTCGCCCGCCGCGTGGAGCGCTACCTCTCCTACCGCGAGCGCGACGGCATCGGCGTCCTGTTCGCACTCGCGATCGAGCATGCAAGAACCCGGACCGACGAATCCGACCGGGCCGATGTCGCCGCCCAGATACGCGCCGCGGTCGAACGATCCGGACTCACGAACGCCCAGTTCGCCGAGCTCGTCGGCACGAGTGCCTCGCGGCTCAGCACCTATCTGAGCGGCAAGGTCACCCCGTCTGCCGCCCTGCTCCTGCGCATGGAGCGCGCGGCCTCGCGAAGCCCACTGCCGGATCGGAGCAGAAACGAGGCGAGAGGGAAGTGACCGGCCTCACAACCTCGAGCAGGCCACCAACACGCTGCCGCGACACCGGATGTCGCTCGACGACGTCGCCACAACGTGGGCGGTCGATGCGCACGGCGCGCTCGGCCGCGAGCAGCGGGTTACCGCGTATCAGCTCGAGGGTCTCAGCGGGCAGGTCGCCCGGGGAAGCCGAGACAGCGTGAGTCCGGTGATCCGACTCCGGGATATCCAGTACACACCCCCACCGGCCGTTGCGTCGCGACGCCGCAAGAGGCGAATTGCGAGACCGGCATCGTCTTCGGCGCGCCCGGGCTGGTGGAGACGTTCGCGGGTTGGCTCGGGCTCCGACGGTTCCTCGCTCCGATCTGGCGCTGCCTCGTCGACCTCGATACGTTATGCCCATCTAGATGTACATCTCGGAGGCTCCGATGGGACGCCGATTCTCCGTGGCGGAGGCGCGCCAGCGCTTCACCGAGCTGGTGCGAACCGTCGAGCGCGGCCGGCCGCTCGAGATCACCCGGCGCGGACTACCCGTGGCCGTGCTCGTCTCCGCAGCGGAGTACGCGCGATTGGCGGCACCGCAGGCCTCCTTCGCGGCTGCGCTCGACGCCTTCCGCGAGGCGGTCGACCCTCGGGCGCTGCACGGAGACGACGCATTCGCCGACGTGCGGGACGAGAGCCCCGGCCGCGACGTCGCGATCTAGGCATGGAGTTCCTTCTCGACACCAACATCGTGTCCGAACCCGCAAGGCCGGAGCCCGACGCGTCGGTGCTGCAGCAGCTTCGCGAGCACGACGGCGCACTCGCCCTGTGCGCGCCGGTATGGCACGAGCTCGTCTACGGCGTGAGCCGGCTGCCATCGTCGCGCCGCCGGCGAGCGCTCGATCGGTATCTGCAGGAGGTCGTTCTGGCCACGCTTCCGATCCTCCCGTACGACGCGGAGGCCGCGGCATGGCACGGGCGGGAGCGCGCACGTCTCGAGCGGCGCGGCCTCACGCCGAGCTTCGTCGGCGGTCAGATCGCCGCCATCGCGAAGGTGCGCGCCCTCACGCTCGTGACCCGCAACGCGCGGGACTTCCGTGCCTTCGAGGGGCTTCGCATCGTCGACTGGTCGAGCAGGAGACGGAGACGCTGAGGCGCTGCTCTTCGCCCCTTCTTCGCGCCAGGAAGAAGAAGCGGGCGCTCTGCGGGTTACGTCTGGGAAGCCCCAATCTGACGACAGCCCCGCGGGAGAGTCTGCCCCCCGATGGCGGCCCTGCAGGTGTCGGCCGGGTACGGGATCGATAACTGAGCAACCATGGATGTGTGTGGTGAATGGAATGGCGGACAAACGAATCGCGCTGCTGAGGATCACCTACTGGTGGGGCATCGTCGCCGACGCGGCGGAAACGGCGCGCATGGTCTTCCCGGGCCTCTTCATCAACTCCACCGGCGCGGCGGTGGAGCGGAGCCCCGGCTTCGACCTGGCCCTCCTGTACGGCGCGCCGGTGATGCTGGGGTGGACCCTCATACTCTTCTGGGCCGACAGAAGGCCCTTGGAGCGGAAGGGGGTGCTCCTCTGCCTGCTCCCGGTGGTGGTCTCCTACTTCCTGGTGGAGCTGTACGCCGTCGCCCGGGGGATCGTCCCGTTGAACAGCATGCTGCCGGTCTTCGTCCTGCAGCCGGCCTTCCTCGTCCTGATCGTCGTCAGCTACCGCCATGCGCGGCGCGGAGAACGAGCGGCGGCGAAGCGGGCAGCGGCCTGATGGTCAGGTCGACGTCCAACCGTGAGACTGGACTCGTTCCGTTGGGCTTGTAACCGGCGCATCCTCTCGCGCGAATGCAACCGACCGCCGTCGCCGACGCGCTGGTCCGCGAGCTACGCCCGCTGCGGTTCGCTCCGCCCGTCGCCTGCGTCTACCAGCCGCTCGAGTACGCGCGCCGCATCGGCTCCTGAGCAGCGACAATTACTTCTGCCGGTCGGCGACAACTAGAACTGCCGGTCGAGCCTGAGCGTTGAGCGGGTGACGCTGTGGTCCCAAGGGGGGCTGCGGTGATCACGGATGCACAGGTGCGCCGGCTGAGGCAGAAGCGGATGGAAGGGAAGACGCAGCCGGTGGCGGCCGCGGCCGTATACGGGTGATCGCCAGCTTAGACCTGCCCCGACTTGATGGACACTCCAGAAGGCGCGAGAAGGCGCTGGGAGTGATCCATGACGAGGAAGAAGAGGAAGCGGAGGTCGTTCACGCCTGAGTTCAAGGCGGAAGTGGTGGGTCTTTGCAGGGCCGGGGACCGGAGTGTCGGTCAGGTCGCGAAGGACTTGGATCTCACGGAGACGGCGGTTCGGGAGTGGGTGCGGCGAGCGGAGATCGACGCCGGGAACGGTCCGCTTGGAGCGCTGACGACGGAGGAACGGGAGGAGCTGCGGCGTCTTCGGCGCGAGAACAAGCGGCTCCAGATCGAGCGGGAAATCTCAAGAGAGCGGCAGCCTTCTTCGCGAAAGAGAGTCGGTGAAGTTCGTGTTCATCAACGCGGAGAAGGCGGAGTACCCGGTTCGGACTCTCTGTGAGGTCTTGGGCGTGGCTCGCAGCGGCTTCTACGCCTGGCAGGAGCGCTCTACGTCGAAGCGCGCGAAGGCGACGCGTAGGAAGAAGAAGCGGGCGCTCTGCGGGTTCCGTCCGGGAACGTCCAATCTGACAACAGCCCCGCGGGAGAGTCTGCCTCCCGATGGCGGACGCAGCGCCGCGGAGGAGTCCATGACGACACGCGCGTCCGGCGAGATCATGCATGACCGCTTTCCTCATCGCGGAGGCCCGCCGCAATCCCTATCCGCTCGATCACGAGCCGTGCCGCGCAGCTGCGGGCTGGGCTCTCGGGCGCAGGCGGGGCAGCTCACGTGCCGACCCTACCGCGACCTCGTGGGAAGTGCGGGCGGAGCGTGGCCGGGATGGAGGCGCCGCGTCGCTTCGCTGCTCGAGCGCCGCTGTAGCGGTTGCCGCTACAGCTCTCAGCGCGTAGGATCCACCGCGGGCGGGCGGAATGGCAGAGATCTCATTCGACTGGGACCAGTGGAACGTCCAGAAGAACGAGATCAAGCATGGTGTGTCCCGTCTCGAAGCGGAGAGCGCCTTCTACGACCCGCGGCATCGGTTGTTCCAAGACCGGAAGCACTCGACGCCTCGCGAGCCACGCTACGTGTTATATGGCCGTGGCCTCGAGAGTCGAGTCCTGATGGTCGGATTCACCGTACGGAGGAATCGGGTCCGAATCATCACGGCTCGACCCGCGTCCCGAAAGGAGCGACGGATCTATGAAGCCCGTTCGTAACGCGAAGAAGCGAAAGCCCACGGAGATCGGCGACTACGACGAGCGCGACACGTCGACCCTGATCGACAGGAAGCGACCGCTTGCGTTGGCGGACCTCGGACTCGAGCTCCCCAAGCTTCCACCGACACAGGTCGTGTCGATCCGGCTCCCGTCGGCGCTTCTCAATCAGATCAAGGCGTTTGCGTCCGCGCGGGACGTCCCGTATCAGGCGCTGATCAAGCTGCTGCTCGCCGAGTCGCTCGAGCGCAGGAAGGGTCGCGCGGCCTGACGGCCGGCGATGCCAGGCCCTCGAGCCACGCCTTCGCGTCGATCCGATCGCTCCGCACGACGCGCAGATCGCCGCCGTGCGCTCCGAGATCCGGCCGGCAGGCGTCAATCGAGTCCCACCTGCCCGCCCGGCCGCTGGCGCTTGCGATAGCTCTCCCTTTCGAAGACGACCTGGTAGGCGTTGCGCGCGAGCCGGCCGACCGCGCTCCGCACGCGTAGGAAGAAGAAGCGGGCGCTCTGCGGGCGGCCTGCGACGAAGACGCCGCTGTCGGTCTCCACCTGCGAAAGAGCGTCGTCTTCCGCGCGCCGTGCGGGCGCCATCGGCGGGGCGCGCGCGAAGGTCGAGGCACGTGAGGATGGCACGCGTGGCGTCGGGTGGGTGGACGTGGCGAGGATCCGCATCGACCCGCTGCACTTCGGGCACACGAGAACGTCGACCGCGAAGACGAGTCCGGGAAGCTGAGCCGTCGGCCACCACTGGCGGTCCCGACATGCGGCGACGGAGCCGCTGGGCGCTCGCGCAGCGACCGCTCCGGTGTCACTCTCGGGCACGTGCCGCGAAGCGAGCCGAGCCTTCGGGATCTGCGGGAGCATCGCGTCCCGGACTGGTTCCATGACGCCAAGCTCGGGATCTTCATCCACTGGGGAATCTTCTCGATCCCCGCCTGGGCGCCGCGGCTCGGAGCGGTTCCGGGCCTGGTCCGCGATCACTTCGACGAGCTCTGCGTGATGACGCCGTACGCCGAGTGGTACTGGAACGCGCTTCGCGCTGCGGGAACGCCGACGGCGCGACACCATGCCGAAACGTACGGCGCGAGCACTCCGTACGAATCCTTCCGCGAGCCCTTCGAGCGAATGCTCGAGCGCTGGGACCCGGAGCCGTGGGCCGACGCGTTCGCCGCCGCGGGAGCGCGCTACGTCGTCCTCGTGACGAAGCACCACGACGGCTATCTGCTCTGGCCGAGCGCGCATCCGAATCCGCGGAGGCCGCACTGGCAGTCGAAGCGGGACGTGGTGGGCGATCTCGCGAGCGCGGTCCGCGCGCGCGGAATGCGATTCGGCGTCTACTACTCCGGCGGGCTCGACTGGACCTTCGAGACGAAGCCGATCCGGAACGCCGCCGAGATGATCGCCTCGACGCCGCGCGACCCGGCCTACGCGGCGCTCGTCGACGCGCACTACCGCGAGCTCGTCTCACGGATTCGTCCGAGCGTGCTGTGGAACGACATCGGCTATCCGCGCGGTGCAGGGCTCGCGCGGCTCTTTTCCGACTACTACGAGGCGATCCCCGAAGGCGTCGTGAACGACCGCTTCTACCCCGCAACGCTCCTGAACCGCCTCGCGGGATTCGCGCCGGTGGCGGCTCTCGTGAACCACCTCGCCCGGCGGATCATGCTGCGCCCGAATCACGTCTTCGCGCCGCCGAAGCCTCCGCACTGGGACTTCCGAACTCCGGAGTACGCGAAGTACCCGGACGTGCGGCGCGAGAAGTGGGAAGCCACGCGCGGCATCGGCAACTCGTTCGGCTACTGCCGCAACGAGGGCGAGAGCGAGCTACTCGGCGCGGACGAGCTCGTCCGGAGCTTCGCCGACATCGTCTCGAAGAACGGGAACCTGCTCCTCAATGTGGGGCCCACTGGAGAAGGCATGATCCCCGAGGCGCAGCTCGCGAGGCTGCGCGCGCTCGGCGCGTGGCTCCGGGTGAGCGGCGAGGCGATCTACGGAACGCGGCCCTGGCGCAGGGCGTCTGCGACCACCGGCGAAGGGATCGAGATCCGCTACACGCGCTCGAAGGACGCCGTGTACGCGATCCTGCTCGGCGCACCGGCGACGGCGCGCGTCACGATCCCGGAGCTCGGCGAGGCGGCCGGAGCAGAGGCGACCTTGCTCGGCCACGGCGAGCTTCGGGCGGCGACCGAGGGCTCCCGCCTCGTCGTCGAGTGGCCGTCCGGGCTCGCCGCGGCTCCGGCGTACGCCGTGCGGGTCGCCGGCGCGCGGCTCGCGCGCGACGCGGCACAGACGCCGCGCCGGTTTCAGCCGGCCGCGCGCGCGTAGGGCAGGCGCAGCACGAAGCAGGCGCCGCCGAGCGCCGAGCTCTCGACGCCGAGGGCGCCGCCGTGCATGCGCGCGATCATGGCCGCGATCGGAAGGCCGAGCCCTGCGCTGCCGGGCTCGCGCGCCTCGCCGAGCCGGACGAAGCGGCGAAAGATCCTCGCGCGATCGCCCGCCGGAACGCCCGGGCCGCTGTCCGAGATGCGGACGCACACCATGCCGGGCTCCGCCTGCTCGTCGAGGCGGACGACGCCGCCGCGCGGCGTGTGCCGAAGGGCATTGTCGAGAAGATTCGACAGGGCACGCAGCAGCAGCGTCGGCTCGCCGTGGACCGCGGCCGATCCGCTGCACGTCTCGAGCCGGACTCCCTTCTCGTCGAAAGCGGGCGCGTAGACTTTCTCGAGCGTCTCGAAGAGCGCTTTGGTTTCGACCGGGACGGCGCGTCGTCCGACCGACCCCTCTCCCTCTCGCGCCAGCAGCAGCAGCGCGTCGACGACACGGCCCATGCTCTCGGCCGATTCGCGGATCACTTCGAGCGCGTGCGCCGTCTCGGGCTCTGCGCGCTCCGCGAGCAGGCTCACCTCGGCGGAGTTGAGGATTCGGTTGATGGGCGTTCGGAGCTCGTGCGCGACGTCGTGGTTGAAGTCCTGGATGCGGCGAAATCCGGCTTCGAGCCGTTCGAGCACGCGATTTACCGCGAGCGCGTGGCGGTCGATGTCGTCGTTCGTCCCGCGCACGGCGAGGCGAGCATCGAGGCGGTCGAGGTCGATCTCTTGCGCCGCGCGCGTGGCCTCGCGCAGCGGGCGAAGCACCCGCCTCGTTGCGACGGCCGAGAGCAGCATCGCAAAGAGAACGCCGATCGCGAGGCTGATCGCCGCCGCTCGCGTGAGCTCGCCGCGCTCGGTCGCGAAGCGCCGCATCGACACCACGAGCGTCACCGGACGGCCAGCGGACGTCGTGCCTTCGAGAAGAAGCTGATCGCTGCTCCTCAGCGCGAGCGCGTCGAGCAGCAGGCTCCGAGGCGCGCGGCTTCGCTCCGGATCTGCCCGCAGCCCGCGCTCGTCGATCACCCGGCCGGCGCCGTCGTCGAGGCGGTAGCCGAGGCCGGCGCGAGCCAGATCGGCGCCGAGGATCTCGAGCTCGGCGGCGCGTCCGGCGTCATGCGGCTCGCCGAGCTCGCGTTCGATCTCGGCCAGCCGGCCGCGCGCGTCGTACGACACCATCTCGAGCAGCTCGCGCACCTCGTAGGCGAGCTGCACCGCGAGGACGAGAGCGATGGCGGGTGCGTACATGCAGAAGAGAACGAGCGCCACCCGAACGTCGACGCGAGCGGTCCGCTGCCTGAGCGTCTCAGTCCAGGACATACCCGATCCCTCGCACGGTTCGGAGCAGGCCGGCGCCCTCCGGCCCGAGCTTCCCACGAAGGCGGTTCACGTGAACATCGACGATGTTCGTTCCCGGATCGAAGCGATAGCCGAGCGCGAGATCGAGGATCAGCCGCCGCGGGAGGATCTCTCCGCGCCGCTCGGCGAAGCACAGCAGCAGCACGAACTCGGCGTCGGTGAGATCGAGCCTCCGGCCGTCGAGCGTCGCACTCCTGCGTAGAGGATCGACCTCGATCGCTCCCGCGCGAACCGGCTCGATGCGCTGGGCCGGTCGCCGGAGCAGAGCGCGCAGCCGTGCCACGAGCTCGGCGAACGCGAACGGCTTCACGAGATAGTCGTCCGCGCCGCGCTCGAGGCCTTCGACACGATCGCCGACCGCGTCGCGCGCGGTGAGAATGAGCACCGGAGCGTGCGCATCGCGGCGGCGAAGCGCTTCGAGGACGTCGTACCCCGAGCCGCCCGGAACGCCGAGGTCGAGGATCGCGGCGTCGAAGCGCTCCCGTTCGATCCGGGCGAGCGCCTCCGGGCAGCTCGCGGCGACGAGCGGCCCGAAGCCGCGCTCTCGGAGACCGTCGCGGAGCGCACACGCCGTCTCGAGATCGTCTTCGAGGAGAAGAACCTTCACCGGAGCCTCGATCGAGCCGGAGCGCACCGGGCCGTCTGTGGCGCTCTCCCGACACCGTAGCCGAGCGCCGGCCGGTTCGTCGCGATCGAAGATGAAGAGCTCGCAATCTTCCAGATCGACCCTTGAGCGCTGCGAGCGCATCGTCGAGGCTCCGGGCGGAGGCCACGGGCTCGGGATGCACGGTGTTCTTCGTCGCTCGCTGATCGCTCTTCTCGCGGCGCTCGCGGCCGGATGCCAGCACCCGGCTCCGCTTCCGCTCTCGGTGTCGGAGACGGCGGACGCCGTCGCCGCGCGCTCGCTCTCGGATCCCGGCCTGCGCGCGCTGCTCGAGAGCCGGCGGGGCGGCGCGCTCGAGCAGTGGCCGCTTCGGCGCTGGGATCTCGACGATCTCACGCTCGCTGCGGTCTACACCCAGGCGAGCCTCGACGTCGCGCGGCGTCACGTCGAGGTTGCGCAGGCCGGCATCGTGACGGCTGCCGAGCGGCCGAACCCGAACCTCTCGGTGAGCCCGGAGCTGAGCGCAAACCCGGGCGTCGGCGTCTCGCCGTGGCTCGCGACCGTGCAGATCGACTGGCCGATCGAGACGGCGGGCAAGCGCGAGCGCCGCATCGAACACGCCCAAGCCGCCGAGGCCGCGTCTCGCCTCGCAGTCCCGGTCGAAGCATGGCGCATCCGCCTCGCGCTGCGGACCGCGGTGGCGGACTACATCGCAGCGAGCGCGCGAGAGCGCGCGCTCGCTGCGGAGCTCGATCAGCAGCGGCGGCGCGGCGAGCTGCTCGCGCAGCGATTCACGGAAGGCGCCGCGTCGCAGGTCGACGCGAGTCTCGTCCGCGTGGCGGCGATGCAGGCCGAAGTGGACCTCACGCGCGCGATCCAGCAGCGTCTCGATGCGCACGCGCGCGTCGCCGCGGCGATCGGCGTCCCCGAGATCGCCCTCGACGGGATCGAAATCGATCGCGACCTCGCCGCCGGCGCGGACCCTCTGCTCCGGCTCGCCGGCGACGACGCGCGCAGCGCGGCGCTGCGCCAGCGCTGGGACGTGCGACAGGCGGCCGCGGCCTACGAGGTGAGCGAGGCCGCACTGAAGCTCGAGGTCGCGAAGCAGGTTCCGGACATTCATCTCGGGCGCGGCTACCAGCTCGACGAGGGTCAAAACAAGTTCGCACTCGGCCTCGCCGTCGACCTTCCGATCCTCAATCAGAACGAAGGCCCGATCGCGGAGGCGCAGGCCGCTCGCCGGGAAGCGGCGAGCCGCGTCGTCGAGACGCAGACGCGGGCTCTAGCCGAGGTCGAGCTCGCACTCGCGCACCGCCGCGGCGCGGCGGAAGAGGAGCGCTCGATGCGCGCGCTCGTGGACGAGCAGGCCGCTCGTCGCGCACGCGCGCACGCGGCCTTTTCGCTCGGCGCAGTCGGCGCCCTCGGCGTCGCCGACGCAGACATCGAGCTGCACCGTGCAGAGCTCGCGTGGATCGACGCGCAGGCGCGCGTCGAGCAGGCGCTCGCCGAGCTCGAAGCCGCCGTGCAGGGCGAGAATCCCGCCGTCGATGCCGCGCAGGCCGTGGCGGCGGCGGCCGGGAGCCGGCCGTGACGGCGAAGCGGTCGCTCGCCGCGTTCTTCGCTCCCGCTCTTCTCGCAGCGCTTTCGTGCGGGAGCACCGATCGTGCGCACGAGCCGGCGCGAGCGCCGGATGCGGCGGCTCCTCCCGCCGCAGCGACCGTGGCGGCACGGAGCGAGTCTCGCCTCACGATCCCGCCCGATCGGGCCGCGAACATCGGGCTCACGGCCGAGACGGCGACGGCGGATCGATCGAGTGGTGAGCGCGAAGCCTACGGCCGCGTGCTCGACCCCGTCCCTCTCTCGGAGCAGGTCGCCGCACGCGATGCGGCGCGCGCAGCGCTCGTGCAGGCCCGCAGCGAGTTCGCGCGCGTGCGTGCGCTCGGCCGCCTCGACGGCAACGCATCCGCGCGAGAGATCGAGGCGGCCGAGCTGGCGCTCCGGCGCAGCGAGATCGACGCGGCCGCCGCGCAGGAGCGGATCCGATCGGCGTGGGGAGACGCCGTTGCGAGCGACGGCGACCTCCCGGCGCTCGTTCGCCGGCTCTCGGAGCGGAGCGCGGCGCTCGCCCGAGTCGAGGTTCCTGCCGCCGAGCACGAGTCCGGAACGCCGTCCCTGGCGGCGCTCGCGCTCGCGACGACGGGCGCTGCCGTCGCGAACGCGTCGCTCCTCGGCCCCGCCCCGACGACGGACCCGCTCACGCAGGGCAGCGGCTTCGTGCTGCGCATCGACGCAGCGCCTCCCGCGCCGGGTAGCGCGCTCGTCGCAAGGCTCGCCTTCCTCGAAGAGGTGCGGGCCGGCGTGCGCATCCCCGTGTCTTCGGTCGTCTGGGCCGACGGAAGGCCGCAGGTATGGGTCGCTCGCGGGGACGACTCGTACGAGCGAAAGCCCGTCTCGATCGAGCAGCGCGCGGGCGATTCCGCGCTCGTCACGGGGATCGAGCCGGGCGAGCGCATCGTCGTCACGGGCGCCGCGCAGCTCCTGTCCGAAGCGATTCTCGCCGCGCACGAGGCCGAGTAGGACGCCGTGCTCCAGTCCCTGATCGAACGCTCGCTGCGGCATCCCGGCATCGTCGTCGCGATCGCGCTCGCGGCGCTCGCTTACGGCGTCGTCTCCGTCTTCCGCATGCAGCTCGACGTATTTCCGGACTTCGTTCCGCCGCAGGTCGTCGTCCAGACCGAGGCGCCGGGGCTCGACCCCGAGCAGGTCGAGGCGCTCGTCACGCGCCCGATCGAGGCGGCGCTCGGCGGGCTGGGCGCGATGGAGGCGCTGCGGTCGGAATCGATCGAGGGCCTCTCCGTGGTGACGGTCGTCTTCGCGGAGGGAACGCCGATCCTCCCGGCGCGGCAGCTCCTCGCGGAGCGTCTCGTCGATGCCGCCGCACGTTTGCCGCAGGGCACCGGGCCACCGCGGCTCTCGCCGCTCACTTCCGCGACGATGGACGTTCTCAAGATCGGCCTCCTCTCCGACCGGCTCTCGCCGATGGAGCTGCGGACCTTCGCCGACTGGACCGTACGCCCGCGCCTCCTCATGGTCCCCGGGGTCGCCCGCGTGAACGTCTTCGGCGGCGACGTTCGACAGCTCGAGGTTCGGCTCGATCCGGCTCGCCTCCGCGCGCACGATCTCGCGATTCCCGACGTGGCCTCGGCGGCGCGCGACGCAACCGCGATCCGCGGCGCGGGATTCGTCGAGACGCCGAACCAGCGCATCACGCTCGCGAGCCGCGGCCAGGCGCTCACGCCGGCCTCGCTCGGTCAGGCCGTGATCACGAGCCAGAGCGGCGCGCCGCTCCGCCTCGCCGACGTCGCAACGGTGGAGGAGGCCGCGGCGCCGAAGTTCGGTGACGCGCTCGTGCAGGGGCGCCCCGGCGTCCTGCTCACGCTCTCGGGCCAGTACGGCGCCAACACCCTCGACGTGACGCGCGCTCTCGAAGACGCGCTGGGCGATCTGCGGCCGGCGCTCGACGAAGCCGGGGTGCGGCTCGAGCCGCGGCTCCATCGGCCTGCGAACTTCATCGAAGCGTCGCTGGCGAACATCCGCCTCTCGCTCCTGTTCGGAGCTGCGCTGGTCGTCGCGGTCCTGCTTCTCTTCCTGCGGGACGCGCGCACCGCGTTCATCTCGCTCGCCGCGATTCCGCTGTCTCTGCTCGCCGCGGTGATCGTCCTCGAACGGCTCGGGGTCACGCTCAACACGATGAGCCTCGGCGGCCTCGCGATCGCGCTCGGAGAGGTGGTCGACGACGCGATCATCGACGTCGAGAACATCGTCCGCCGACTGCGAGAAGAGCGGGCGCAGGCCGCGCCGCGAAGCGCGTTCCAGGTCGTTCTCGCCGCATCGCTCGAGGTCCGCGGCGCCGTGGTGTACGCGACGCTCGCCGTCGCGCTGGTCTTCCTGCCGCTGCTCACACTGAGCGGCCTGCAGGGCAAATTCTTCGCGCCGCTGGCCGAGAGCTATCTGCTCGCGATCGGGTCTTCTCTGCTCGTCGCGCTCACGGTGACGCCCGCGCTCGCTTTGCTGCTGCTCGGCCGCGGCGCCGCCGCCCGGCGCGAGCCCCGGCTGCAAGGCTGGCTCCGCAGCCACTACCGCACGACCCTTCGCCGCGTGAACGGCCGCCGCGCGCTCGCGTTCTCGATCGCTGCAGCCGCGTGCGTCGCTGCCGCCGCCGCGATTCCCTCGCTCGGCGGCGAGCTCCTGCCGGAGTTCCGAGAGGGCCACCTCGTGCTCAAGGTTTCGACGGCGCCGGGCACGTCCCTGTCCGAAACGCTCCGGCTCGGACGCGAGATCTCCGAGGCGCTGCTCGCACGCCCGTACGTCGAGTCCGTCGAGCAGCAGGCGGGGCGCGCGGAGCAGGGTGAGGACACCTGGGGGCCGAACGTGAGCGAACTGCACGTCGAGCTTCGAACCGACGCGCCGGGAAGCGAGACGGCGACGGACGACGTTCGCGAGCTGCTCGCCGGCTTCCCCGGAATCCAGTCGGAGGTCCTCACGTTCCTCGGCGACCGAATCGGCGAGAGCATCTCCGGCGAGACGGCCGCGGTCGTCGTGAACGTCTTCGGC
>JAYRMX010000032.1:0-11963 GCA_041912475.1 Myxococcota bacterium
GCCAACGCCTACGTCCGGATCTTCGTCAACACGTCGGATCCGACCGCGCCGCTCACGCAGGCGCAGCTCGACGCGCTCGCGTACGCCGACTGCACGGACGGCGGCATGATGGGCGCCGTCTGCATGACGGGAACGTCGGTCGCGGGGTACGGCTACGTCGGAACGATGAGCGGAACCCCCGCGTCGCAGGTCGTTACGGCCGTGATCCCCGAGCCCGCATCCGGGGCGATGATCGCGACGGGCATGGGGCTGCTGGGACTCTCCTCTCGCCGGAGGCGAGGGGGCCGCTAGGCGCCCGGCGGCCTGCGCGCCCCCGTAGCGAGCAGGCCGCCGCCGCGCCGACCGTTGCGATGGCGTCCGACCGTGAAACCCGCCTCGGGCTCGGCAGGAGCTGCCGTGCCCGGTGATCGCCGCGTGCCGCGTCGCGCCGCGATCGCGAGCCGCGTCGCCGGCCTGCTGATGCTGGCGCTCGCCGCGATCCCGCGTCCCGCGCCGGCGCAGGCTACCGGGGGCGAGCGCGAGGGCGCCGAGCAAACCGCGAGCGAGCCGTCCGGCGCCGCGCCGCCGCAGAGCGCCGGCGACCCCGCTCTGCCCACGCTCACTCCCGTGCTCGTCACCGCGCCTCGCACCGAGGAGCCGCCTCCGGGAGCGTCGCAGGTCGACGAGCGCGGCCTCGCCGCGGAGCGCACCACTGCGAGCGATACCGCGCGGCTTCTCGACGATGTCGCCGGCGTGAGCCTCTACGGCGCGGGCGGGGCCGCGAGCCTCCCGGCGATCCGCGGCCTCGCAGACGAGCGCCTCGGCGTGCAGGTCGACGGCGCCGAGCCGATGGCGGCATGTCCCAATCACATGAACCCCGCGCTCTCGACGATCGCCCCCTCGAAGGTCGGGAGCATGACGGTCTACCGCGGAATCACACCTGTCAGTGTCGGCGGCGACAGCATCGGCGGAACGATCCGGGTCGACTCTGCTCCGCCCGCCTTCGCCGACGCGCCGAGCGAGATCCTCACGAAGGCGCAGGGCGGCGCCTACTACCGGAGCAACGGCAACGCGTACGGCTACGACGCGGGAGGGACGGCCGCGACCGAGCACCTTCATGTCTCCTACCGCGAGTCGAACGCGCAGTCCCGGAACTACACCGCTGCGAGCCCGTTCAAGCCCGGCGCCGTCGGCTCGCTCCTCCCGGGCGGCGACACTCTCGAAGACGACGAGGTCGGATCGAGTCGCTACGACCACCTCAGCAACCGCTCCGTCACGGTCGCTACGCAGTACGAGGGGCACCTCCTCGCGGTCGAGGCCGGGCTGCAGCAGGTCGGCTTCGAGGGCTTCCCGAACCAGCGCATGGACATGACCTCCAACGAGAACCAGCAGCTCGGCGCGCGCTACTCGGGGCAGTACGGCTGGGGCGAGCTGCGCGCCCGCTTCTACGGCCAGAACACCCGGCACGCGATGGACATGGGGCCAGACCGCTTCTTCTACGGCTACGGCATGCCGATGGACGCGAAGGCGACGACACGCGGGGGCGCGCTCGAGGGAGACCTCCAGCTCTCGGAGCGAGACGTCCTTCGCCTCGGAAGCGAAGTCCAGCTCTACGATCTCGACGACTGGTGGCCGCCCGTCGGGACCAAGGGCGCGATGGCGCCCAACACGTTCTGGAACATCCGCGACGGCGTTCGAGATCGCATCGGGGTCTTCGGGGAGTGGGAGGCGCGCTGGAGCCCGCAGTGGCTGACCGTCGCCGGCGTTCGCGGCGAGAGCGTCGTGTCGAATGCCGGCACCGTGCAGGGCTACAACGACAAGCTCAGCATCTGGTCGAAGGACGCGGCAGCGTTCAACGCGCGCGACCGCCGGCAGCGGGACACGCACTTCGATTGGATGGCGCTCGTTCGCTACATGCCGTTCGACGTTCTCTCCCTCGAGGCCGTCTACGCGCGGCAGACCCGGTCGCCGAGCCTCTACGAGCGCTACCCGTGGTCGACCAACGCGATGGCGGCGCTGATGAACAACTTCGCCGGCGACGGCAACGGCTACGTCGGCAACGTCGATCTGCGGCCGGAGGTCGCGCACACCGCCGCCGCGACGATCGGCCTCCACGATGCGAGCGGCGACGACTGGCGGCTCGAAGCGACGGGCTACCTCACCGAGGTCGACGACTACATCGACGCGCGCCGGTGCGACTTCGGGCAGTGCAGCAAGCTGAACGTCACTCGCACGACCGGCTTCGTCATCCTGCAGTACGCGAACCAGTCCGCCCGGCTCTACGGCGTGGACGTCTCGGGCCACGCGCTCCTGTGGAGCTTCGACCGCTTCGGGAGCCTCACGGCGACCGCGCTTCTCAGCTACGTGGTGGGCGAGAACCGGACGACTGGAGACAACCTCTACCACATCATGCCGGTCAACGGGACGGTCGGACTGATGCACCGTCTCGGACCCTGGACGCTGACGGCCGAGTACCAGGCCGTCGCCGCGAAGACGCGGGTCTCGCAGGTTCGAAACGAGGTCCCGACCCCGTCGTATTCGCTCTTCAACCTGCGCGCCAGCTACGCGTGGGGGCACGCCCGCATCGACCTCGGCGTCGAGAACGTGCTCGACCGTTTCTACGACCTGCCGCTCGGCGGCGCGTACCTCGGTCAGGGCGCATCGATGTCGACGGCGACCATCCCGTGGGGCGTGACCGTTCCCGGAATGGGGCGTTCGTACAATGCTGCGATTACACTCGAGTTCTGAGCCCCGCGATCGGGCGCGCGGCGCGCGCCGCCTTCGATCATCGCGCGACGGGAAACTTGGCGAGCTTGCGCTGCAGCGAGCGGCGATGCATGCCGAGAAGCCGCGCCGCCTGCGAGATGTTCCCGCCGCACTCGGTCAGCACGCGGTTGATGTGCTCCCACTCGGCCCGCGCGAGCGAAGCGACTGCGTCCGGCGCCGGCGGGTCTTCGAGCGGCGAAAGCGCCGAGCGCTCGAAGGCCGCCAGAAGCTCGTCGATCTCGGCCGGCTTCGTGAGGTAGTGCGTCGCGCCGAGGCGAACGGCCTCGAGCGCCGTGGCGATGCTGCCGTATCCGGTGAGCACGACCACGTTGGTCGACGGATCGATCTGCTTGAGCCGGCGCACCGCCTCGAGGCCGCCCTGACCGGGCATCCGCAGATCGACGACGGCGTACTCGGGGCTCTCGGCGCGCGCGAGCTCGAGCGCCTCCTCGGCGCTCGCGGCCTCGCGGACGTCGTAGCCGCGCTCGCGAAACGCGAGTGCGAGGCGGCTGCGAAATCGCTCGTCGTCGTCGACGAGCAGCACGCTGCGGGCGTCGGGAGAGCCGGCCGCGCTCAACGCCCCGCGCCTCCCACGGCGTTGGCGCTCACCTCGAACAGCGCCCGCGTCCCGCGCCCCGGCTCCGACTCGAGCGACAGCGCACCGCCGAGCTGCTCGGCCACCGCTCGCGCCAGAAAGATCCCGAGCCCCATACCCTCACCCGGTGCGCGGGTCGTGAAGAACGGCTCGCCCGCGCGCTCGAGCACATCGTGCGCCATGCCGCTCCCCTCGTCCAGCACCTCGAAACGAACGCGGTCGCCGCTGCGTTCGGCGCGCAGCACGACACTCTGCGGGGCGGCCGTCGCCGAGAGCGCATTTCGCACGAGGCTCACCAGCGACTGCACGACCGCACGCCGCGGCACCCGCAGCGCGATCGGCCCGGGAGCGGGCTCGATGCGAAGTCGCGCACGCTCGAAGGCACGAAGCTCCTCGCGGACGCCCGCGAGCAGGTCTCCCGCGTCGACGTGCTCCGGCCCCTCGCCCATCGCTTCTCCGGCGCCCCCCTGCATCCGAGACAGGATCTCCCGGCAACGCGCAACCTCCTCGAGGATGAGCCGCGCGTCGTCGCTGGCGCTCGGCGCTCCCTCCCCGGACGCGAGCCGCCGCGCGACCTCTCCCGCGGCCACCGCGATCGTGCCGAGCGGCGTCGCGAGCTCGTGCGCGGCGCCCGCTGCGAGCGTCGAGAGCGAAACCAGCTTTTCGCTCCGCGCGGCCGCGCGTTCGAGCGCGCGGACCTGCTCCTCGCGCCGCCGCAGCGCCGCGACGATCTGCGCGACGAACACGCCGATGATGCCCGCCGCGGACGCCGTGGCGATCCACATCCCGGCCAGATGCAGCGGCATCGCGCCCGGGCCGTGCATCGCGTGCTCGAGCCCCGAGACGCCGGGCAGAAGGAAGAGCACTCCGTAGCCGCGGGCCGAGAGCAGCGCGATGCCGAGCGCCGGGCGAACGCCGAGCACGACCGCCGCGAGCGCGACGTGCACGAGATAGAGAACGCTGAATGGATTCGCGGGCCCTCCCGAGAGGGCGAGGAGCGCGGTGAGCAGCACGACGTCGAGAGCGAGAACGACCGCAACGGTCGAAATCGGCGCCTTCGAGAGACGAGGCCGCAGGATCGCGAGCGCGCCGTTGCTCGCTGCGGTCAGCACCGCCACGAGGAGCAGCCAGCCGACCGGGAGATCGAGACCGAGAGCGGCGCGCGCCACGACGATCGCGCAGACCTGCCCTGCCGCGGCCACCCAGCGCAGGCGAACGATCCACGCGAGCCAGATCTCCGCGTCTGCGCCGGGGACCGGCATCGCCCGGCGAGCTTTCTCGGGGCCCGGCGACATCGCGCGGAGAATACCGCGGGAGCGCCAGGGAGCGCGCGAGCAACCGCGGGTGCGGGTGCGACGATCGGCCGCGCGACCACATGCCGCATCGACGCGATGCGAGAGCGCTCTAGCCTGCCCGCGATCCGTTTTCACCCAGGGAGGATGATCGTGTTCTGCTGCAGCACTCGAAACCGGCGCCCGTTCCGTGCGCTCGCGCCTGCACTCGGACTGGCGGCTCTCGCAGGAATCGCCGCCGCGCCCGCAAGCGCCTACTCGGTCCCGCCGTCGTGGATGCCGATGACCATGCTCACCGTCTCGCTCGACGCCAGCAGTCACTTGCAGGTGGTCGATCAGAGCACGATGCCCGCCGCAGGCGGCGGAGCGTATCCCGCTTCGCCCGTGACGCTCGCGATCGACACCGACGCGACGGGCAAGCCCAATCTCTCGGCGACGTCGTTCGCGCAGTACGACCCCGCGACTCCGTGGTCGGTGCTCCAGAACAAGGCCTTCAGCCGCCAGCTCGGCTGGTGGGCAGGCTCCGGTAGCGCGCCGGCGAACCTCGAGGCGGCCGTCGAGGCCGCGTACGGGGCGAACGCGAGCATCTGGATCGAGAGCCTCACGCAATCCGCAGGGATCGAGACCTACCTCGCCATCGGCAAGTACGGCGTCAATGCCGACAACACGACGAACGTGGATCCCCTCGCGAACGGCTACTCGGGAATCCTCGGGACGGCGGGCAGCGCCTCGCGCTGGCGCTGGAACTACCAGATGGACCACAACACGGTCGCCGTGCCGCTCGCGAGCCTCGTCCCGAATCAGCTCTACTCCGCCACGTACAAGGTCTACGTCGGCGACGCCGACGGCAACGAGATCGCCGCCGCGGCGGGTGCGAGCAGCCTCGAGACCTGGACGTGGAAGGCGCCCGCGATCGTCCCGGAGCCGGGCACGCTCACGCTGCTGGCCTTCGGGCTCGGCGGGATCGGGCTCGCTGCGCGGACGCGACGCGCCCGCGCTAGCGTCGGAGCATGCTGGCCTTCCTCTGCACGAACCTCACGTCGCTCGCGAAGCTGATCGGATTTCAGGACTTCGCAGCCTCGCTCCGCGCTCGTTCCTGGCCGGAGCCGGTCGGGCGGGCAGCGCGTGCCGCCCGGGAGTGCCTCGCGGGCCGACTGCCCGTTTTCGCCGAGATCCTCGCGCCGGCGCGGCCCGAGCCCGCTCCGGCCCGGCGGCGGCGAGCGCCTCGCGCACGGCCGGCGGCCGGCAAGAGCGTGGCCACGCTCATCGCCGCGCTGCGCAGCTCCGTACCCGAGGCGGCTGACGCGGCCGCGGCGGCGCTCGGCGCGCACAGGAGCGAGCGCGCTCGCCAGGCGCTCGCCGCCGCGCTTCGCAACCGCGATGGCTACACGTCCCCGAGTACCCGCATCGCGGCGCTGCACGCTCTCGCGAGGAGCCTCGCCGCGGGCGACGAGGAGCCTCTGTGCGAGGCCGCTCGAGACGTCGACCCGGACGTGAGCCTCGCCGCCATCGAGGCCCTCACCGCCCGCGGCAGCGCCGCCGCCCGAGCGGCGCTGGAGGAGATCGCCGAAGACACGACGATCTTCTTCCTCCCCGCCGCGCGCCGCGCGGCGCGCCAGGGACTCGCCACGCTCCGGGAGCGCACGTAGCGCGGGGCGACGCGTGCGGGCGCCGCCGACCGCACGCAGCCCGTGCAGGACGCCTTTGCCCCCTACGCCGCCGCTCGTCCCGCGCGGCGGCCGAAGAACGTCGCGTCGCCGAGCGAGATCCCGCTCGCGTAGCCCGCCGCGGCGATGCCGAGCGCCGTGCGCCCCGCGGCGAACAGGCCCGGGATCGGCGCGCCGTCCGGGTCGAGCACCGCGCCGTTCGCGTTCGTTCTCAGCCCGCCGAGCGTGAACGTCGCCCACGACACGGCGCCGGGCCTGCAGTCGATCGCCGCGAACGGCGGCCGCACGAGCGGCCCGAGGAACTCTCGCCTCTTGTGGAAGACGGGGTCTTCGCCGGCTTCGGCGTGGCGGTTGTAGCGCTCGACCGTCGCCACGAGCGTGCCGTCCGGCAGACCCATCGCGCGCTCGAGGTCCGCGATGCTGTCTTCGACGTGCGTCGCGACGAGGCCCGCGCAGCGCCGCTCCCACACGCTCTCGTCGGCGACGAACCACGCCTCGCCGTCCTGCCGCAGCAGCGTCTCCTGCGCGAGGCGTCCCGCGTACGTGTCCTCGTTCACGTAGCGCTGGCCGAAGCGGCTCACGAGGATTCCCCAGGCGAGGCGGTTCGGGAACGCGATCGGAAGCGCGACCTCGCCCGCCTCGAGATGCGCCACGTCGGCGCCCGCCGCCATCGCCATTCGGATCGCGCGGCCATCGTCACCCGCGACCGCGAGCTTCATGTCACAGCGAACGAGACGCGGCGCGTGGCGTGCGAGCATCTCCGCGTCGCTTGCGAAGCCGCCGGCTGCGAGCACCACACCGCGTGACGCGCGTACGGCCCGGCGCGCCCCGCCGCGCGTCGCGACGACGCCGACCACGCGGCCCTCCTCGCCCACGACGAGCCGCTCGCCGCGAACGTCGTACTCCGCGCGCATTCCGGCGCGCTGCGCGGCTTCGAGGAGCCGCTGCATGAGAAAGCCCCCCGCGGCGCCCGCGTGCTGCGGCTTGTGCGCGCGCGGCGCGGAGCGCGCGATCCGGTCGAACGGAAACGCGTCCTCGCCTCCCGAGAAGACGAGGCAGTCGTCTCCCGGAGCCTCCATGGACGGCCGCTTGCAGAAGCTCTCCTTGAACGGGACACCGTGCCGCACCAGCCAGTCGAAGTGCGCAACGCTCTCCGCGCAGTACGCAGCGACCTTTTCCTCGTCGACGCCCGGCCCGCACGCCGCGCGCAGGAACTTCAGCATCTCGCCGGGCGAGTCTTCGAAGCCGCACGCCTTCTGCACCGGCGTCCCGCCGCCGAGGTAGAGCAGGCCCCCCGAGAGCGCCGACGTTCCGCCGCCCGCCGCCTCGCGCTCGAGTGCGAGCACGCTCGCGCCGGCCTCGCACGCCGCGATCGCCGCGCACGCCCCCGCCGCTCCGAGGCCGACGACGACGACGTCCGCCTCGGCATCCCACGCCGCGACCTGCGACGCGCGCAGCGCGCGCGCCGGACCGCCGCTCGTCATTCCGCCGCCTTCGCAATCACCGCGTCGCCGAAGCGGCGCAGGGCCTCGATCTTCTGCGAGAGCGCCTGCGTGTCCTTCTCGTAGGAGTTGCGGAAGCCGACGATCGCGTCGGTGACGCCGGCGTCCTCGAGCCTTCGAACGCCATCGAGCGTGTAGCCGTCGAGCGAGATGACGTGGATCTCGAATGGCTGCGCCTCGCGCCCGTACTCGCGGCGCAGCTCACGAAGCCGCGCGAGGAGCCGCGCGAGCTGCGCGCCGTCGCCGCCCGCGTGCATCCAGCCGTCGCCCAGCCGCGCGGCGCGGCGGAGCGCCGGCTCCGTGTGGCCGCCGACGAGAATCGGAATCGGCCGCTTCGGAACCGGGCACAGCTTCACGGGGGCGAGGCGGTAGTGCTTGCCCTCGTATCCGAAGAACTCGCCGGTCCCGAGCCCGCGAACGATCTCGATCATCTCGTCCATGCGCGCGCCGCGGCTCGCCCAGTCGGTCCCCGTGACGGCGAAGTCCTCCGGCCACGGCGAGAGGCCGACACCGAAGCCGAATCGCTCGTTCGAGAGCACCGCAACCGAGGTGGCCTGCTTCGCGACGAGCACCGGGTTTCGGATCGGAAGCTTCACGACGAAGGTCGTGAAGCGAAGCCGCTCGGTCAGCGCAGCGAGGTACGGGATCAGCGAGAAGGGCTCGAGAAACGGCTTGTCCTCGAGAAAGCGCCGGTCTCCGTCCGGCGTGTAGGGATAGCGGCTGTCCGAATCCCGCGGATAGCAGACGCTGTCGGGGACGATGAAGCTCGTCCACCCGGCCTCCTCGGCCGCGCGCGCGAGCGGCGCGTAGTGGGACGGGTCGCACATCGACTCGGCGTACGAGAACCGCAAGAACGGACCTCCCTCGGCGGCTGCGCGCCGCGGCTACAGGCTCTGCGCGACGTGCGCGGCGGAGCGAAGCGCGCCTTCGACGTAGCCGACCCGGTCGCAGTCGCCGATCCGGCGGATCTCCACACCGAGCCCGCCGAGCGCCTCGGCGACCGAGCCGTCCTCGCGCGCGCCGACTGCGAGGATGACGTGATCGGCGGCCGCGCACTGCGGCGCGCCCGCGGCGTCTTCGTAGTGAACGCCGGCGTCGTCGATGCGAAGGGGCTTCGCCTTCGTCACGAAGCGTGCGCCCCGCTCGCGCGCCTCGAAGAGCGCGCGCCAGCGCCGCGGCAGCGCCATCTCGGGCGCGAGCGTCGCCCCCTCCTCGAGGACGACGACCTCGCGGCCGCGCTCGGAGAGGAACTCGGCGAGCTCGACGCCGACGAGGCCGCCGCCGACGATCACGACGCGGCGGCCGATCGGCATCCAGCGCCGCGTGAGCTCGCGCGCGAGCGCCATGTCTCCCGTCGCGCCGACGAGCCGCCCCGCGCCGACGACGGCGCGCTGCGCGAACGAGAGCTTCTCACGCGCCGGGTCTGCGTCCTCGCCGGTCATGAGCGCCCGCAGGTCGTCTCCCGAGAGCACGTTGCGGCGATCGGCGCCGGGGATCTTTGGCGCCTCGCGCCGCGCCCCGGTCGCGACGACGATGACGTCGGGCGCGATCTCGCGAGCGAGGCCCGGCGTGACGGCCGTTCCGAGGCGGAGCGTGACGCCGGCCTCGCGCACCTGCGCCTCGAGGTGCCGGACGAGCCGGCCGTTCGGCGGATAGACGAGCTCCGAGAAGAGGAGCGTCCCGCCGAGCCGCTCGCGGCGCTCGCAGAGCGTCACGCGGTGGCCGCGCAGCGCCGCGATGCGCGCGGCCTCCATTCCGGCGGGGCCGCCCCCCACGACGAGCACGCGCCGCGAGCGCTTCGCGGGGGCGACGTCGTGCTCGGCCTCGCGACCGGTGGCGGGATTCACCGCGCACGCGACCGACTCGTTCAGGAAGATCTGCCCGACGCAGCGGTAGCAGTAGATGCACGGCCGAACGCGCTCCGGCCTTCCGGCCGCGAGCTTGCGCGGGAGCGCCGGGTCGGCGAGCAGCGGCCTCGCCATCGCGACGAAGTCTGCCCTTCCCTCGGCGACGAGCGAATCGGCCTCGGCCGGCTCGATCCTTCCCACGACGATCACGGGCACGCGAACGCGCCGCTTGATCGCCTCGGCGAGCTTCACGTATCCGCACGGCCGGTGAACGAGCGGAGCGTCGGTGAAGGCCACGCCGCTCGTCGGGTCCGCGTAGGCCGTCACGTGGATGGCGTCGGCGCCAGCCTCCTCCGCGAGCTCGGCGGTTCGCTGCGCGTCCTCGGGCGTGATTCCGTTCTCGATCCGGAACTCCTTCGCATCGAGCCGCACCCAGACCGCGAGGTCGCTCCCGACGCGCGCCTTCACCGCGCGGATCACCTCGACGAGCGCCCGCGCGCGGCCCTCGCAATCGCCTCCGTACGCGTCGCTTCGGCGGTTCGACGCGGGAGACAGGAACGAAGAGAGCAGATATCCGTGCGCGCCGTGGATCTCGACCCCGCCGAAGCCCGCGCGCCGCGCGCGGTCGGCGGCGTCGGCGAACCAGCCCGCGAGCGTTGCGACATCGTCCGGCGTCATCTCGTGGAGGGCGAGCTTCGCGCCGGGCCGCGTGAACGGCGCGGTCACCGCCGCGGCCTCGTGCGGCGCGAGGTCATCGAGGAGGTCGCCGCCCTTTCCGGCGGCGATCGATGGCACCCACAGCGGGCGGCCCGCCGCGACGTCCTGCGTCGCGACCTTTCCCGCGTGCTGGAGCTGGATCGCGGCTTTCGCGCCATGCACGTGCACGCGCGACGCGAGTGCGCTGAGGCCGGGCAGGAACGCGTCGTCCGAGATCCCGACCTGCCGCGGGATGCAGGTGCCCACCGGGTGCGCGACCGCTCCCACTCCGACGATCACCAGGCCCGCGCCGCCTCGCGCGCGCTCCTCGTAGTAGCGCTGCATGCGCTCGCCCGCGTGGCCGCTCGCCTCCGCGAGGTTCGTCCCCATCGCGGACATGACGATCCGGTTGCGGAGCTCGATCGGGCCGATCCGTCCCGGCGAGAGCAGGTGCTCGAACATGGCGACCCCGTGCGCCTCGCGGCGTCGAGGCCGCCAGCGTATCATACGATACGGTGCGTGTCGGAATTGCCCTCATCGAGACCTACCGCTTCTCGCACGAGCCCGGCGAGCTCGGCATCGCCGGCCTCGCCGCCCGCGCGCGGCGCATCGAGGCGCTCGGATTCGACGCCATCCTCGCGTCGGAGACCGCGGGGCACGACCCGTTCTTCCCGCTGCTGATCGCCGCCGAGCACACCCGGCGCGTTCGGCTCGAGACGGGCGTCGCGATCGCGTTTCCGCGCGCGCCGATGGTCGTCGCGCAGATGGCGTGGGACCTGCAGCGCTTCTCGGACGGACGCTTTGCGCTCGGGCTCGGCACGCAGGTCAAGGGCCACAGCGAGCGCCGCTACGGCGTGCCGTGGACGGGCGCTCCCGGCCCGCGCCTCCGTGAGTACGTCGCCTGCCTTCGCGCGATCTTCGAGACCTTCCAGCACCCCGAGGCGCCGCGCTGGTACGAGGGCGAGCAGTACCGCTTCGCCCTGCTCCCGCCCGTCTTCCGCCCCGAGCCGATCGCCGCCCCGCAGATCCCGATCCACATCGCGGCGCTCAACCCGTACATGTCGCGCCTTGCCGGCGAGGCGTGCGACGGCGTCTTCGCACACCCCGTCTGCACCCCGAAGTACGTTCGCGAGGTGATGCTGCCGGCGGTCGCCGCAGGGACGGAGGCCGCCGGGCGCTCGCTCGCGGACGTCGAGATCCTCCACGCGCCGATCGTCGTCACCGGCCGCAATGCCGCGGAGCTCGGCGAAGCGAAGCGGCTCCACCGCCAGCGCGTCGCGTTCTACGCGTCGACGCGAACCTATCACCCCGTCTTCGAGGTCCACGGCTGGAAGGACGTCGGCGAGCGCCTGCACGCGCTCTCGCTCGAGGGGCGCTGGGACGAGATGACGGCGCTCGTCCCCGACGAGATGGCGGCGCAGTTCGCGACCATCGCGCCGCTCGCCGAGCTCGGCGACGCCCTGCGCGAGACGTGGGGCGGCCTGCTCGCGACGCTCCACCTCCCGACCGATCTTCCGCTCGACACCGACGAGGATCGCCGGCACGTGCGGCGGGTCGTGGAGACGCTGCAGAGCGCGTAGCGGGCGCGCTGCGGAGCCGTCGGCCCGCCGTCGCATGCA